>JBCCHQ010000013.1:0-69084 GCA_039028735.1 Planctomycetota bacterium | reverse complement strand
TGCCGTTGCCGGCACCAGTCGGGGCCTGCGGCGGGGATCCGACCAGCGATAGCTTGACCTGCTTCAACTTCCCTAGTTGTTAGCGGGCGATAGGCGTTGTTCTTCTTCCAATGACCAGCGACGATCCCTGAGCACTCGTCTCGATAGGAGGGATCTTGCGCTATCTGTTTGCGCCTCTTGGCGAACTCACGCTTCACTTCGCTTGGGTGGTCGGTTGGGCGATTGTCGAAACGCTGCGGTTGGATGAATCCGCCGAAGCTACGGCGGTGGGCGACTATGCAAGCGACCTGCTGGTCCGTTGTGTTTTTCTGGTGTTCTTCTACTTTGGCGCAGCTTTGATCGGTGCGGTGTTTCACGGCGCTCGCGCCCGCGAGCGCAGTCGTGGCGCCTGTTTTGCATGGGGCATCGTCATGGGCATCGCGACTCTGCTGCTCGAGGTGCCTGGGCAATGGGCGTTGCTGTTTCTCACCGGCGGCGTTCTGTTTCAGTCCGCCCATCAAGTGACGACCGCCGCCAAACTGCCCGGTTTCGCCGTCGTTTATCGCTGGACGCTGGCGCCAGAAGCCGAGGAGCGTTTCACAGCGGCATGGAAGGTTGTCACCAAGGAGTTTCGCGCCACGCAAGGGGGCTTGGGGTCGCGCTTGCATCGCAATGTCGATGGCAGCTGGGCCGCGTACGCTTGCTGGCCCGACCAGCAGGCTTGGGAACGAGCAGAGTTGACGACCCCGGCCGCGCAAGCAGCGTCAGAGGCGATGAACGAGGTGACAACCTCGCGTAGCGAGCCGATCTTGCTGGTGCCTACCGAGGATATGCTGGTTGGCTCGGCGAGCGCGCCGGTGCTGCCGTAGCCTCGCTCGAGTCCGCCTGGCTGCCTGCCCGTTGTTCTATCTGCCCGTGTTCTATTCGCTCATTGCTATCGACTCTGGGCCGACACCGTGAGCGAGAAGTGGAGCTGCCACAGCAAAGCGCCATCTGAACCGTGCAGCGTAATGGCCCGCTGTGCGCGTTCGGGATCTACCGGTGGCACGAGGATTCGGATCTCACCGGGAGACACGTACTTCGCTTGCAGCAACGCGCCGTCCATCCGCAGTTGGTGGGTTGCTTGCAAGTCGCCGCCCCTTATCGGCAACCACTCTCCCGGAGAGACTGTACTGCGACTCGTGTCGTAGATGCGCGGGTGGTCGAACTCTGGCCGCCGCCACACGTCCGTCGCGAACACCCGCAACCGCCGCTTGACGAAATCGATGGCTCGATCGACCGCATGCTCCCACGTCCGTACCCTCTGCTTGCTGCCAGGGATTCGGACTTCGACATCGATGTCTGGTCGGATCTCTGCGGCGCGGGCCTGGATCGCGCGGATCGCGGCCGCTTCGGCCAGGACGCCATCAAAGAGCGCTTGGTACTTCGCAATGAACAGATCGCGGTAGTCGGCGTTGGCAAGCAAGGCGCGAAGGATCTTGCTCACAGGTGTTTCGATCGCGCCTCGTGGAATTGGAGTCTTGTGATCGACCGCCACGAACAACGCTCCGAAGTTGTCGATCTCGACGTGCGAGATCGGAAAGCTGGCCTCCACATCCCACGACAAGAAGCGCCATTTTCCTGCTGCTGTGTGTGGCCGATAGACAATCGTGTTGTGGTGCGGCCAGTCCCAGTTACCGGCCCACGTGTTCAACAACACGTAGTCGGTGAACGCGCCCACGTCGAGTCGACGCTGCAGCTGTTCGTAGTGCTTGCTGGCTCTGAAGTCGTTCTTCTCGACGAAGGCCAAGAATTCGTCCCAACGCGTGCGGTCACCGTCGATGGCAAGGCCGTCTTTGATGACGTCCCACCCCGCTGGACCGTTCGGCGAGTGGCTGGCGAAGTAGGCCGCGGTAGGTCGCTCGATAACGCTGTAGATGCCACGGTACTCACCGTTGACGACCAGGTTGCGGAAGGTCCCGCGCAGGCTGAGCGCGCCGATCGATGCGTGCAAGTCGCGCACGACCTGATCGCGAATCATCGTGCCGAACGCAGCGAACGAGTCGAGGTTGCTGGCGCGCAGCATTAGGTGATCGAAGTCTTCGCTGATGGCGGCGAACAGCGGGTGCTGCAACGCTGACCGTCCGCCGTACTCGCGATCGAAGCGCAAACGATAGGAGATCTTCCGCGCGCGTTCGTTGGAGCGTCCGCCGCCTCCCTGAAAGCGTAGCCCGCACAGCTGCCGGTGCTGGCAGCGAAAGTCATGATCCCAGATCTCGAGAGTCGTTGGGACTTCGTACTCCTTACCCCTGCTGAGATAGTTGGCGTAGAGGTGGTCGAGATCTTTCGGTGCGACGACCAACGTTAGCAGTGGGAGCTCGACGTTGTTGACCAGCGGTTCGTTGAGGTAGGTGCGGTCAGTGACTTGCGTCACCTGCTGTGCGCCGACGAATCCTGCAACCCGGAACACGGTGCTGTTCGTGCAGCCGTACACCCGCTTCCCGTCGACTTCTGGCAGTGCGGGAGACGCCCCTGATGGCGACGCGCCGCCGAGTGCGTAGCGATAGACCACGCCGTCGAATCGCAGCCGGTCTTGGACCTCGACGGCCAGCGATTCTTCGAAGCGTCGGCTCTGGGGAAGTACGACGACTTCCTGCGGTGGCGGCGTTGCTGTCGTGAGGTGGCTGTTCGCGGTCCCTGGTGTCGGTACGAGGTAGTACAGCAGCGGTTCGCCAGGGTTCGCTCGCCCACAGCTGCGATCGGTCACCTGCGCCTCTCGCCACGAGAGTTGATCGACGATCGTGCCGCTGGGGTCCGTCAGGAGCACGGACTCTTGTCGCCGATTCAGGCGGAAGTTCGTATGGGCGCGCAACTGAAGTGGCTCTTTGTCGGCGACGAGGCGATCCTTGCCAGACGCACACAGTAGAAGGTAGGAATTCGCAGCGATCGAGAGTCCTTCTGGGAACAGCCATTTGCGCGGGCTGCGCGCGCTGTCACTCAGCGCATAGCCGCGCAGCGTCACGGCCGCAGCTGTCGGGTTGTACAGTTCGATCCAATCGGGACTATCGCCATCTTCGTCGAGCAGTGTCGTACGGTTCGCAGCCATCACCTCGCTGATTACGAGCGCAGGCGGGGCGAGGTGATGTTCCGGGGCGGCGTAGGTGGCTGCGTGCCACGCAACGGCGATCGTCACCGCAACGACGCGCAGCCACGCAGCGACAGCGCTTCGCATGGCTACTCTTTCCCGTTCTGCTCCCACGGCATCGGGTAGACGTACTGCGTGTACGGTGTCTCCGACTTGCTCTGCAGCTCCAGCTCCGACACGAGCAGCGACGGCGAGATCGTCGTCACAGGGACGAAGCCGGACTCAGCGCCGCAGTAGGCGTTGTCGACACCGTATTCTTTGCCCGCTGCGATGATGTTGCGGATCGCGTTCAGCGGTGTGCCGACGAAGTCGACTCCCCGGATCAGCTCCTCGCGGCCATCCGGATAGACTCGAGATGCGACGTTGATTTCACCCAAGAACGCCTGGAAGTCGTACGAGCCCGTGGCTGTTTCGCCGCCGGAGGCCTCGATGATTCGCACCCCGTAGGGGACGCCCTGACGTTTGATCTCTTCGATGAAAGCGGCCCTTAGCTGTTTGTCGTCGAGTCCATCATGCGATTCGACGATGGTGTTGCCCATGCGGCTGATGCAGCGTTGGTGGTAACGGCTCCGGGCATGACCATTCGACTCGTGTTTGCGATAGATCGGTGTGCGTGACGTCAGGAACCCACGCAACACACCGCGCTCGATGAGTTGTGCGTTACTGGCAGGTGTTCCTTCGTCGTCGTACTTGTAGTGACCGACGAGGCTCTTGCCGTCGAACTGTTGCACGGTGGGGTCGTCGCGCATCGTCAAGAACTCAGGGAGCACCTGTTGTCCGACCGAGTCTCGAAACGTCTGCCCTTCACCGGTCGACAGCAAGCGGCTGCCTTCGAGTCGATGCCCGACTGCCTCGTGGATCATCAGCCCGGCCGGGATCGGATCGAGCAGCACGGGCCCCGAGAACGAGCGCACTGTTGGAGCCGCAGCAAGCCGCTCGAGAAGGGCGTAGCAGTTGCGAATCGTCTTCCGGGTTGCAGCAAGGTCCGGCAGCTCTGTCGGGTCGGAAACCAGAATGGAGTGCGAGTACGGCAGGGCGTCGCCCTTCTCGGACAGGTACCAGAAGTACAAAGTCATCGAGAAGTACGGTCGGCACTGGATCAGCCGCGACCCTTCCGAGTTCACGAACGTGTGCACAGTATGCCGGGCCTGAAACGAGACGTGGCCATTCTTGAGTAGCGGGTAGCGCTTGTAGTTTGCCGAGGCCTTGATTACGAACTCGCGCCAGGCCTCGAGGTCGACCTCGGGAAAGTCGCTCCAGCCACGATCGACGATCGGTGGCCGCTCCTCGAACGCGCGCAAGTGTCGGTTCTTGTTCAGGTAGGTGACTTCGTTCGACTTTCGCTGCAAAAAGCCATCGATCGCTTCGCGGTAGCGAGCTTCGGTCAGGCGCCACAGGGCATGGCGGACGCCATCCATCTGATCCCCGACGGGGATCTCGACGTATTCGTAGGACTCGTCGTCGGTCGAGGAGTCCTCTAGACCCCCTTCCTGCACCTGATCGTACTTGTACGAACCGACGCGAACATCGGCCAAGCAACTGCGGCGATGGCGATGGTAGTCAGAATGCAGAGCGCCGTACTTCGCTTGCAGGCGCCATACTTCTTCGTCGCGGATTAGATGCGAAATGTAGTAGGGGCGAGGATGACCGCGCAGCTGGATCGACTCCATGGCGCGGTCGACTTCCTCGGCGGCAGCCTTTGCTACTCGCTGGATCGACTTCTTGTTCACCGCTACTCCGGTAGTACTACTTCGACGCGGTGATCTTTGAGCTTGTCGCGGCCGTTGAGGAATCCCAACTCGAGTAGGAAACCGCACCCAACGATGCTGCCACCCATACCACCGACGAGCTCGGCGCAAGCGGCCATTGTCCCGCCGGTCGCAAGCACGTCATCGACGAGCAAGACGCGATCGCCAGCGCCGACCGCATCGGAGTGCATATGCACGGTGTCTGTGCCGTACTCGAGGTCGTACGTATGTGACTTGGTCTCGTACGGCAACTTGTTCGGCTTGCGGATGGGCAAGAAGCCGCAACCCATCTCGACGGCCAGCGACGTTCCGAAAATGAAGCCGCGAGCTTCGGGCGCCGCGATCGCGTGGATCGTCTCGCCTTTGAACATCTCTGCCATGTGATGAATGCTGCTCTTGAACGCACGCCCGTGCTTCAGCAACGGCGTGATGTCTTTGAACTGAATGCCAGGCTTCGGGAAGTCCGGTACCAACCGGATCAATTCCGCGAGTTCTGCTGGTGTCATGGTCATGTTGCTGCGCTCCTAAGTTCCACTGGGACAACCGGCGGATTGTAGCAGGGGGGCGCACAATGGTGGGAGAAATCGCCCCCGCTCGAGGGGCAAAGAAAGAGCCCAGCACCGGGTTGCCGGTGCTGGGCTCTTCTAGACGTTAGGCCGAATTAGGTATCCGGATGAGTCCCCACGTCGTTATCAGTTATGCATGCTCCCGGGTAGCGTCTTCAATCGCTTGCTCTTCTTCTTCGTTGATCGTGGTCAGGATCGTGTGCAGCTTGCGTAGCGCTTCGTTTTCGATCTGACGGACACGCTCACGCGAAAGGCTGACTCGCTCACCGATTTCCTTCAGGGTCATCGGGTCGCCGGTATCTAGCCCGTAGCGCATTCGAAGAATTCGTGCATCGCGATCCTCGAGAAGGCCCAGTAGCCCTTCCACAGTTTCCGCCTCCAAGTTGTTGGAGAGGACTTGGTGTGGGGTTTTCTGGTTCTTGTCTTCGAGGACGTCACACAGAGTCCACATGTTCTCGATGGAAATGGTCTGGCTAGCGGAGTTCGACGCGTGGATAGCGCTCTGGATGATTCCCGTGTTCTCGAGAGGGATTTCCATCCCTTCGGCGATTTCATGGAACATCGCTGGGCGACCCAGTTCGACAGCTAGCGCAGCAGCCTTCTTCTTCCACTTCGAGATCAGCTCGACCATGTACGAGGGGATCCGCACCGCTTTCACCGTGTCGATGAGAGCGCGCTTGATCGACTGTTTGATCCACCACGTTGCATACGTACTGAAACGACACTCCTCCGCGGGGTCGAACCGCTCCACTGCTTTGAGCAGGCCGAGGTTTCCTTCTTCGATCAAGTCGAGAAGGGAGAGACCACGATCGACATAGTTCTTCGCAATACTGACCACGAGCCGGAGATTGGATTTTGTCATCCTCTCTCGTGCCTCGGGATCACCTTTGCGTACCTCGATCGCAAGCTCGCGCTCTTCCTGCGCGGTCAGCAGCGGGTAGCGATTGATGTCCCTGAAATAGGTTTCCAGGCCGACTTCTTTCGCGGAAATGACAGGAACTCCTTTCAGAGCAGAATGCTCCCCCTCGGATGCCCGCAAGCGTAATGATCTGTTCAAAGAACAGACCCTCGACAGAATGTGACGCTGCCCCTCAGGCACAGCGTTTTGAGAGTTGTTTGAGACTCGACGGCGTCACCTGGTCCGACGTTGCTCTCGTGGTGACGTCGAGGCCCGTGCCCGGTTGGGCGAGGGTGTTTCCGACGACACTGTTGATATCGGCGGTCGCGCGGGGATTTCTTTACGCGCCTTTTCGAGGCTCACAAGTGGCGGCTGTTGCCGTCGTTACAAGGGCCTTTTTACGGCCTTTGTCAGGTCCGACCGACGCAGCGCCGGAAAGGGCTCACTGCCCGGCGGCTGACCGCTCTCGCCACCAGCCTTGCCACTTCTCGATCACCTTGGATTGGGCTTCCGTTTGGCGCTTGCGATCGCGGATCTGAAAAGTGTCGTAGTAACCGAAGTTGAGTCCGGTGCGTCGGCGTAGGATCGGGACCGCTTTGCCGAGCAAGTTGCGTTGATCGAGACAACCGATCAGGGTCGCGTAGAGCTCGTCCTCGTCGATGACCAGGGGGTCACTGGTGGAGGTCAGTGCTTGATCGAGGCCGTCGAGCAAAGTGTAGCGTTGACCAGCCACCGGTTGCGGTGGCGTGCGCAGCCACTCCAGCGTTTTCTTGACGGCCCAATCGTCGCCGGCGACCACCATTTCTTTCAAGGTGTGTACCGCGTTGCGCGGATTCTTCGTGGGATTGATCGACTTGCGGAGCGTATCCATGCCGACCGTATCTCCGAGCTTCATCAATACGCGAGCCAAGCCAGGGTGCGGCTCTTCCAAGTACAGTTCTCGCAACGGCTGGCGTGCTTCCTCGATGAGCAACTCGCCGACGATCTTCCGGTATGCCCCAGGGCGCGGGCCGTGCATGGCACGATCGGCGATCGCGGCCGAGAACTCTTGCCAGTCTTGAAACGGCGCGGCTTCTGAGTCTGTTGCCTCTGTCAGTAGAACGAGAGTGCGGTACGTCGTCTGCCGGCGGCGAGCAATGTTCTGCGGTCCCCAGTTGTTCTCCTGCACGATGTGTTCGCGAAACGCCGCACGTTGTCGATTCGTGAAGACTTCAGGCTTGTCGAGTTCTGCGTACTGACTGGTGCGGATCGAATAGCGCTGTTGCGCGGCTCGTGCGTTGCGGTGCATCGGCTCGACCCGGCGGGTTCGATCTTCGCCGTCGGGGCCGGTGGCTGGATAGGAATCCCCCTCGAGCAACACGAAGGACTCGAAGCGTAACGGCCGCACATCGCGATTCTCCAAGTCGGCACGAAAGTCGACTTCGACGAGATGGAAACGCCGCTGCTTTTCATCGGGAGGGGACACAATTGCGTCACCGAGCTCTTCGAGCTTCTTGCGCCACTCATCGCGGCGCTGCAGCCACTCTTCCGGGGGTGCGTTCTTGCCGGCTGGCATCTTGGACTCGAGCGCGCCGTAGCGTTCGCTCAGATCGCGATCGACCTGCTGCCGGATGTAGCCGCTCGATTCGTAGCTGGCGAGCCGCACGACCCACAAGGCCAGAACCTGCTCCGGCGTGAGCTGCCGGCAGTGGACCAGCTGCTTCAACACGGTCTCGATGCGGTGCTGGCTGCCGGTGTTCTCCTCGGTGTAGATCGCGGCCAACTTATCGAGAACTTGCTGCCACTGCTCCGCCGTCAGCTTCCCGGCCAGGAACGCGTCGCGGGCGATGCAGATACCTTCTTCGGTGTAACGCGATCCCAGCAGCGGCAGCAACAGCGGCGTGAACCAGCGTTCGATCGGCACATCTCCGGCGGCTTGGTAGCGCAGCAGAGCGCGAATCAACGCGCGCGTCTTGTTGCTGGACATGTTGGTGTCGGTGGCGAGGCCGCGATCGAGCATCTCGACGAGCTTCTCGCGGAATGCGGCGCGATCACCGTCTTCGATCCGCTGCAAGACGAGCTCGGCCTCGATATGGGCCCAAGGCAGATCGTCGACGAGACCTTTGTCGCAAAGCGCAGCGAGAACTTCCGCTACATGTGGTCTGCGGCCCTCGCTGTCGGCCGGTGTATTCAAGATCGCCGACAACGCTGTGAGTCCTTGATACTGCCGCCACGCTACTAGATGGATCAAGTGCTGTAAGAGATGGTCGCGACCCACTGCGGAACCGCGTCGAGTGAGCTCGATCGCGATGCGCCCTTGCAGTGGATCGATCGCAGTCGGCATGGGCACCGGGAGATCAGCATCACCTGCCAAAGCTTCAGCGTCCGTGCTCTCGTCACGATCATCGGCGAGGTCTTCGTCGAGATCTGCGCTGCTTGCTATGAGCCACTGCTCGAGATCGGACTGCGCGCTATCGTCGCCACACTCGAGGCGCGCCAGCAACAGCGGGGCGCGCCAGGCAGGCTTCGACGGGGCAGCTTCTACGACCTCGCGGGCACGCAGGAACGCGGCCACGCGCAGTGCGGTCCGTACGGAACTCTCGTCTTCGGATCTTAGCTGTGTCGCGAGCGCCGCACGCAGCTCCTGCTCGATCGCGCTGCCGGGCGACGTCGCGGGTGCCTTCTCCGCGGCAGTGTCTGTGTCGTTGGTCCCTTTCGGGTCGAGCCAGACGACCCAAAGGGCCGGAAAGCGGCGCCTCTGTAGGCGACCCTCGTAGGTGTCGTACTCGACGCGCTCTTCCTCTTGCAGGAGGGCCACCTCGCCGGCGACGACCTCGCGCGACATCCGCTCAGCGTCGCCGAAACGCAGCCACAGTCGCGTCGGCGTGGTACCGGGGACCGTCGCCGCAAACAGCTGCCGCCCCTCTCCTTCGGTGTTCTCACTCATGCCCCGCGCCAACTGATCCTCGCTGGTCTCGAGGTCGATCCACTCGACGAGGCGCCGCTCGCCCTCCGGTTCGGTCCCGGACACGGCAGAGAGGCGCAGCAAGCGCACGCGGTGCATCTCGGGGTCGAGAACGCTCAACAGCCAGCGCAGGCGCTCCTGTACTTCGGGGTCACCCGTCGCCAGCGCGGCTCGCAGAGGCGCGATCGCAGCTGCTCCACTTTCGAGCAACTGCCCGGTGGCGCGCTCTCTTTCCGACCAGTCGTGGGCCGCCAGCGCCCGAATCCAGGCGTCGACATCGGCCGCGGCGGGGGGGGCTGGGGGTTGCCCGAAACCCGGCAATACGGCCAGGACAGCGACCATCAGCAGAGTTCGCGAGACCATGCTTGGGGTCGGAAGTCTATATGCCGGTATGCCTTGCATTCCTCAGACGTTTCGCATAGCTTGAGTTTCACGCATGTTTGCGTGTGCGATTGCAGCGCTCGATTGTCCAAGAGGTCGTCACAGGACGTTCATGGACAGTTGCGGTCTCACGACCGAGAAACGACCGTCGTTTCTGGGCACTGCTGATTTCGCCGTCCACGTTGATGACGAAATCGACGCGACGACGCGCGCTTCCACGGAGGGGAAACGCATGGCGTCGCTGCGAACACAATGACCGTTGTAAGCGATGACTCGTATGGATGCGCCCGCTGCTTCAGTGAATTCATCGGCAACTCGGCT
This sequence comes from Planctomycetota bacterium, assembly GCA_039028735.1. Classification (GTDB taxonomy): domain Bacteria; phylum Planctomycetota; class UBA8108; order UBA1146; family JAJFFE01; genus JBCCHQ01. The sequence goes on along the minus strand of JBCCHQ010000013.1, from coordinate 59,123 downwards.
GCTCGCACCGCTCGTGGGTAGCCAGCGATCCTTGGGCTCAACCGTACCGAACTTTGTGATCGGATACCGATTCGGGTTGTCGACCGGCACTTACGACTCGAGGTGCCGGCCGGCCGCGTGACTCGCGAGGTAAGTTGGTAGCGATGGAGAACACCACACAGCATCCATGGCTACGAGCGATCTACGTGCGCAGTGTCCTTTGTGCACAAGAAGTGGGCGTTTTGGCCCCGCGAAGGCTACAGCCGGGTTGGGGGCACAGCCGATAGATGAACCGCCCGCGGGCAGCTGAGAACGGCTGCCTGCTGCGTCCGGTGCGATCTGTCGGGGACGGCTGAGTGAAGCTGGTGCAAGAGTAACTGCCGACGTCGGCGGAACGGGCGTGGCGGTGGTCATACGCTGCCGAGCGGTGCGACTAGGGGGAGGATCCCATGCGCTCTGCTGGCTTGCGGTCGGAGTTTCCGACGGCAGGGTCAGAAGAGTCTGGCACGGGAGGGGGATGTTATTACAGGCGAAGCTGTGAACAGTAGCCGCTCTAGGACTCGGTCGGGCGATCCGAATGCGGACGGTTTCTCGTTTTCCGAGGCCGTGCGCATCTTGCTCCTCGAGTTGTTCGAGGAGTTTCCAGCCGAGCGCGCGTTCTTCGTCGAATGGACGCCGATGGCCGATGGCGACGGCGGTTCGCAATCACTGCGTGTCGTGCAGGCGTTCGCCGCTGACGGCACGACGATTGATCATCCCGACTACCATTTGGATCAGCACTACCTGCGGGAGATTGGCCGCGTCGATGGCGCACGCCTTCTCGGCGGGCCCGAAGATGGCGTGGGTCGCCCGCTGCTGTCTTGTTCGCTGCCGCTCGACAACGGGACCCGTGGAGTGGTGCTCCTCGAAGGGAAGACCGGCGGTCGCGACTTCTCGGCGGAGAGCGTCGACCGCTTGGAAGATCATCTCAACACGATCCACACCCATCTGCGTCTTCTGTACATGGTTTCGTCGCGCGACGAGGCGCTGCAACAGATGACGGGGCGCGTCGATGAACTTGCCCGCCAGCTCGAGGTTCGCGAGCTGGAGCTGGGAGGGGTCCGTTCGACGCTCGAAGAAGAGCGCTTCGAAGACGAAGTGACCCACTATCAGGAGATCGTGACTCGTAGCGCGTCGATGAAGGAACTCTTCAACGTCGTCGAGCGCGTCAAAGACACCGATATCAACGTTCTCATTGCAGGCGAAACCGGTACCGGCAAGGAGCTGATCGCGCGAGCCATCCATTTTGGTGGTGTGCGCGCCGGCGCGCCGTTCGAGATCGTCTCGTGCGGTTCGATTCCGGTGAACCTGATCGAGAGCGAGCTGTTTGGCTACAAGAAGGGCGCCTTCAGTGGCGCCGATGCGGACAAGAAGGGAATCTTCGAGCGGGCCAGCGGCGGTACCGTCTTCCTCGATGAACTGTCCGACATGTCGACGGAGATGCAGCAGAAGATTCTGCGGGTGCTGCAGGAGGGGATCGTTCGCCCGGTAGGCGGCGCCGACTCGGTGCGCGTCGATGTGCGAGTGATTTCGTCGACCCAGCGTGACCTCACCGAGCTGGTTCAGAAGAAGACGTTCCGCGAAGATCTATTCTATCGCTTGAATGTCATCACGTTGGAAGTCCCACCTCTGCGTGAGCGCCGCGAAGATATTCCTCTGTTGCTCGAGCACTTCATGCAAGAACGCATCGAAGAAGAAGAGGTGACGAAGCGTTTCTCCGATAGTGCGCTACGCGAGCTCTACCAGTACGCTTGGCCTGGAAACATCCAAGAGCTCAAGAATGTCGTTACCCGCGCTTTTCTGTCGTCGAGCAAACGCACGATCTCGCGCCGCGTGATCCTCCCGCTGCTTGCTAGCCAGGGAGGCGGCCTCTTCTACGGTAAAGAGATCTATCAAGAGGGAGAGCAGCTCCACCTTACGGTCGCGCACCAAGAAGGGTTCAACGAGATCATTGCCGAGTGCGAAAAGCTGATCCTGCTCACTGCGCTGCGCCGCAACCGTGGGAACAAATCACGAGTGACGCAACAGCTCGGGATCCCGCGCCAGACGCTGTACAACAAGCTCGAGAAGTACGGCATCGTCGATTCCGATTACCTCGGTGACGACGGCGAGTAGCACAACCACCTGCGATTCGTTCTTACTTCGCGAGTCGTTCTTGCAGTTTCGCTAGCCACTGTCGGGTTGCAGCGTCCGGTTCTCTCTTGCTGTCTGCAGCACTGTCCCCGGGGCCAGTCGCAGTAAGGCCAGTCTCAGTAGGGCCAGTTGCTGTAGAGCCGATCGCGGCATCCAAGAAGCGCCGCGCACGCGCGTCGAAGCCACTGCCGAAGATCGCCCATGCTGTTCGCTTGCGGGCATCGACACCGGGTAGAGTGGCGTACGACAGGCACCAAGCTTCCACCTGCAGTCGCCGTTCAATGAAGCTTGCGGCGCGGTTGACGCCGCGGGTTCCGCCGAAGATTGGCACAGCGACTTGGTACTGTGCGAAGTAGTACAGCATGTGTTCCTGGGTTTGCGGCGACGGCGTGACCAATTGGTTCAAGAGCGCTGCCAGGTGATCGTCAGGGAGTGGCACCGCGGCTTGCTCGAGCTCCTTGGCCCAATCGTGCTTTTGCCCGAACTGATGCACGTCGTCCGTCGTGCATTGGGTTCCCTTGGGGATCCACACCGCAATCGAGTAACCGCCGCCCACCGAGATCTTCCCGAAGATCAGGAAACCCAACAGGCACGCGACGGCAATGCTGATCAACGATGCCTTCATCGCTTGGCTCCGTTGTCTGGGCCTGCGCCGGGCCCAGGTGTTGGCAAGTCTGGCGACGGCACTTCCGCGCGCATTTCCGCGATCAATCCGCTCTGCTCTGGTGCGTGGGAGGCGAGCACATCGAAGATGGTTTGGTCCAAAGGCAGCACTTCGCCACCTTCCGGTAGCTCCGGGAAGGCCTCGAGGCTTTGCCTCCAGTCGCTGCCATCCCACCACACGGTGCGCGTGTCTGCCGCCATCGTTCGCACTCGCCCTTGCAGGTCAGTGATCTGTACGCCGCTCGCGTGCCAATGGAGTGCGATCCATGGCGCGAGCACGCGCCGCGTCGGTCCAATCAACGTCAGGCGGATCGTGACCGGCGCGTTGCTACCATCGTCGATCGTCGCGCCACACTGTCGGTACGCGATGCGGTCGATGTCCCACGCCTGCTTCTCCTTCAGCGGCGTCGTTCTCGTCAACCGCCCGGCCGTGCCCCGCATGGAAGACCAGCCGAGGATTCCCAGCAAAGCGATGGTCAGTACAGCGACCGCGACTCTCACAGGGTGCCCTTCCAGCCTTTGAGACCCCGATCGACGGCGCTGGCATCGCCGTAGCCCTTCGTCTCCGCCCAGTGTCCGTCCCACCCCGTGAACAAGAACGTCACGTTGTAGGCCGGCCAGTACAGTGACGTCCACCCCCACCAGGTCTCGCGCATTTGCTGATGCTGGTGATAGAGCTCGTGAAGAGTCGTCTTGGCGCGGGCGCGTTTTGGCATCTGTTCCCACTGCTTGGCGCTGCGTGTGATGAACCCCCAACTACGTTCCTGCGCCGAGAAGTGCATCCCAAGTAGCTTCTGCACTCCGTCCCAGAGTCGGTTCGATTCTGCGACCTGCAGCAGTTCGCCGTGCCCCGGTATCGTGTAGACAAGGCTGCGCCCTGCGGGCTCGACGCGCGTTCCCGGAGGAAAGACCCACGGCCGCGGGTCGTTCTCGTCTTGCTGCCATTTCTCACGGGGAACCTGTTCCAACTCCGCGAGCGCTGCGTTGATCAGTTCCGCGTCCTTCGCCAGGTCCATCGTGCTGCCGGGGAGCCAGAACCATGGCAGGTTCCAGATCGACGTGACGGTCGATCCCGTGCCGACGACGAACGTCTCGCCGGCGTCGGCAAGGCGTGGTGGATCCAGCATAACCGCGCTCTCGATTAGCTGCGCTGGCGTATCGAGCAAGGTCCCCACAGACGTGAACAGGCGCCCAGTCTCGCGCAAGATCGGCCACTCCGAGTTGGCCCCTGCAACACCGACTGCGTGCAACCCAGTCGCGGGCCAGCCCAGTGGGTTCCACTGATGGCTCTTTGGCATCCGCTGCAAAGCGCAGCCTGAAGTCATGAACGTGGTGACAAGCAAGATCAGCAGCAATACGAGACGACGGATCACACCGGCTCCCTTCGATAGTTTGCTTGGCCCAGAGACGTGCCCTCGCACACAGGCCATGTCTCTCGCACGCAAAACTGGGCCGCCGAGATTTTGGCATAGGGAGTCGCGGTTGCGAAGCAGATCATCTCGGATACGCTGTCTGCGGAACGAACGAAACGCGCGATAGGGGAATCGTAGGGGGAATCGAATGCGACAACGTTGGTACCAGTCCATCGGCATGCGCGAGATAGTGGCCTTTGGATGTTTGCTCGTGTGTGGGTGGGCGCCCGCTCAGGATCGCGCCATACCCGGCGAAACCAGCACGCTCGAAGCGACGCCGGTGACGCCACCCGTCGTGAATCCCGACAAGTGGCCGGTGGCTGTCCGCGTCGAGGAGTGGTTGCGGTCCGCTGGTGTACCTGAGGGCTGGGTCGTAGCCGCAGCGACCGTGATCTGGGTCGTCGCGATCTTGATCCTCGCTGTGCTCGCCGACTTGATTGCGCGTAGGATCATCCTTGGGCTATTGCGACGCTTCGCCTCCAAAACAGAGACGGTCTGGGATGACATCCTGCTGGATCGCAAGGTCTTTGCGAAGCTATCGCGATTCGCGCCGGCGCTCGTCGTCTATGCCATGGTGCCGCTGGTCTTCCCGCAGTTCGAGAACCTGGCCCAATTCGTCAAGAACGTCGCGCAGATCTACATGCTGGTGACGCTGGTGCTCGTAGCCTTCGCGTTGCTGGATTCGATTCTGGATATCTACCGTCGCTACGATGTTTCGAAACGACTGCCGATCAAAGGCTTCTTGCAGGCCGTGAAGATCGTTGCGGTGTTCGTCGGCGGCATCTTGGCGCTGTCTCTGATCACTGACAAGAGCCCCAACTTCTTCCTGGGCGGACTGGGTGCGATGACGGCTGTTCTCATGTTGATCTTCAAAGACGCAATCCTCGGCTTTGTCGCCGGCATCCAGCTGTCATCGAACGACATGGTGCGTCCGGGAGACTGGATCGAGATGCCGGCGTTCGGCGCCGATGGCGATGTCGTTGACGTGTCGCTGACGACGATCAAGATTCAGAACTGGGACAAGACTATCTCGACGATTCCGACATATGCGCTGATCACCAGCTCGTTCAAGAACTGGCGGGGCATGACCGATGGCGACGGGCGGCGGATCAAGCGGTCGGTGCATGTCGACATGGCCAGCGTGCGCTTCTGTGATGAAGAAATGCTGGCGCGCTTTCGCAAGATACAGCTGCTCCAGGAGTACCTCGCCGACAAGCAAGCCGAAGTGCAAGAGCACAACAAAGAACACAACGTCGATGACGCGAGTCTCGTCAACGGCCGCCGCCTGACGAACCTGGGTACTTTCCGCGCGTACGTTGCCGCATACCTGCAAGCAAAGAAGGAGATCCACAAAGGGATGACGTTCCTCGTGCGTCAACTCGCGCCGACAACCGAGGGCGTCCCGATCGAGATGTACGTGTTCAGCGCGGACAAGAACTGGGTCAACTACGAGGGGATTCAGTCAGACATCTTCGATCACTTGCTGGCGGTCGTGCCGGAGTTCGATTTGAGGGTGTTCCAAAAGCCAACCGGTGCCGATCTACAAGGTGTGATCGCAAACGACGCATAGCGATGCTGCGAGCGCCTCAATGCCTTGCGATCGCGCGGGGCAGCGCCTTGCGATCGCGAGGGCCGTGTCTTGCGATCGCTCGGAGCGGTGCCTTGCGATGGCTGGGGCATGATGATAACCCTAGCAGAGCCTTGTTTGGGGAAGGGGAAACTATGCGGCCACTGATCTTTTTATGCGGACTCTTCGTTGCTACTGCCGCCGCCGGACAAGCGGCGCCTGGGTTCTCGTTCCATGCTGGTTCGGAAACTCTCTGGTACGACCCCGCAAACGGCACGGGTCTCGCGACAGTCAGTTTGCAGATCCAGGAAGTGGTAACGAACCCGGGGTACCCCAACGCTTTGACTGGCTGGTCAATGGCGCTTGCACACGACGGTGCGTTCCTGACTGTTGACTCCTTCGAGCTCGGTGCGCACATCAACGCGCTCAATGGTGGCACGGGTCCGGACTTCGTTGGGATCATGGGGCTCAGCAACGGTTTCACGATTGGCGTCGTCTATAGTTTCCTACTGACGAGTTCGTGCATCTATGACGTACCGCGCGAAGTCGTTGCTCTGACCTATCGCACGAACCCGCTCGAGCTACTGGGCGATCTCGATGGCGAACAGGTGCAGCTGCAGTGGCAAGCCGGGCTGGGTTCTCCGCCGGTGGCCAATGTCGTTGTCCTAGCGGGCGTTGGCGGAGTGCCGGGGCTCGTCAATGGCTTCGTACACCTGCTCCCTCTCACTGCCGGCGAAGTTTTCATTCGTGGCGACTCGAACAACAGCGGTGGGATCTCTGCGATCGCTGACGGGATCTGGACGCTGAACTACCTCTTCGCCGGAGGCACCCTGGCGTGTTTCGATGCGGCCGACACCAACGACGATGGCAGCCTCAATCTCATCGACGCGATCGACATCTTCAATTGGGGCTTCGCCGCTGGCCCAAATCCACCGCCGCCGTTCACGGCTTGCGGGATTGATCCCACCGCGGACGGATTCGACTGCGCCAACTCGGCTTGCCCGTAGTCTGCCGCGACTGCTAATGCCTTGTCTCGTCGATGGTTATGTGCGGGCGTGGTTTTTCCGTTCACACTTCCTCCGCGTGACATCACTGGGGCGTTAGACTGGGTGCAGTTCCCGTCGCAGGAGCTCTCTTCCCACGCCAGCAGAAGGACATCGTAAGACATGACGGTCACGTCCCCGGAACACGCAAACGATGCGCGCCTGGTAGCTGCTGCGCTACAAGGGGATGCGGCGGCGTGGACGGAACTGGTCGACTTGCACCTGCGACCGACCTTTGCGGTTGCGGCTGCTGTGACTGGCTCGCATGTCGACGCCGAAGACCTCGTGCAGGACGCTTTCCTACACGCCTTCAACGAACTCGCGAGCCTTCGCGAGCCCGAACGTTTCGGAGCTTGGCTGGCTGGGATCGTGCGCCGACAGGCCATCCATCGCCATCGCGTGGGCAGCCGCCGCCGCGAGATCCTCAACGACTACGCTGCCTGGAAGGACGCTGCTCGCGATCGTGAGCCGGAGCCAGGCGAGTTTGCCGAAGTATGGACCGCGATTGGCCACCTCCCCGAAGCGCTGCGCGTGCCGCTGCTGCTGTACTACTTCGAGGGCGAGTCCGCGACGTCGGTTGCCACGCGCCTCGACCTGCCCGCGCCGACGGTTCGCAAACGGTTGCAGTTGGCGCGTGATCGAATGCGCGGCCGACTGGAAGATTCGTGGCGCCAGCGCACTGGCGCGCTGCGACCGTCGCCGGCCTTGCGCAATGCGGTCATGCTGGCACTTGCGACCACACTGGCTACCGTTCGCGACGCGGAAGCATCTGGCCCGGAATCCATTGGTGCAGAATCCGCCGCCGCGCCGGCCGACCTTGGTACAGCGCGGCCGGCTGCTTTGAGCAGTAAGGCTGCCAGTGCGTTCTTCATGGTGTTGGGGCTCGTCGGTGTCGTGCTCCTCTGGAGCATCCTCGCTGCGGACCCATCGGCCAATGACGACGGGACGAGCGATGCCGTCGCGCGTCCCAGTGTCGCGGTGAACACAGCAGTGGAAACGCCCGTCGGCGAAGTTGCCGCCGCGGACGGTCCCTCTGGCGGCGATCGGCCCGCTCCGGCTACGAACGTCGAGGGTCGCGAGGAGGTTGCTCCACCGCGTGCCATCGTCACCGGGCGTTTGCTCTGGGAGGATGGGCTGCCGTTGGCCGGTCGCCAAGTGGCGCTGGGGATGAGCGAACGTTTCTGGTCGTTGACACCGCAGCAGACAGTCGTGACCGACGAACAGGGACTCTTTCGCTTCGAGCTCGAGTCCGAGACGGACTGTTGGCTGTACCTCGACGATGGTGCGGCGTGCAATTGTCTGACGGACGCGTGGCTGCGCCCGTCGTTCCAGGTGCCCACCGCAGTCGAAGTGCGTGTGCAGCGGGGGTCGGAGTTGACGACTCAGGTCGTTGCGGCAGCCACGGGACAGCCGATTGCCGACGCTCGCGTCGTGTTCAGCACAGCGATCCCGAATCAACAGGGAGAGGCGTTTGCGCGCACCGGCGAAGCGGGAGAGTGTCACTTGTCGCTGCTCCCCGATGGTGCGTACCAGGTCGTCGTTTCGCACCCCGAATTCACGTCGTCGGTGAGCTACTGCGAACTACCGCTGAGTGGGCCGCTGGAGATTCAGCTGCAGCCGCCACGGCTGTTGCACCTGCAAGTCGTCGGGTTGCCCGCAGACCATGATGGCGCTGTCCGCATGAGCCTGCGTGCTCTCGAACGCAGCAGCGGTACTTCGTCACCGCGCTTCTCGAATCGTGAAGAGCTGTTCTTGGCGGGCGTCGTCGACCAGTTCGGTTGGGTCACACTCGTCGCACCTCCGGTGGGTACCTGGGAAGCCACGTTCTACCGGACACTCGATCGCCGTCGTATCGACTTGGAGATCCCCCCCGGCAGCGACGCGGTGGTCCGCCGCGTGCACCTTGCCGAGGGTGCGCGTATCGAAGGTTGGGTGCATACCGGTTGGACCGAAGACGACGCCGCCGCGCCGTCGCCCGTGTTGCGGGAAGTATTCCTCGCCGGGCTCTCTGGCGACCTGGAACAAGAACAGAAGGCGCCGTTGTCCGACACGGGTGCATTCCGTCTCGAAGGTGTCCGTGCGGGTTCGTATCTACTTGGTGTGCGACGCGTCATTGGTGGCTGGCCGCTGCAGCCCAAGACCCAGCCGCGTTGGGTGTCGTTCCTGCATCATCGCGTGCACGTGAATGCAGACGAGGTCGTGCAGTTGAATCTGCAGACTCCGCGTAGCGCCGGCGTCGAGTTGTTGCTGCCGCGGCGTACGCTGCGATCTACTTCGCTGTTGACGCTCCGCGTTGCTGCACTCGATGTCGCCGCCGATCTGTTCCGCTTTCGTTTCGATGATGCGGGACGCGTGCGCGACGTGGCCGGTGCCAGTGCTCTTGCCATCGTGCAGACAGACGAGGTACCGGACTTTCGAGAACTACCCGCCGGCCGTTACCTGGTGGAGGCAGCGCTCGATGGCGTGACCCTTGCGCCTGTTGAGATCGAACTATCCCCAACGACGGTTGCCGTCGTGCAACTGCAAGATGGGTTGGCTCCGGGGACCCAGCCGCTGCTGTTGCATGAGCTCGCGCAGTTGCGCGACCCCGACCCGATGGCAACGCGCCAGGTCTTCGTTCCAGCTTTCTCAGACTTTCATGGCTGGCACTTCGTGCGCTCTCGGATCGTGCGTGAAGTGCAAATGCCGACTACGACCGTCCGTGATGGACCCGTCCATGACGGACAGCAGGCGGTCTTCGACGTCGATACCGAGCGCTAGGCGCGACTCGCGCCAAAGCCGCGTTCTTCACCAACCAAGCACCAGCACACGACAACCCCCTAGGGTGTGGTCCGCACACCCAGAAGGAAGATTCTATGTCTACACTCAAACGCTACTGGGCAGCTCTCGACCAATTGCTTCGAGGGAAGATCGATGCTACCGGCCTATCGGTCGTCCGGGTCTGGACCTTCTGGCAGATCGTCGGGGCAGCGCTGTATGGCCTCGCGCTCGGCGTGTATGCGTTGGCGAACCACGAAGAGTTCGACCGCAGGTTCCTGGTAGCCGGTGCTGCGAAAATGCCGCTGCTCCTGTTGCTGACAACCGTGATCACTTGTCCGTCGCTGTATGTCTTTGGAGCGCTACAAGGGCTGCGTTTCTCGGCTTCGCAGTTCGTGTCTATGTTGATCGTTGCGCACACAGTGCTCGCGGCCGTGTTGGGGTCCCTTGCGCCAGTGCTGGCCTTCTTCTCGGTGACGACTCGTTCGTACTCGTTCATGGTGCTCAGTGCGGTGGCGACGTGTGCCTTGGCCGGTGGCTTTGGGCTGCGGTGGTTCTTCATCGCGCTGCGAGTTTCCGACGGAGACGACGATGACGATGCTGCGCCCAGCGTTGACGCTCCCGTGGCCGACGTGGCCCCCGAGTCGGTGACCCAGGCCAAGAAACCGAGGCGCCCGCGCGCCAACGTCGCGACGCGAGCGCTGTGGAAAGTCCTGAGTTGGTGGTTGCTGCTCTACATCTTCGTCGGCGCGCAGCTGGGTTGGATGCTGCGGCCGTTCGTGGGTGACCCAACGCTGCAGTTCGAGTGGTTCCGGCCGAAGTCCGGGAGCTTCATCGACGCGGTGTTGAAGCACCTCGGCAACATGATCGGTGGCTGATCGTGGCGCTCCCGCTTGGCTCAGTCGCACGATCTGTGGACGCCTTCTTGCAGCAGGGGGGTCGCCGCGGTGCAGGGTGGTCTCTGCATCCTGCCGCTTGGATCGGAATCGTGTTCTTCTGCGCCGGCTGCTACGGCGCAACGATGGCTGCCTACTTCGGCTTTGGCGACGACCGCATGTGGATGGTGCTGTTTGGGGTCGTGAAGGTACCGATGCTGTTTGTCGCTACGTTGGCCTTGGCGGTGCCGTTCTTCTACGTGCTGAACATTCTCGTTGGCGTCGGCGACGACTTCGCTACCGTGCGCGGTGCGCTGGTCGACTATCAGTTGGCCGTCGCGATTCAGCTCGCTGCACTAGCTCCCGTGACGGTCGTCGTCAACTACAGCGAGAGTCGCTATGAATCGGCACAGGCATGGAGCACCTTGATGTTCGCGATCGCGGCCTGGAACGCTCGCCGATCATTGACGCAAACCTACGCAGAGCTCGAAGTCACGCGGCCAACCCACCGCTGGCTACGGCACACGTGGTTCGCGCTGTACGCGTTCGTCGGCGTGCAAATGGCGTGGACATTGCGACCGTTCATCGGCAACCCCGAGCTCCCAGCGCAGTTCTTCCGCGACACGATCGGCAACGCGTACGTGAACGTGGGGCGTGTCTTGATGCGCTTCTTCTGACCTAGCGAGTTGCTTCCTGGACAGCTACTGCGTTGACGTCGTATGGTGGAGTCGAGGAGAGGCTCAACGAGTTACGCAGGGAAGTGTGCAGGGAAGTATGAACCGAACGATTTCGTCAGGCATTTGCCCACCCATCCTGCTCGAGTTCTTTCTCATCACTGCTGTCGCCATGACTCTGACTGCGACGGGTTGTCGCGTCACGATCGATACCGAGCGAACGTTTCTCCAGCAGGAGCAACAGTTCGACGAGCACAATGACCCCCGGGGTTTCTTCCGCACCTTGCTATGGCACCAGGCTGCGGGCCTGGTGACCGATGCGCAGATCGCAGAACTCGTCGAACAGTACGGCGTCTTCCAGGAGCGGCGCGCCGAGTTCACGGTCCAGTATCCAGAGCAGGTGGTAGGTGTCGCGGCGGGAGAGGTGTTCGTAGGGGCGACGCCGCATGACGTCGTGCTGGCGGTCGATCGGGACCGTCCCGCGGCAATGATCTACATGGAGAGCGCGGGGTCGTGGATCTACCACAGCCTGCAGGGACATCGCCCGTTGACTGACACGAACGAGTCCTGGCTGGGTTCCGGACCGCGCGTGGCAGCCGCTTTCGTAGAGCTCAGGCGGCAACGAGACGCTCTACAGGCTGCGCTCGCCGAAACTCGACCGGCTGTCACTGTCAGCGCTGGACCTGGCGATCGAGGCGTTTGGAATGCCTATGTGAACGGGAAGCTCTATCGCGCAGTCAATCGTTCAGCGCTGGTTGCTCAGGTGCGGGTCGATTGCCCTGACACCATCGTGTACTGCGCGCATGCACACGGGCGCCGTTGGGATGCGATCCCGACACGCGCCGTTTGTGGCGATGCGTTCTTCGACCATCGTAGTCAGGTGGCCACGATGGTCGAGATCGGGTTCGGTGGCCGACAGTCACTGCTCAAGGCCGACATCGGCACGGCTACTCGCACTACGACTCTCGACTGGGTCGACGTTGTCGGTCTCGACGCTGGCTATCGCGGCATCTTGGTTGCCGACGTCGCGCCGCACGGTGACAGTTGGGCTGCGGGCTTCGTCGACAACTTGCGACTGCGGACACGAATGGACGGCGGCGAGGAGAAGTTCTGGGAACCAAGCCTTGTCTTGCTCACCAGGCGTTCCATCCTTGGAACGGACTTCATGAGAGCACTCGAGATATTCCCCGATATGGGGAAACCGAGCGATCTACCCCCCGTCGGGTTGTCGCGTTTCCAATGGGTGCGCTGGGAGCGAGACTGAGGCCCGCTAGCGTTCCGCGTAGCTCTTCCAGCCGTCCTCGAGCAACAGCTTCCAACCGTCTGTCATCGCTTGCTGCATCGCTTCGCTGACGACTCCAAACAGATAGTCGTGAAACTTTACGAGCGTGCCGCCGTCGTGGTCTTCCAGTTGAAACGACAGTTGCGACGTCGCCGGGCCGCCCCACGGGGGGGCGATGTGCCCGGCCAAGTTCAGCGACTTCTGGGGCTCGATCGCTGTGACTGTGAACCAGAGCAGGCCGGCGCCACTGTCGGTCTCTTCGTAGAGGCGACCTCCGACATGCGGCTCCAGCTGGAAGCGACGATTGTCACCCTTCGTGACCAGGAAGTCTTCGCGCCACCAGTTCCCGGTTTCGTCGACGAGGGCGCGCCAGACGTTCTCGCGGCTGGCTTGGATCGGAATCTCGAGGGCGACCGTGTGGGCACCGAGGTTCGGGGAAGCTGACATGTGTGACTCCTTTCGAGTCGTTTGCAAGATCGAGTCGACTAACGGCGTTTCGTGCTCTTCGTTTTCTTTGTGCGCTTCTTCTTGGCTTTCGGCGAAGTGGGGCGCTCGGCCGCGCTGCGCTGCAGGCCTTCGGCGACGCGTTGCAACCGGGTCGCGGCCGCCGCGTGCCGACGTACGTGCGGCGACATCCAGCGTTCGTAGATCTGCTGCATCGGCGCCGGGTTCAGGTGATTCCAACGAAATCGCCCTTCCCGCCGGACGATCACGAGTCCTGCGTCGACCAAGATGCCCAGATGCTTCATGACGGCCGTGCGACACAGGTCGTCGAACCGCTCACAAAGGTCCCCAGTCGTTCGTGGCTCATCTCGCAGCGCGTCGAGCAGTTCTCGGCGCGTCGGGTCTGCAAGGGCCTTCCATATCGCGTCGTCGTTTGTCATGTCACTAAAGGGTGACATGACGATGGCGACACGTCAACTCGAAAATCTCCAAAACATAGTGACGAGGGGGGTGGGCTAGACGATGAGCTTGGCGATCGCGAGGTAGGCGAAGGCTCCGACGACGTCGTTGAAGCCAGTAATGAACGGTCCTGCAACAAGAGCCGGATCGACGTTTGCCTTCTGGCAGATCAGTGGGATCGACGTGCCGCTCAACGCTGCCAGGAGTACCCCGCCGGTGAGCCCAGCACTGATCGCAATCGCCAAGTTGGGTAGATCGGGGAAGTATCCCAACGCAGTCATCGCCAGCAACAAGCCGAACACGACGCAGCCAAACACGATGCCGATGGCACATCCGATCGCGAACTCTTGGCCAAGGAGGCGCGCCGTACGTGACATCTCGATCTCGCCGGTCGCCAGCCCGCGCGCAATCAACGTACTCGACTGTGTGCCCACGCCGCCGGCGATGCCGATGACAAGTGGCGTGAAGACAACGAGGATCTCGATCGGCGTTGTCGATGCGTTCGCTTGCACCTCTTCTTTCTGAATGTAGGCGACCAAGAGTCCGGCCGTCAAAGAGATGAACAGCCACGGCACGCGCGCCAAGATTCTTCGAAAAATCGTCTGTTGCGATGGGTGCTGTCCGGAGGTACCGGCCAGGCGGTAGATGTCCTCGTCGGCTTCGTCGCTGATGATGTCGACGATGTCGTCGATCGTTGCGACGCCGAGCATGCGTTGGCCGGCGTCGACGATCGGGATCGAGTCGAGGTTGTACTTTCGGGCGAGATGCGCGACTTCTTCCTGGTCCTCGGTGACTTCTGCAGAGATGACCTCTGTGATCATCAGGTCGCGCGCGCAGTTCTCCGGCTCGGCGGCGATGATTTCGCGGATCGACACGACCCCCTGCAGGCGTTGTTGGTCGTCGACTATGTAGACGTACGACTGCACTTCCGTGTCGATGCTCTTTTGCAGTAGAAGCAAGATTGCGCGCGCCGTGTCGTCCGGCCCGGCGGCGACGAACTCCGACGTCATGATGCCCCCGGCCGATTCCGGGGCGTAGCGCAGCAGTTCTTCGACGTCGCGTGCGGTCTCTGGCTCTACCGAGTCCAGGAGCACGATGCGCTCACGGTCCGCGAGCTCTTCGACGAGGTCCGCCGCATCGTCTGGATCCATCTGATCGACGATGCCGCCGATGTTCTCCCAGGGCAGCAACTCGACGAGCTCGCCGCGGCTGAGTGTGTCGGTTTCTGACAGGCAGACTGCGCGCGCTTCATCGCTGGGCAAGGCGGCGAACAGCTGCACCTTTTCGTCGGTATCGAAGTCGTGCAGCGTTTCGGCGATGTCCTCCCAACGCCATTGGTCGACCTCAGCGCGGAGCGCCGCCGGATCCGCCGGGCCGTCGAGCAGCGTGTGCAGGCGCGCGGTCAGCTCTTCGGGGTTGCGGTGCGGCATCGCGATCGGGCTCCTGGCTTCTGGCTCGGCGACGGCTCTCCGCTGCGCCGGCTACGCAGAGAGGAACGACGCGGGCCGGAATTCTCGCGGGTCTGAGGTGCATGTCAACGGCCCCGGCAGCCCACACCGGCCCCCCCCGGACGCCCCTGTCACTTTGACAGCAAAGCCACGGCCCGCCCCCTCCAGCGGCTGTCAGGTTGGCAGCGCACCCCCCGAACCCCGAATCGACGTCAGTAACAGGTACCGTGTTAGTTGTTATTCTGAAATGACTTATGAATCACGAGTGTGCGCTAGAGTCCGGGAACGACCTTTGCTTTCCGCGCCGAACGCCGTCCCCGGCCACCGCTCTTTGGGTGGACGACTGTTGGACGACCGTCGACGACTGAACGGCAGCAGAGAAGCAACGCGGATTTGAGCCGAGAGTTTCCGAGCCTCAGGAAAAGCAACGAGCATGGCACCTGGTTCACAAAGCTTCACGGTCCTGTTGGCCGACGACGACAACCGTTGTCGCGACAGCTTGGGGCATCTCCTGGCGGGGGAGGGTTTTCAAATCCTCAGCGCCAACGGGGGCAGCGAAGCGTTGCAGTATCTGCGTCCGACGCGTCCAGCGGCGCGCCGGGCCGACATCTTGATCCTCGACTACAACATGCCCGACCTCGATGGGCTGGAAGTGTTGCGAGTCGTGCGGCAGGAGCTGCGATTGCGGATCCCGACAATTCTGGTCAGCGGCAATGCGAGCGCGCAGCTGGAGACGTCGGTGTTACAGATCGGCGGCTTCGCGCTGGTACCAAAACCGATCGAACCGATTTCGTTCCGTCAGCTGGTCTGGCGGCTCGTAGAGACTGAGTTTCCTGGCAATTGTTGATGGACCCGTTGGCCTCGAGCCAACGGAAGTGAAGAGAACTGACGCCGCGTGTTGTCGCGGATTGATTCGCGTGCGCGCGAGTGACTTGAGAAAGGATGGGTTCCCATGGCGAAGACGAAACTTCGTCCCCTCAGCGACAAGATCGTTGTGAAGCGTTTGGAAGCAGAAGAGACCACGAAGGGTGGCATCGTCCTCCCGGACACGGCCAAAGAGAAGCCCAAAGAAGGACGCGTTGTGTCCCTCGGCGATGGCAAGCTCCTCAAGGATGGCAACCGCTCGCCGTTCACGGTGAAGTCGAACGATCGCATCCTCTTCTCGTCGTACGCCGGCACCGAGGTGAAGGTCGAAGGCGAAGAGTTCCTGATCATGAGCGAAGACGACGTCCTCGCGATCATCGACTAGTCCTCGCGATCAGCGACGACCACCGAGATTTACCGACAGAAGACTCACAGCGAAGAAGCTGAGAAAGAAGGATACAAATGGGAGCGAAGCAAATTGCATTCGATCACGAAGCGCGCGAGTCGATTCGCCGCGGCGTGAAGAAGCTCGCGCAAGCTGTCCAGGTGACCCTGGGCCCGCGCGGGCGTAACGTTGTTATCGAGAAGTCGTTCGGCGCGCCGACCGTGACGAAGGATGGGGTCTCCGTTGCCAAGGAGATCGAGCTCGAGGACGCTTTCGAGAACATGGGCGCCCAGATGGTGAAGGAAGTCTCGTCGAAGACCTCCGACATCGCTGGTGACGGCACCACGACGGCGACCGTGCTCGCTAGCGCGATCTTCGACGAAGGTCTCCGCAACGTGACCGCCGGTGCCAACCCGATCTCCATTCAGCGCGGCGTCCACCAGGCGGTGGCTGCCCTGGTTGGCGAGCTTCACAACATGTCGAAGCCGGTCAAGGGCAAGGAAGAGATCGGCCAGGTTGGGGCGATTGCCGCCAACAACGACAACGAGATCGGCACGATGATCGCCGAGGCCATGGAGCAGGTCGGCAAAGACGGTGTGATCACGGTCGAAGAAGGCAAGAGCCTCGACACGACCGTGGATTGGGTCGAAGGGATGCAGATCGACAAGGGCTACCTGTCGCCGCACTTCGTCACAAACACCGAGGACATGACCTGCACCCTCGACGATCCGTACATTCTGGTCCACGAGAAGAAGATCTCGTCGATCAAGGACCTCGTGCCGCTGCTCGAGAAGATCGCCCAGTCGGGCAAGCCGATCCTCGTCCTCGCCGAAGACGTCGATGGTGAGGCGCTCGCGACGCTCGTCGTCAACAAGCTCCGTGGCACGTTCTCGTGCTGCGCGATCAAGGCCCCGGGCTTCGGTGATCGCCGTAAGGCAATGATGGAAGACATCGCCTCGCTGACCGGCGGTAGCGCAATCTTCGAAGATCTCGGCATCGAGCTGAAGAACATCACGATCGCCGACCTCGGCCGCGCCAAGAAGGTGATCATCGACAAAGAGAACTGCACGATCATCGAAGGTGCTGGTCAGTCGAGCGACATCCAGTCGCGTATCGGCCAGATCCGCAACGAGATCGAGAAGTCCAGCTCTGACTACGACCGCGAGAAGCTGCAAGAGCGCCTGGCGAAGCTTGCCGGTGGTGTTGCGCAGATCAACGTCGGTGCTGCGACCGAGATCGAGATGAAGGAGAAGAAGGCCCGCGTCGAGGATGCACTTCACGCAACTCGCGCCGCCGTCGAAGAGGGAATCGTCCCGGGTGGTGGTGTCGCACTTCTGCGCGCCAGCAAGGCCCTCGACGCTCTCGAACTGCCGGGCGACGAGCAGATCGGTGTCGACATTGTGCGTCGCGCGGTCGAAGCTCCGATCCGTCAGATCGCCGAGAACTCCGGTATCGACGGTGCCATCGTCTGCGAGAAGGTGAAGAACGGCAAGAAGACCGAAGGTTTCAACGCCCTCACCCTCGAGTACGTCGACATGCTCAAGGCCGGTGTCATTGATCCGACCAAGGTGACGCGCACCGCGCTCGAGAACGCCGCGTCGATCGGTGGCCTCATGCTGACCACGGAAGCCGTTGTCAGCGACATCCCGCAAGAAGCGGGCGCCGGCGCTGCCGGTGGTGGCATGCCGGCCGGAATGCCGGGTGGTGGCATGCCAGGTGGTATGGGCTTCTAAGTGAAGCTCGCGGTCACCACGACCGCAGTCATCCAAACGCCCGCGTTGGCCAATGGCCGGCGCGGGCGTTTTCTTTGGCGTAGGCGTGCCCCGGGCCGGTGCTCGTAGGTGCGCCGTCCTGCGCCAGTTCCGAGAAAGTCCTGAGGGCCTGCGCCTGTCCTTACGTGTTTGCCGGTGGAGAGCGGAACGACGTGATTCCGCTGACCGCGTAACCACGAAAGGATGGGCCATGACAACCCGACGACTGCTAGGTCTTTGTGCCGTTCTCTGTTTGGGGCTGCTAACAAGTTGTAACAATGGTGGCGGTGGAGGGGGCGCCAGGGTGGGTGCCGCACCTGCAGCGCCGACGCAACCGGAAGCAGAACCGAACGACCTGTTCGATGACGCGGAGTTGTTGGACTCGAATGTTGCCGGCATTGGCGACCTCGCCGAAAGTGGCGACATCGATGTTTGGGCTTTCGAAGCGACTGCCGGGGCTGTCTATCGAATCGAGCTGCAGGCGTTCATTCTGGACTTCGGCGGCTGGTCTGAGACCAACAACGAGTTGCGTTTCGAAGTCTACGACACCGATCGTGATCAAATCTGTCGGCACGACAACGCCGTTTTCCTTGGTCGTGCCATCGATCTCGACATACCCCACTTGATGATTGACGAAGACGGCACGCACTACGTGCGCCTCACGGCCAGGGACAACAATTCCGGGGGACGCTACTCTATCCGTTGTGTCCCAGTCGAGATGTCGGAGTTGCAGTACGAGACAGAAGCCTATGGCGAGAGTGGTGGCAACGACACGATCGATACGGCTCAGCTCGTCGAATCCGGCACGATCTGGGGCTATCACGTAGACGACGAATCGGACTACTACGCGTTCGAGATCTCCGCGCCATCATTGGTGACGATGGAGATGATGACGTACCGCAACGGCTTCTTGGCTACCGAGACCCGCTACTACGACCCTTACTTGCGCTTCTACGATGCGACGGGTGCGCAGCTCGCCACGAATGACGACGCGTACTTCTATGACAGCACAATCTGGGTCTATATCGATCAACCGGGTACCTACTACGCCCGCGTGCACGAATACTCAGGTAGTGTGGCGGACGGGGAGTACTTTCTCGGACTCGACATCGAACCGGTCTCGGCGTCGCCCGAAGCGACTGACAACAACTTGCAGGACACAGCAGCCCCGATCCAGCTGGGAGACTTCGTTGCGAACAGCCTGGCTGCCGGAGAGCAGGCGTACTACTCGTTGAGTTTGTCGGCAGGTGACCTGCTGCGACTGCACCACTACTCGGGCTCGATTCACACAGGCTCAGACGCCTCCGTTGTGCTTCACATCCTCGATGAAGACGGTACCGCGGTCCCCTACCGCAGTGGCTTCTTCGCGCACCGTTGGTTGGCCCTCGAGACCGGTCACTATACGGTTCGGGTCTCTGCAAACGTGGCAGCGGCCTACGCCTTTCGCGTCGAGCGCATCCGACAGTCGACGTTCGAGGTAGAAGCCGACGACACTGCGAACGAAACTCCGCTGAGCGCTGCGCCTGTGATCGGCACCGGCAATGGGCGATCAGGGGCGATCGACTTCACCGATGACGCGGACGTCTATCGCTTCACAGGTCAGCCGAATCACCTGATGTCGTTCTCCGTGCATGCAGGAAACTCTGGAGACTCGGGGGCCCGGCAGCTCAACGGCCATGGTTCGAGCCTGCGACCGCGTCTACGGCTCTTCGATGCCGACGGCAACGTGCTGCAGGAAGTGGCCAGCGACTCCATCCGCGGCGCGCAGCGTTGCACCAACGTCTTCGCGACGGCTGAGCTCGCGTTCGAGTCTACCGACGCCGGAACCTACTACTTGGAGGTGACCTCGCTCAACTCGCTCTTTGGCGAGTCGTACTTCTATCTGCTCGAGCGAACCCGCTGATTTTGCGCCGACCCCCTGTCACAGAACGCCTCGCGGTCCCGCCGCGGGGCGTTCTTTTTTTGTGGTACATTGCGCGCCTCGCGACAGACCAGGAGGTGGAGTATGGGTAACGTGCAAGTTCGATCGTTTCAGCGCGAAGATGTGCCGCAACTCCTCGAGTTGATGCGAGGGTTGGCTACGTTCGAAGGATATCTCGACAAGTTTGCGGTCTCCGAACAGGACTTGGTCGACCATGGCCTTGGTGCAAGTCCCCGATTCACAGCTCTCGTGGCCGAACTCGACGGTTATGACGGCTTGGCCGGGATGGCTGTCATGTATGAGATTCCGTGGACGTACGATCTCCGCCCGACGGTTGTGATGAAGGAGCTGTTCGTGCGCGAGGATGCGCGGGACTGTCGAGTTGGCGCCGCGTTGCTGCGCGAGGTGGCTGCGCATGCGGCCCATCGCCATAGCCCCCGCGTGATCTGGACCGTGCTACAAGACAACGACAGTGCGCAACGCTTCTACGCGAGACACGGCGGTCGCGCGGATGCAGAGTGGCAGAGTTGGATGCTGGATGAAGACGCGATTGCCCGACTCGCGCAGAGCTAGATGCTAAGCGAGAACATCGAGTGGTGTTTGTGGCGCTGAGGGGCTGGCCTCGTCGGTAGGTGCCAAGGCTGCCTGATCCGCGACTCGCCCGTTACTATCGCCACTCTCTCCGCTGCGCTCGGCGGCGTTCTCTTTGACGATCTCGGCTCTCGCAGCCGCTAGCTTGCGCGAGGCGCTGGCGGCCACCTGGCGATCTGCGCCGCTGGGCTCAGCCGGTGCGTTGGCCGCTCGAATCACTTGCTGCATCTTGACGGCAGTAGCCTGGGGATCCCCGGCAACCTCAGAGGTGTCGATGGGCACGCTGCCACCACTTGCGTAGCGCTTGCCGTCAGGACCCGTCGTGTAGGAGTAGGTGATCGCTCCGCCGTACCGACCTGCTGCTGCTTTGTGGGCTTGTTCGTGCTGACGAACTTCGCGATCGCGAGCCTGCAGCTTGTCGACCTCTTGCTGCTCAGAGTCGCTCAGCTCCTTGCCGTTGACCGCGGTACCGCCAGCTGCGGTGCCAACCCCTTGCGGCGAACCGTCGCGTGCCTCACCGTTGCGTGCCTCTGGGGCTGCGTCTGTGGCTTCGGTCGGGGTCACCTTTGCAGCGGCCGCTGCGGCGCGCGCCTCGGGCGAAATCTCGGCCCGATCGATGCGCGTAACTGCGCCGCTCGCTGACGACTTGCGGCCGTCGGCTGCGGGTGCGACTGGTTGCCCCTCTGGAGCGTTCGTGGCGCGGGTGGGGAATAGCTCCCCGACTCGAGAAAGTAGCTGTGCAGCATCGATCACAATAGACTCCTCCGCATCTCCTTTCGGCTGTTCCCACCCACGCTCTGCAGCCCATTCCCCGAAACTGTTGCAAGATCTACCGCGGGCAGCAGCTAGCTCGACCGATCTCGGCGATCCGCTTCCGACGCCGCCGCGATTGTGCGAAGCTACTGGGCGCTGCTTTCTGGGGAATGAAGGACGCGGGGTACGGGATGTTATCGGGGATAGGGTCGCCTGGACGAAGTCTTCCCAAGAAGCGCCTGCAGCGGCGCGCTCTGGTGAGTTTCTTGATCTGTCTGACGCTGGTCGCGCTGTTGGGTACGCTGTACAGCTGGTCCCGCGTTCACTCTCCTTCTGCGCACGAACCCCCCTCGATCGAAGCGCTCTCCCTGCGTGAGTTCCCGAACGTGGAGGATGGGTCGCCCTTCGACCGGGCGCCCGAGTTGGGGCAAGTCGAAGTTGGCACCAGCAAGATCGACGAAGTGCAGCTTGTCGATAGCAATGCGGCAATACCTACGCCCACGCATCCACTGCTCCAGGATGCCTGGCTCGAACTCAGCGAGGAGGCCACGGCGCGCCTGCAGGATTTGATCGGCCACCTCGCCGATGATGATCTGCGCTTCAATGCGCTACGCGCCGTGGTCAGTCTCAGTGGCGACTCCAGCGCACTGCCGTTGCTCGAGGATGCGCTGCAATCAGACGACTACCAACAGCGCCAGCTGGCCGCGACGATCCTCCGCCGGTCGGGACTCTCACCCAGCGACCTGCTCCTCGAAGTGACCGTCGAGGGGCTTCACAACGACGAGATGCACGTGCACAACACCGTCGCCAATGCTCGGGACGGCCTCGCATACTTGCGAAAACACGTGAAGGCCGCGCGCGAGCACTTGGTCGCAGCTTTGACGAGTGCCGACGAGCAGCAAGCGTTCTTGTCTGCGTATCTGTTGGGATGGGGACGACAAACGATCGGATTGCCGCGGGCGTGCGATATCTTGATCGAGCATCTTGCCGACAACAATATTCCCGACGATGCCTGTCTTAGCTGTCAGGCGCTCTATCGGTTGGGCAAAGCTGCCGTGCCGTTCTTGCAGGAACAGCAGCACAGTAGCGATCGTCAACAGCGAGACCTCGTGCAGCTGTTGCTGCTCAATATCAACGAGCCGACGACAGACCCCGAAGAGCTGCAGGCGCGTTACCGTCTCAACAGGATCACGACGCTCGACTGGGACCCGTGCGTTTCCACGCGGCATCGCGCGACCCCGGGCATCGACAACTACAACCTGTGGGGGCTGACGCGCAAAGTCCTGCGACACGCCAAGAACCCATACTTGAGGCAACTGCGCGAACAGTATGGCGCAAAGCTCGTCATGAAAGTCGACTACAAGGAGTTCGACCATCGGCAGATCGCGGTCGGCGTCTGGGAAGGCTACGACTTCGTGCGCCTGCTGACCTTGCAGCTCGCTGTAGATGGGACGCTGCATCGCCTCGACTCGTCGGGTGCCTGGGTACGTGACTGGGATGGTCTGTAGTGTCGACGAATGAGCCCAGTCCATGATCGAGAGTCTTGGTCGCTTCTTTCAGATCCCGAAGTCCGTCGCTTTGGTCCTTGTCGCGAACCTCCTGGTGAGCCTCGTCAACGGCGGCGTGATGTTGATCTTCAACATCTACCTGCGCAAACAGGGTTATCTCGATCCGGCGATTGCACAATTTACGGCCTATCGCTTCGCGGGTGTCTTGCTGCTGGCGCTCCCGGTCGGCATGTTGCTGCGCGGACGCCGTCTCAAGCCCTTTCTGTGGCTATCGGTGATGACGATTCCACTGTCGGCGTGGTTCATGGTCGTCGCGGCCGAGCAGAAGGACGAAATGCTGCTCGCCATCACGATGACCACGTGGGGTGTCGGGATGATGTTTGGGCAGGTGGCGACACTGCCCTTTATCTTGCGAGAGACGACAGAAGAGGCCCGCACCGAGGCGATTTCGTTGAGCTTCGCTGCGTGGTCGCTGGCGCTGCTATCGAGTGGTGCCGTGATTCCAACGCTCCAGTGGATCGGGCAGATCGAGCTGGGTTCATGGATCTGGCAGTTCGACGACCCGGGCGTCCTGCGCACGATGATCCTGGCGAGCCTGCTGGCGATCCCGTTGTTGCTGCTTGCGCGTGAAGGGCCGCCACCCGAGGAGCGCAAGCTGCGCGTGTGGAGTGCTCGGCGCGAGTACGACTGGGGACTGATCATACGTGCAACGATCCCCAACATGTTCGTCGCCGTGGGTGCTGGCTTGACGATCCCATTCATCAGCCTGTTCTTCAACGGCGTCTTCGGCCTCACTTCAGCCGAGTTCAGCGTGCTCGGTGGGGCTGCCGGAATCCCGGTGCTGGCGGGCTTTCTGTTGAATCCGGCAATCAAGCGCCGTTTCGGTTACGGCGCAGCGATCGTACTGTCGCAGAGCCTTTCGGTGTTCTTCTTGATCTGTCTCGCGATGACGGAGCTGTTGAAGGATGTCTCGGGGATGGTCTGGGTGGCAGGTGGTTGTTTCTTGCTGCGCCAGCCGTTGATGAACATGGCCGCACCGATCACGAGTGATTTGGCGATCAACTACGTCGGAGCCCGCAACCGGGAACTGATCAGCGCTCTCGGGGCGAGCATTTGGAGTGGGGCTTGGTTCTTGAGTGCGAAGATCTTTGAGTACCTGCGCAACCGAGACTTCACCTACTGGCAGGTCTTTCTCGTGACTGCGGCGTTGTACATCTTCGCAACGTTCCTCTATTGGCGGCTGATTCAAGACCACAAGCGCAGGCAAGCGGCGCGGGCATCTCAAGAAGCGGCAGCACCGACTACGTGAGCACCTCGGCAACACGGTCCGTCAGCTCGGTCGCTGAGAACGGCTTGTGCACGACACTCAGGCTTCCTGTTTCACTTGCTGCTGGTAGCTCGTCGCCCGCGTAGCCGGTCATGAAAAGCACGCGTACTCCGGGGCGTGCCGTTCGAATCTTCTCGTAGAGATCGCGGCCACTGATGCCCGGCATTACGACGTCCGTCAGCAAGAGATCGATGCGACCTTCGTGCTGCGCGGCCACGGCGAGCGCATCGAAGCCATCCTCTGCACTGAGGACGCGATAGCCGTAGCTCTCCAGAACATGGCGTACGAGCTGCCGCACTTGCGGCTCATCCTCGGCGACCAAGATTGTCTCTCCGTCTGCTCGCGCTGCCGAGCGGCTGACCGCTTTTGTGGCCTCGGTTGCGCGTACCGTCCGCGGCAACACGACCCGGAACGTCGAGCCGACACCAACAGCGCTCTCGACGTGAATGTAGCCGTCGTGTTGACCTACGATGCCGTGGACGATCGACAGGCCCAGACCGGTCCCGCGTGGTTTCTCGGTGTAGAACGGATCAAAGATCTGCGCCTTTGTGGCTTCACTCATTCCATGACCGGTATCGCGCACGGACAGTTGGACGAAAGACCCGCCTTCGCCGAGAACTCTTGCTAGTTCGTCTTTGCTGCTCACGACCAGGTTACCGACCTCGATACTCATTTCTCCGCCATCCGGCATGGCATCGTAGGCGTTCGTCGTCAGATTCATCAGGATCTGCTCGATGGCCAGCGGATCTCCAAGAACTGGGTCGACGTCGTCGGCGACAGATACTTTGATTGCAACCCTGGTTGAGATCAGGCGACGCAGTAGTTTCTCGACCTTTTCAACGACCGTACGCAGGTCCAGCACGGACTTCTGTAGCACCTGCTTACGGCCGAACGTCAATAGCTGCTGGGTCAGTTCCTTGCCGCGCTGCGCGGCTTCTCGAATCTGCCGCAGCGAGTCTGTCGTCGCGTCCGCTGCCGCGTCTCGAGCCCCTCGCTCCGTCAACTCCAGATCGGCGTAACCGAGGATTGGCGTGAGCAAGTTGTTGAAGTCGTGCGCCACCCCAGCGGCCAACCGTCCGATCAGTTCCATCTTCTGCGCCTGCCGCAGGCTCTCTTCGAGCTCTTTCGTCTTGCGGTCCGTTGCCGCTCGCTGCTGTTGATCTCGCTTCGATAGGTCGCGCTTGATGCCCACGAACAGCGGTGGCTTGTCAGGCCCCTGCGACACCGAGAACGCTGAGAGCTCCAGCCGCACCTCTTCGCCACTCTTCTTGCGCGACGTCAGTACACCGACGTAAGAGCCGGAGGTAGCAAGCTCGGCCGCGACCTCTTGGAACGCCTGCGGACCCAAGTGGATCGCTGGGGTCTTGTGGATCAGGTCACGGTTCTCGAACCCGAGCAGTGCTTCGTGAGCCCGGTTCTGCACGAGGTAGCGACCTTCGTGATCGATGATCGCAATCGCGTCACTCGCGCTCTCGAAGATCTCGCGATAGACGTTGAATTCCAGTTGTTGCGAATGCTCTATCGGCTGGCTGATCGTCAGCTCCGATGCGGCCTCACGAATGAAGGCACAGACCAGCTCGCCATCGCTGCCAGGTAGCTCGCGCAGCTGAATGTCGACGGAGACCGTGCTGCCGTCGGCTCTCCGATGTCGCCCGCGAAGCACCAGGCGCTCTCCATCTTCGAGCCGTGCACGGAAGTCCCCGAGCAGAAGGTGGTGCTCGGTCTCCATGTCGATAACGCTCAGCGACAACAGCTCCTTGCGCGAATAGCCAAGGAAGTCGCAGGCGCGTTGGTTGGCATCGACGAACCGGCCCTCACGATCATGAACCAAGACGCAATCGGGGCTCTGTTCCAGGAGCGCACGCAGGTAGGCGGGCCCGGTCGGGCCAAATGTTGTCGGTTCCTGCATCACGGCTCCCGGTACTCGTCGTGGACGCTGGGCTGATTGCGGCTCGTAACGCTGCCGAGGAGTCGCCCCCCTGGGCTGAGTGTAGCGTGTGTGCTCAGCATGAACCACAGTCGCGTTGAGTCGCTGTCTTTGTCACAATGCACACATGGGGGAAGTCGATCAACGAGATCTAGTCGCCACCAAGAACGCCGCTCGCCGCGCGCTGCAGGCGTGGGGCTTGCGTGGGCGAATGAAACGACTTGGCAACGTCGAGAACGTCGTCTACGAGCTGGCGGTGCGCCCGGAGCCGCGCATTGTTCGCGTGACCGAGCCGATTCACCGCTCTCGTAGTGCACTCGAGGCGGAGCTCCATTGGATCGCGTACCTGCAGAATGCGGGAGTTGCGGTAGCAGCCCCGATCTCGGCAGCGGACGGGGCCGCTGTCGTCGTCGTGAAGGAGAAGCGCAAAACGTACTTCGTTTCGGTGTTCGAGCGAGCGCCCGGCGGGCCGTTTCGCGGGCAGCGACAGTGGCGCCCCGAGCTCGCTCGCAGCATCTCTGCATTGCTGGCCCAGATGCACCGCGCGACCAAGAAGTATCGCGTGCCTGCGAAGGGTCCACGGCGTCATCACTGGCTGGCGAACGACCACTTGGCGCGTGGGCGTCACTACATTCCACGCGGCGACAAAGAAGCGCTACGAGAGTACGACCAGTTCATGGCTTGGGGGCGCAGCCTCAAGGAATCACCAGGCACCTTTGGCCTCGTGCATACTGATTTGCATTGGGGCAACTTCTTCGTTGATCGTGGGATGAAGCTGACCGCCTTCGACTTCGACGACAGCGCCTATCACTTCTTCGCCTACGACCTTTGCATTGCGCAGACCAGCTACCGTAACTGGCGCCAACGTCTCGGGGACCGTGGCAGGTTCAAGTACGACGACTTCTGCGATCAGTTTCGTGAAGAGTACGAACAGCACTATCGCTTGGCCGAGATCTGGTGGCGCCGCATCGCGATGTTCGAGCGGTTTCGTGCGATGGAGATGTTTGCGTGGTGCCACAAGATGTTCGACCTGCGCTATGCCAAGAAGTGGCAGCTACAGCTACTGCAGCGCTGCCGAGCGAACTTCGGCAAGAAGATCGACCTGAGGTGACCGTGCAGATTCGCCCCGCCACCCTTGCTGACGTCGACGCGATCGCAACGGTACATGTGCAGGCCTGGCACGAGACCTACACGGGACTGATTCCACAACGCATCCTCGACGGTCTGTCGGTACCCAAGCGCGCTGAGATGTGGGCGCAACAGCTGCGAGCCCCGACGTTCGGCAAGAACGGGGAGAGTCTTTGGGTCTGCGACGATGCTGCGACCGGAATTGTCGGGTTCGTGAACAGTGGACCGAATCGATTCACGGAGTATGCACTGACTGGTGAGATCCAAGCGATCTACCTGCTGCAGAGTCACCATGGCCGCGGGCTCGGCAAGCAGTTGCTGTGGCGCGGGGCAGCATCGCTAAAGGAAGCCGGACACGCTGGGTTCGTCGTGCGAGTGTTGACGACGAATCCGACCGCTGGTTTCTATGCGGCGCAGGGCGGCACGATACTCGGCGAGTACGACGAAGTACTTGCGGGGGAAGCACTACCGCACCAGGTCATGGGTTTCACGATTCCACCGCGCGCTAGCGACGCAGGTGGCTAGCTCTCGCGCACGTCCTTGCCGTCTTCGGCGAAAGCCTTGAAGTCTTTCATGTACTTCAGGCTTTGCTTCGGGAATGCGCCTTTCATCACGAAGCCGATCACCTTCATGAAGCCTTGGAATTGGAACTCGTTCTCACTCTCCCAGCGAGTCTTCCCCGGAGCCGTCTCGGTGAAGCGGTTGTTCACGACGTTGAAGACGCCCTTGGTGTCGTAGGTGCCGTTGAACTCATCGGGGAGTTCCCGCTTCGTGATCGTCTCGACCAGCTCCATGTTGCGCTTCCCCATCTTGAAGACCAGCTTCGACTTGGCGCCGGCTTGCCCCGGATCGCCACTGATATGTTCGAAGCTCTGTAGCCCATCCTGCCACTTGTACAGATTCTCCGTGCTGTCGAAGAGTTCGATCACCCGGTCTCGTGGTAGGTCGATGTCGATCTCAACTTTGTACTTCATGGCGAACTCCTTTCGAGAGAGGGAATGCTGCCCCGATTAGAAGAGGTTCCAGCAGCTTTGCAACCGGTTCGAGCTGCTTGGCCGTGCGAGGCAGCTGGCATAGCGCCGACGCTTCTGCTCTGATACCCGGCTACACCGCTAGCCGCGGCGAGAGGAGACCTACGTGCAATTTGCCTACACGCAATGTCTACGACTAACGATCGCTCTGGGCATCGCAGTCGCTTGGACCACTCCTGGCGTTGCCCAGGGATCGTTGTCTGACTCGGCCGATTTTCGCCGAATCATCACAGACGCCAAGGAGAAGGTGTTTCCAGCCTTGATCTACGTGGCCCCGATTGCTGAAGAGTTCAGCCAAGGGAAGCGCGAGAAGCAGGAACAGGGTGGGAGTGGTGTGATCATCTCCAGTGACGGCTATGCCGTCACGAACTGGCACGTGATCGAGAATGCGATCTCGATTCGCGTGTTGCTCTCCGATGGCACCTTTATGACAGCGGACAAGATTGGTGAGGATCGGGAAACAGATATCGGTCTCTTGAAGCTGCACCCCAAAGAAGGAGTGACGCTGCCGGTCGCGGAGTTCGCGGACTCGACGACGCTGGTCCAGGGTGAGTTCGTGCTCGCGATGGGGGCGCCATGGGGCCTCTCGCGATCGGTGTCCCTGGGAATCTTGTCATCCACCGAGCGCTACCTGGAAGGCAACAGCGAGTACAGCCTTTGGTTGCAGACGGACGCTTCGATCAACCCTGGAAATTCAGGGGGGCCACTCGTCAACACCGCGGGGAAGGTGGTCGGGATCAATACGCTCGGCAACAACTCCGGAGGCGACCTCGGTTTCGCGGTGCCTGCCAACAAGGTCAAGAAGATCGCCGCCGAGCTGCGTGAGCACGGCCGCATGAACCGTGCCTGGACCGGCCTGCACCTGCAGCCGCTGCGAGACTTCTCCAGCAACACAGTCTTCGAGGGGGAGCGGGGCGTGCTCGTTGCGTCTGTCGACGCAAACTCTCCAGCTGAGAAGGCTGGGCTCGTCGTCGGTGACTTGATCCTTGCCGTCGGCGGTCAGGAGACGGATGGCTTGCTGTATGAGCACTTGCCGGCGATCAACACACTGCTGGCCGACTTGCCGAAGAACGAACCGGTCGAAGTGCTGGTGCAGCGCGGACCCGAGACCTTCCCGAGATCAATGGAGCCGCGCGCCAAGGGTGACGTCGAAGGCGAGGACCTGGAACTCGAGCGTTGGAACATGACCGTCAAGGCAATCAACGAGTTTCAGCATCCGCTGCCGCACTTCCATGCTGGCGCGGGGGTGTTCGTGCAGGGAACCCGATCTCCCGGAAACGCCGACGAAGCCGGCCTCGAGCGGGGCGATGTGATTCGTGACATCGACGGCACCGACGTGCGCACTTTGGCTGACTTGAAGAAGATCTACGAGCGAGCGGTGAAGCGAACCGGGAAAGAGCAAAAGGTGCTCATTACCGTACTGCGTGACGGCTATCGCCGGCAGCTGGTCCTGGACTACAGCACCAAATACATCGACTGATCGAGCTATGACAAAGGAGACCCCGATGCGTGTGTTGGTCCTATTGCTGTGCCTGACTGCTGTCACGACCCTCTCTGGGCAGAAGCCGCAGGTGGGTCTGGGTAGCCACAATGCCGTCAACCTCACCAATCGCTACGGCGATCATCTGCAACCCGTAAGCATCTGGCTGCGGCGCTTCGAGGGATTGGCGCCGCGAGGCGAGCTTACCGATCCTTGGCGGGAGCAACGTCCGTTCGAGGCGACTGCGCTGGCTGTGGATCCACACACCCTTTGGATGGCGGACTTCCTCCCCGATGAACGCTTTGTCGACCACATTACGGTGGGTGTCGATGGGAAGCTGAAGGCACGTTTGCACGCGCGCTTCGTCGACGCGTTTGGTTGGGTCCTGAAGACCGACAAGCCGATGCCAGGAGTGCGCGATCTCCAGTTCGTACCGGTCGCAGACATTCCAAGTATGGAGCAGTTGGTATCTGTTTGGCGTTCGCGCGAAGACGCCGGCTGGGCGTTGACAGCGACGCACACCGCTGGGCGTTTCCGAACGGACCGGCGGGGCCCGTCGTGGATCGTTGGCAGCGGCGTGCTGTTGGCCAGCTTAAAAGATGGCCCTGTAGGTTTTAGTTTCGACCGCTCTTGTTTGGTCGACACGGATCGCGCGACCTGGCCAGGGGCGAAGCTCAAAGAAGCGGCGCTAGTGACCCAAGAACGCTACGGGGTGTTGCAGACCCAGTGGCGTGACCGGGCTGAGGATCTGCTGCCAACGGTGCGTATCGTGCTGAGCGACGAACAAGAGGAGAGCGCCCGTCGGCAATCGATGTGGGATGGCGATGACGAAGGGGGTGGCCCGAACCTGATCGACACCAGCGGTTATGTCATTGGGCCCCGGCGGGTCCTGGTGCATCACTCGTTGTCTCGCGCGCAAGCCCTGCGCATCGAGAGTATCGAGGTCGTGCACCGAGGACACAGCCACGAAGCGAAGTTCATTGGCGCCTACAAAGACTTCGGCGCATTCATCTGCGAACTCGAAGAAGGTACGGACTTGCCGCAGGCAGTGCGGTTGGAACATACAGAACCGCTGGGCCACAACCAGTCACTGTTGATGGTTGCTGCTGATCATTCGTCGGGGCGCCGCAGGGTCTGGGTCGAGTTCAATCGTGTACGGCGCTACCTGGCTGGCTACCGCAACGTGGAGGAACCAATTCTGTACAGCTTCCAGCGTCCGGGTGCGATTGCCGTAGACGTACGCAGTGACCAAGTCGTTGCGGCAGTCGTCGAGGTGCGCCGCGTGCAGCAAGAACGACACTGGCGCCGTTCTGGCACCGTCGACTTGCGCGTGATGACAGGCGCCGAGATCGCAGAAATGGTGCAGGCTGCCGAGTATGACCCGCAGCTCCGCCCTGGGGACAAGGAAGAGCGCAAGCAGGTCGTCTGGCTGGGTGTCAACTACCAAGAACTCGACCGCGACCTGGCGAAGATGTACGGAGTGGAGATCAAGACTCGCGGTGGTACTCGAGGGGTTCTCGTGAATCATGTCTATGCCGGGTCGCCAGCAGCTCGCATTGGTCTCGCCGTTGGCGATGTCTTACTGCAGTTCACGGATCCGAAGAGCCCGGATCCGGTCTATATCGAGCCGCGCGGCGACCGCGAGTATCGCTTTCCGCCACCACCGGAGCTTGGCGAGGCGCACTTTGGCGACTACCTGGCGATGGCCGGCCCCCCATGGCGCAACGTTCGCAACTATCTCCAGAAGCGTCTGACGAAGATCGGCGAGGGCCAGAAGATCAGTCTCACCTATCTGCGGGGTAGCGATGAGACGACCGTCGAAGTGACACTCGAGGCTTCACCGCCCGATGCGCAGTCCGCGTCGAAACAGAAGATCGAGCCTCTGGGCGTGACGGTGCGCGATCTCACGTACGAGGTGCGCGACTTCTATCGCCTTCCGGCCGATGCCACAGGTGTCGTGGTTGCAAAGGTCGAACCTGGCGGTGCAGCTGCCGTTGCGAACCTGGTTCCGCATGCCGTCGTGCGCGAACTCGGCGGCCGCCCAGTCAAAGATGCAGCCGACTTCAAGAAGCACGCCGAAGAGCTACTTGCATCCGGCACCAGCAGCATCGAAGTGCGCATGGAGTTCTTCGGCCGCAGCCGCCTCCTCCGGATGGTGCCTGGCGCTGACTAGCTGCCTAGGCAACTGCGCGGAATAGCTGCCTAGGCAACTGCGCGGAGTAGCTGCCGGGAGCAACTGCGCGGAATAGCTGCCAAGAGCAACTGCGCGGAGTAGCTGCCAAGAGCAACTGCGCGGAGTAGCTGCCGCGGGTCGCGGCAACGCGCCCCTTCGTCCACGCATGAGACAGAAGGGGCGCGGTCGCAATCCTGCACTTTCCCTGTCCGCACTTCCCGTTCCGTGCCATGATCGCGCCATCGCAGAACTACGTAGTGTACTGTCGCACGCACCAAGGCAACCGGTGACGGGAGGCTGTTTTCGTGAGCCAGACCGGGAAGTATCGTGAACTGACCCCATCCGCCATTATCGGTGGGGTGATTGTTGGTTCGATCCTCAACATGGGGATCGTTTTCGCTGGGCTGCAGATTGGCTTCGCGATCGTCGGTTCGACGGTCGGCGCCATCGTTGGCTTCGGGCTGCTGCGCGGCGTCATGCAGCGTGGGTCGATCCTCGAAGTGAACATCTTCCAGACGATTGCGTCGTCGGTGAATACCGTCAACGCCGGTGTGATCTTTACCGTCCCGGTGCTGTTCCTGCTGGACCTGCAGGAGCAGATCAGCATTCCGGCGCTGATCGTTGCGACGATGGGAGGATCGATCCTCGGCGTCGTGATGATCATCCCGTTGCGCAAACAGATCGTCGAGTTCGAGCGGCTGCGCTTTCCGTCGGCAGTCGGTGTTGCAGCGATCTTGAAGTCACCGGGAGCCGGGCGCGAAAAGGCGAAGTTGTTGGTCGCCGGCATCGCGTTCTCGGCGACGATCAGTGCCCTAATCGCCGACTGGACCGGCAACGGCGGAGTCCTTGGAGATACGCTCTATCTCGGGAAGACCCTGAGCGACGCTGGCCTGCCCGTACCCGCAGGACTGCGCCTGGTTCTTGCCGTCAGCTTGCTCAGTGTCGGCGCGGGTTATCTGGCGGGGCGACCGGGGCTGGCGATTCTCTACGGCACGCTGCTGAACTTCTGGTTTCTGATTCCGCTCTGCTGCTTCTTCGGTTGGGTGCCGGCTGAGTACGTCCAGTTCGACTTCTTGGCATCGACCCCAGAGGCGTTCAAGACTGCAGACAAGTTGGCCGTCGACTTCGCGCAATACACGTCACGCCACGTTGGGATCGGCATGATCCTCGGCGGCGCGATCGCGGGAATCGTGATCGCACTTCCCGCACTGAAAGCCGCTATGGCTAGTCTGGCCAGTGCCAAGCTAGGCGACGGGCGCCAAGAAGAAGTGTCGATGGGCGTTGTTGGCGTCGCGCTAGCGATCGGCCTCGTGATGATGTTCACGGCGACGAAGATCGCCGGGGGCGACTTCCTCAGCTGGACGACTGTCGTTCTCGTGACGATCGCGGGCACGTTGTGGTTGGGTCTCGCTGGCCTTGTCGTCGCACAGACGACCGGTCGAACCGATTGGTCGCCGTTGTCCGGTTTGTCGCTGATTGCCATTGCGATTGCGATGGCGATCATGGGAGTGACGAAAGCGGAATCGATCGTGCCCGCCGTGACGGTGGGCGCCGCGATCTGCGTCGCGACGTCGATGTGCGCTGACATGATCGCTGACCTGAAGACTGGCTACCTGGTTGGTGGCATGCCGTTGAAGCAACAGATCGCTCAGATCTCGACGTGTTGGATTGGTCCGGTGATCGCCCTGTTAACGGTGATGTTGCTGTGGAATGCGTATGGCTTCGGTCCCGAGCAAGCCAAGGTGATGTACGATCGCGTGAAAGACGATCCCGACCCGAAAGTGTTGGAGCAGTACGAGGCGCGCGGCGGCACTCCAGAAGAGCTCGCCGACGGCGTGCCGGAGCTCGGCGCACCGCAAGCCGCCGCGCTGGAAGCGGCGATCAAGATCGTGCAGAACGACGACCTGCCGGTCTGGAAGTACGTCGCTGGTTGCGTCCTCGGTGTGTTGATTTCGCTGCTGATCTCGCCGGGTCTTGGTGTCATGGTGGGACTGTCTCTGTATCTACCGTTCAAGTACATGATCGTGTTCGGTATCGGCGGGGTGACGAACATACTGGTCTCCCGCTTTGCGGGCGCGAGAGTTGCCGAAGAGAAGGGTGTGCCGATCGCGGCGGGTCTGATCGTTGGAGACGCAATGGTCGGTGTTGTGAATGCGGTTGTCAAAGTCGTGCAAGCGACTTCTTGAGAGGATGAGTCGAATGAAGATCCTTTCACTATTGCTCGTGATCGCCGGCTTCTGTCTCGGGACGCTGGGGGCGGCCGGCTACAACGTCCCCGAAGACGATGTCACCGCGGAGGTGCAGGAGAAGAAGAAGCTGCAGGAAACGACCTGGGCGACGCCGCTCTTTGCAGGCGGCCTCGTACTGCTCGTCGTTGGTGGCGTGCTGCAGAAGCAAGCGAAGGGCGCAGCCGCGAGCTCCGAAGACGGCGCCCACCCAACCGCATTCTTCCGCGCTCAGATCGATACGATCCGGCGCATGGTTGTCGATTTGGACCAGAGAAAAGACGCGTTGGATCAAGGGGAGCTGCGCGACCTCGTCGGTGATCTGATCGGACGCGAGTTCTTCGAGCTGACTTCGCGCCACGAAGAGTTCGCCGGCATCGTTGGGTTCACGCACTACGCCCGCGTCTGGGAGCACGTTGCTTCTGCCGAGCGCTTGCTGAATCGCTACTGGAGCATGGCCACTGACGGTCACCACGACGAGGCGCGGCAAGAGATCGAGTATGCCCGCAAGAGCATTGAGCGTGCTCATGAAGCGGTGCAACAGATCTAGGAGTCGGCCCGTGTTCCTAGCGACCCCGTGTTCCTAGCGACCCCGTGTTCCTAGCGACCCCGTGTTCCTAGCGACGACGGCGGCGCGGTCGCCGCGGCTTGTCGTCGTCGCGGGCAGGGCGCGCATCGCGACTCAGGCCAGCTGCATAGGGATTTACGCCCAACGCTTCGCGTGACTCGGAGTCGTCTCGGCGGCGTGAGTTTCGATCTTCTCCCCGATCGCCTGCACTGCGTGAATCGTCGCCGCGTTGGTCATGGGTGCGAGCGCGGTCGCCCCGGTCGCGATCTTGTCGATCCTTGTCTTGGTGATCGTTCTGGTTGCTCTGATCGTTGCCGCCACCACCACCGCCGCTCGGCTTGCGGCGCCGGCGCCGCCGCTTGCGGCGTGGCGCTGCCTCATCGTCGCGCTCGCTGTTGCGGTCGCGCTCGTTGCCACGATCGCGGCCGCCGCCCTTGTTGCCGCCACCCGTATTGCCACCCTTGTTGCCGCCGCGCCCGCGACCACGACCCCCTCGGCTGCGACTGCGCCCACCTTCGCGGCGACTTGGCTCCAGTGGCTTCTCGCGGTCGGTACCGATGTCTCGCGGCGAGTCTTCGATCGGCGCTGGCCACGGCGCTGGGATGTCATCTTCGCGATTTTCGACCGGGTCACGACGCTGTTCGGACTTGTTACCGCCGCCGCTCTTGCCGCGACCACCGCGTCCGCCCCGTCGGCGCGAGGACTTCTTCCGCGACGACTGCCGCTCTGTGTTGTCCCCGTCGCGTTGTTCGTCACGTGATTCCGCACGGTCACGATTTGCATCTGCGTCGTCTCGCGACCTGCGGCTGCGTCCGGCTGTCTCGGTGCGTTGCCGTGAGTCACGACGATCGTCTCGGTCGTCGCTACGGCTGTGTGCGCGTGATCCTGCGCCGCGTCCACTTCTACTGTCGCTGCCGCCGGAACTGCCTTCGCTACTCGAGCGCCCTCGCGGAGACCTGCCCCCGGGGCCGCTGCTGCGACGCCCCCCGGAGCGCTCGCGGCGTCGTTCGTCTTCCTTCTCGCGCCGTTCACTGGCGCGAGTCGCGTGCTGCTTACGTCGTTCGTCGGTTGCGCGCCGTCTCTTGTCTTCCGATTCGACCTTGCGCCGTGGTCGCGACGGCTCCCAATCCGTCAACTCCTCGATCTCGAAGCCGGTCGTACGTTGTATGCGGTCCCATTCGACGCGATCCTGGCGCGTGACCAGCGTGATGCTTTCGCCGACACCACCCGCCCGTCCGGTCCGGCCGATGCGATGCACGTACGTCTCCACTTCATCGGGGACATCGTAGTTGACGACCCGCGCGACCTCGGTGATGTCGAGTCCGCGGGCGGCTACATCCGTTGCGACGAGAGTCGTGATCTGCCGCTTCTTGAACGCTTCGAGGACCCGAAACCGCTGGTCTTGTTCATGGTCGCCGTGCAGAGAACCGGCGTCGTAGCCGAGACCCCAAAGGCAACGATCGAGTTCGATGACTTCTTTGCGGGTGTTGCAGAAGACAATGCACGTCTCGTCGGGATAGCGATCGATCATGTCGAGTACGAAACCCTCTTTGTCTCCGGGATGCACCTCTAGGTAGCACTGCCGAATCTCGGGGACCGTCGCCATACCGGTCACCGTCGAGACGACTTGCGGTTCGCGCATGAAGCGTTTGCTCAGTGATTTCAGTCGCGGTGGGATCGTCGCAGAGAAGAGCAACGTCTGCCGATCTGCGGGCATACTCTTGAGGATTGTCGTCACATCGTCGATGAAACCCATGTCGAGCATGCGATCGGCTTCGTCGAGGACGGCGGCCGCAGTCCACCCCAGTCGGAGTGTCCCTTGCCCCAGAAAATCGAGAACGCGCCCTGGCGTACCTACGACCATCTGCGCGCCACTGCGCAACTTGAGGATCTGTTCGGATTGGTGGACGCCGCCGACCAGCAGCACGGTGTCGATACCGATGCGGTTGCCGAGGGCTTCGGCGACCTCGGCGACTTGCTGCGCCAGCTCGCGGGTCGGGCACAGGACGATCGCCTGGACCGCAGTGCGAGTCGGGTCGAGGCGGCCAAGGATCGGTGCGCAGAATGCCAGAGTCTTGCCCGTGCCCGTCTCGGCTTTGGCGATCAGGTCGGCGCCGTCAGCGACGACCGGAATCGCCTCGCGCTGGATCGGCGTCGGGGCGTCGAACTTCAGGTCTTCTTCTATTGCTGCAAGGACTTCCGGGTGCAGTCCCAGGTCTCGAAAGCCGGGTTCTGTCGGTGAGGTCAAAAGGGGTGTTTCTTTCTTTGACAGTTTTTGGTACCCGACAAACGGCGCATCGCCGGGTGGACAGGCTGATTATATGGCGAATCGCCCCACAGTGGATGCTCGGATGTGTCGAAAATACCGATAGTTGGCCACAATGGCCTGACGTCGCTTGGAACACGTGGAATAGCTAGGATGTGCGGTTTGTACGGTTGCCATGCCGTTTTGGACCGCACGAGGCACTTAGGACACAGGAAAACACAGCATGAGAATCGCAGTCGTCGGTACCGGATACGTGGGATTGGTCGCAGGGACCTGTTTCGCTGAAAGCGGCAACGATGTCACATGCATCGACAACGACGCGTCGAAGGTCGAGCGCCTAAAGCAAGGTGAGATACCGATCTACGAGCCCGGGCTCGAGGAGCTCGTGAAGCGCAACGTCGCCGAAGGACGGCTGCAGTTCGACACCGATTTG
The DNA here is from genome assembly GCA_039028735.1 of Planctomycetota bacterium. Taxonomy (GTDB): domain Bacteria; phylum Planctomycetota; class UBA8108; order UBA1146; family JAJFFE01; genus JBCCHQ01. The sequence continues at coordinate 22,017 of JBCCHQ010000013.1, read as the reverse complement.
GCGACAGCCGTCGGCAACTGCGAGATCGCCTTCATCGCCGTCGGCACTCCGCAGAGTCACGACGGTCAAGCCGACCTCGCGGCCGTGAAGATCGTTGCCTCCGAAATTGGCAAAGCGATCAAAGGGCCGATCGTCGTTGTGATCAAGTCGACGGTCCCGGTGGGCACCGCCGCGATCGTGCGCGACATCATCTCGCAAGAAACCACGCACGAGTTTCATATCGCCAACAACCCCGAGTTCCTCAAAGAGGGCGCGGCGATCGATGACTTCATGAAGCCCGACCGCGTTGTCATTGGCACCGACAGTCCGAAGGTCGCAGACCTTCTGCAAGAACTGTACTCACCGTTCTTGCGCACGGCCAAGCCGTGTCTGGTCATGGACAACGCGTCGGCAGAGATGACGAAGTATGCGGCCAACGCGCTGCTCGCCACCAAGATCACGTTCATGAACGAAGTCGCACGCCTCTGCGAGAAGGTCGGTGCCGACGTTTCGTTGGTACGCAACGGCGTGGGTTCCGACTCGCGAATCGGCTACCCGTTCCTGTTTCCAGGCGTCGGCTACGGAGGTTCTTGCTTCCCGAAGGACGTGCGCGCGATCAGTTATCTTGCGCGTTCCAACGACGCCTCGATGAAGATTCTCGACGCCGTCGACATTGTCAACGAAGAGCAGAAGATGCTGCTCGTGCACAAGGTCGTCGAACGCTATGGTGAAGACCTTTCGGGGCACACGTTCGCGGTCTGGGGTTTGGCTTTCAAGCCGAAGACCGACGACATGCGCGAAGCGCCTTCGATCGTCGTGATCAACGCCCTTCTGGACCGTGGCGCCAAGGTAAAGGCCTTCGACCCCGAGGCTCGCCACGAAGCGCGCCACGTGTTCGGCGACCGGATCGAGTTGCCCGAGCACCCCTACGAAGTGCTCGACGGCAGTACGGCACTGATTACGGTGACGGAGTGGAACGAGTTCCGGCACCCTGACTTCGACCGTATCAAGAAGACTTTGAAAGAGCCGGTCATCTTCGATGGCCGCAACATGTATAGCTACGCGGCCCTCAGCGAGCTTGGATTCAGCTACTACGGCATCGGTGTGAGAGATTCGAGCTATGAGTAAGCCACGCGTACTGATCACGGGCGGAGCGGGGTTTCTAGGATCCCACCTCGCTGATCTCTTCCTCGACCGCGGCTATGCCGTCGTCGTGATGGACAACTTGATCACAGGACGTCTCGAAAACATCGAGCACCTATTCGGCAACCCGGACTTCTCGTACGTCAAGCAAGACGTCACCGAGTTCATTCACATTCCGGGGAAGCTCGACGCGATCTTGCACTTCGCGTCACCAGCCAGTCCACAGGACTACCTGGACCTGCCGATTCAAACCATGAAGGTGGGTTCGCTGGGGACGCACAAAGCGCTCGGCCTCGCCAAAGAGAAACGCGCCAAGTTTCTGATTGCCTCGACTTCGGAAGTCTACGGCGATCCGCTGGTGCACCCGCAGCCCGAAACCTACTGGGGTAACGTCAACCCGGTCGGCTTCCGCGGCGTCTATGACGAAGCGAAGCGCTTCGCCGAGGCCTTGACGTTTGCGTATCATCGTTACCACGGAGTCGCTACTCGCATTGTGCGAATCTTCAACACGTATGGTCCGCGGATGCGACTCGACGATGGCCGAGCGCTGCCGGCCTTCATGTGCCAAGCTTTGCGCGGCGAGTCATCGACCGTTTTTGGCGACGGTTCACAGACGCGTTCGTTCTGCTACGTCAGTGACCTCGTGGACGGAATCTGGCGGCTGTTGCACTCCGATCACGTCGACCCGGTCAACATCGGCAACCCGATCGAGGTGTCGTTGAACGATTTTGCCCGCGAGATCGTCGAGCTTTCTGGCTCCAGCAGTAAGATCGAGTATCGTGACCTACCGCCAGATGACCCCAAGGTCCGGCAGCCCGATATCACGCGGGCGCGTGAACTCCTCGGCTGGGAGCCGAAGGTGGATCGTCGGACCGGGTTGGAGTTGACCTTGCGCGACTTCCAGGAGCGGATCCAACAGGAGGCCTGATGACCTCACCGTCATCACCGTCTGTCACCCAGGTGTTGCTCGCCGCGAACACGCGTCACTCGAGCATCACCGACCAAATCCCTGCGATCGAAGCGGCTTTCGCGAAGCGCTCGGTCACGGTGCAGCAGTGGAACGAAGGGGACGACCCCGATTCCGCTGTGGATGGCATCGATGTCGTCGTCGCCCTCGGTGGCGATGGCTACATGATGAACCTGATGCGGTCGCTCAACTACCCGGTCGTGCCCTTCTACGGCGTGAACCACGGCCGCGTCGGCTTCCTGATGAACGAAATGATGGAAGCCGAAGAGCTGGCGGAAGTCGTCGCAACCAATGGCTTCCGCGTCAACAGCTACCCGGTCCTCGAAGGCTGCTTGAAGCTGGAGAACGGTGAGTCTCGCGTCCTGCGTGCAGTCAACGACTTCGTCTTGGAGCGGGCGTCGGGGCAGACAGTGCACCTGCGCACCTCGATCGACGACGTGCTGCTGAACGAGTATTCCGGCGATGGCCTGATCGTGGCGACCCCTGGTGGCTCGACTGCCTACTCGCTGGCTGCCGGCGGGCCAGTGGTGCATCACGACGTGCCCGGAATGATCGTCACGCCGCTGAACCCGCACCGTCCGGTGCAGTTCCACTCGCTGCAGTTCCCGATCTTCCTTCCTTTGCACAGTACTGTGAACGTCGTCGCCGAATACCACGACAAGCGCCCAGTGCGTTGTACTGCCGACGGTACCCAAGTCGATGGAGTCGTCGAGATGTCGATCTCCGACTCCGGCCGGCGTGTCACGCTGCTGCGGATGTCTGACTACCAGTTCATCGACACGTTGGTCCGCAAGATCATCGGCCGCCGCGAAGAGAACGTCGAAGAACTACAGGAGTAGCGGATGCGGCCCTTCCCCCCGGCTCTCCACGCGGCACTAGCGGCGTGGAACGAGCGTGCTCGGTTCGCAGACCTGCTGCCGCCTCTGCTCGAATGGCTGTTGCAACGCGTGCAGGGTGAGCGAGCGCTGTTCTTCACGACAACGAAAGGTGGCGGCTACCGAGTTCGTTCCAGCCGCAACGTCGACGGCGAGCCGGTTCGCGACGCGGAGCGGTGGATCTCACATTTTGCTGTGCAGGGAGCGCTGCCTTCGGGGCAGCCGCGCTTTTATCCCGACACTCGCGCCGACCGACGCTACCGCACCGAGGGAGAACAGGAAACCGGTGCCCGCTCGCGCTCCATCTTGGTCGTCCCGGTCGGGGAGAGTGGAGTCATCTACTGCGACTCGCGCTTCTCCGAGATCATATGGTCTGACGGGGATGCTGCGCTCCAGGCCGAACTCGCCGTCATTGGACAGCTGGTGATCGCGGCGCTACGCCACGAAGAAACTGCGCGCGGTGCGCGCGAGCTCGAGCGTCGACTGCACCACGCACAAGATGAACTCGCGGCAGCCCCTGCGCCGGCCGTGTCGCAGCTACCGCCGTCCGCCGACAACCGTTCCTGGGAGATTGATTTTCACGGTTTCCGCACGCGCTGCCCGGAACTGATCAATGCAATCGAAGAGTTGCGCCGATTGGCACAGTCTGACATCTCGCTGTTCATCTCCGGAGAGAGCGGCACGGGAAAAGAAGTGCTCGCACGGGCCGTTCACGCAGAATCAAAGCGTTCCGGGCCGTTTGTATCGATCCACTGCGGTGCGATTCCGTCGACGCTGGTCGAAATCGAACTGTTCGGCCATGAGCGAGGTGCGTTCACCGGGGCCGAGCAAGAGCGACAGGGCCTCTTTCAACAAGCCAGGGGTGGCACGCTGTTTCTCGACGACGTCGAAGAGATGTCGCAGGAGATGCAGCTGGCTCTCTTGCGCGTACTCGAGAGCGGCAAGTTCCGTCCCGTCAGTGCAGAAGCCGAAGTCGATGCCGACGTGCGCGTGGTCTGTACCAGCCGTCATGACCCGCAGGCGGAGACTCTGCATGGTGCCTTGCGCGAGGACTTGTACTACCGCCTCGCAGGCTCGGTGGTCGTGGTCCCGCCGCTACGCAAGCGGCGCGAAGACGTGCTGTTGCTGGCCCGGGCCTTCTTGCAAGCCGGCGAGGAAGGCGGCACGACCAGCACGCTGACTCCCGATGTCGAAGCTGCAATGTTCTTCCACGATTGGCCCGGCAACATTCGAGAGTTGAAGAATTTCATCCTGCGGTGCCAGGCACTGTCGGATCCGCAGCTGACGCTGGCGCGCTTCCACGAAGTGACGGGGGCATCGGCGGAGACGATCGATCGTGCCAAGCGGGGTGGCGAAGTTCGTTCTGTTGTCGAGCAAGCCGAACGGGAAGCGATCATTCGCGCGTTGGTGCAGTGCGGCGGCAACAAATCGATGGCCTCTCGTTTGCTCGGACTCTCGCGCAAGACGCTGTATCGTCGTATGGAGAAGCACGGAATCCCCAAGTAGGAATCTGGAGACACGATGACGGTCCTGGTAATCGGCGGGTGCGGCTACATCGGTAGCCATGTGGTCAAGGCATTGGTCGAGGGTGGCCAGTCTGTCGTGGTCTTCGACAACCTCGAGACCGGCTATGACAAAGCGCGTCAACGGGTGGAAGCGCTCACCGGGGCGGCGGTGCCGTTGTTCACCGGCGATATTCGCAATCCCGACGATCTGAGTCGCTGCTTCGGGGAGCATGCGATCGACGCGGTGATTCATTTTGCGGCGTACAAGAACCCCGGCGAATCCGTCACCGAGATTGCAAAGTACTATCGCAACAACGTCCTCGGTCTGATCAACGTCGTCGAGGCGATGCGCGGCGCCGGAGCGACGAAGCTTGTGTTTTCTTCGAGTTGTTCTGTCTATGGCACACCGGCCAGCAATCCGGTCGATGAGAGCTTCCCGACAGCACCAGAGAGCCCTTACGGAGATAGTAAACGCATCGGCGAGATGCTGCTGCGCGACTACTGCGCAACCGGCGCAATCCGCGCGACGTCGCTACGGTACTTCAACGCGTCGGGTGCGGATCCGAGCGGCGACCTCGGGGAAGATCCTTCGATCAGCATGAACCTGATTCCGATCGCGATGAAGGTGCTGCGTGGTGAGCTCGCTGAAGTCAAAGTCTTCGGTGACGATTACGATACCGCTGACGGCACCTGTATCCGTGACTACATTCACATCTCCGACCTTGCCAGCGGTCACGTCAAAGCTCTCGAGGCGTTGGCAGATCGCGATGGCCATCACGTCTACAACCTCGGCACGGGTACAGGAGCATCTGTTCTGGAAGTCCTCGAGGAGCTGCGCGCGCAGTCGGGGCAGCCGATCCCCCACCAAGTCGTGGCGCGTCGCCCCGGCGACCCGACCCAGATCTTCGGCGACCCGTCGAAAGCCGAGACCGAGCTGCAGTGGCAAGCCAACTTCGGCATCAAAGAGATCATTCGCGACACGCTGTTGTGGCAGCACAAGCACCCGAGTGGTTACCAGTGATCGAGTCGGTTGTGCGCTACGCTCTGCAAGGAGTTGGCGTGCTGATGGCCGTCGGCGCGCTGCTACAGTTTCGCACCGCACTTCGCCGCCAGCAGCAATGGGTTGTAGCCACGGGGAAAGTGGTCGGATCGGAAGAAGACGAGGGCGCACAGTACCCCTGCATCGAGTTCCGTGACCGCGCGGGGCAGCGGGTCCGTTTCCGATCCGATTCGGGGCGGGGAGTGTCGCCGTATCGTATGGGAACCGAGGTGGAGGTGCTCTACGATCCGCAGCACCCCGACAACGCGGAGGTGCGATCGTTCAGCGCGCTGTGGTTTCCGGCCATATTGACAGCGATTCTCGCGATCGGCTTCATTGTCGTACCGTGGTGGCAAGGCTAGGGTCGAGGCTGGGAGGTCGAGATGCGTTTCGCAAAGTACTGGGCGGCTGGAAGCGCCGACGTCGTCAAGGAAGAGCATGCGCCAACACCGACCACGTGGCAGGTACGTTGCTATGGTGCGTCGGACCGCAGCGTCGATGAGGCCAAGCGTCGCGCCGCGGAGATTGCGCAGCGGATGGCTCGGTCGATTTCTACTGGCCGGATCCCCAACGCCTACGACTATGGCGACAACCCCTTGCGAGAAGAAGTTCTCGAAGAGTTTCGCCATGGTTCGGCCGCACCGTTTGCAGTCGTCACGCGCAATTCCTACGGGTCCGCAGTCTTGAACTGCTCCGAAGCGCTGTTCGCTGACATTGACTACGCGGCACCCTCGCTCGTTGGCGGGTTGAAACGGCTCTTTCTGGGGCGACGCGCGCAACGCAGCGGTGACGATGCCGTCATCGACCGCGTGCGATCGATTGCTGAGGAATCAGGCATAGGCGTGCGCCTGTACCGCACCGCGAATGGATTTCGCTGTCTCGTCACCAGCCGTACGTATGATCCCACCTCTGACGAAGCGCGGCAGCTGCTCGAGCGTTGCGGTTCCGATCCTCTGTACATGAAGCTGTGCAAAGCCCAGCAGTGCTTTCGAGCGCGGCTGACGCCCAAGTTCTGGCGCTGCGGCGCGACGCGTCCACCAGGTCGGATTCCGTTCGAAACACCAGAGGACGAAACTCGCTACCGTGAATGGGAGGGCGCATACGAACAGCAAGCTGCCGAGTACTCGACGTGCGCGTTCGTCGGTGCCTTCGGCAGTGAAGCCATCGACGAAGCTGTGCAACCTGTCGTCGATATGCACGACCGATTGGCGTGTGGCGACATGTCGTTGGCGTAGCAGCAGCTGGGCACGGGCACGAAGAGCAGCGGTCCGGTCCATCCATCGACGCAGAAGTGAGATCCGATGTACACTGCTTGCGGGCAATGCGACGGTCGTGTTGCCGCAACTCTGTAGCGCAGACAGTCGGGAACTCTCATGACAGATTCACCCGAGTCCAACTCGCAAGAATCTACAGGTGGCGTTTCTCCGGGGGCGGCGATGGCCGTAGGCGTTGGCGTCGGCCTACTCCTCGGTAGCGCCGCCGGCATCTACACCGACAAGGTTGGCCTCTTTCTCCCCATCGGTGTGTCGGTGGGTATTGCCTTCGGCGTGCTGGCCATGCGCCTCAAGAGTGGCTCCTCGAAGCAATGAAGTGGAGCGAGGACGAGATCCTGGCGCTCCTCGATGCATGTTGTGACGAGTACACGTTCCCAATGCTCGACAATGGGTACCTCTACCTCGCGGCAACCCGGTTGGCGGCGTATCGTTCGGTGGATGACTGGGCGCTGACGATAGAGGTGTTTGGTTTCTCACCGCGCGCCGGTACTCCGGATACGTTCGTGCATACTTTCGGCAGCCGCCTTGTCGAATCGTCCAACAGCCGACGGCACGCCGTGTTTCCGCTCGACGGGGACTGGCAGGACCCAGAAGACTCCGAGATTGTTCGAGCCGATGCGAAGCACATCCTCCTTCGAGATTCGGAAGTGCCGGTTCCGACCCGCGCGGAGTACGCCGAGTATGGAATCGACTGCGAGAGTTCAGACGAGATCCGAGTCTTTGAGTGCTGCCGAGCGCTGGCCGCAATGCATCGCGAACAGGTGCTTGCTACACCGGGCGAGCGGCGTCGCATGGTTCCGGCGGGGCTGCAGCAGATCTTGCAGCTGGAAGAGTGGCACCATCCCGATGTTGTCGACGACGAGCAACGTCCTAGCGGCAATGAGGCCTTCCAACAGCTGGCTCGGCTGCTTGTGTCTGGTGAATCGAGTTGCTATCAGCCGACGAAGACTCCCAACACACACTGGATGCACTGGCCTGAAGGAGGCACGCTATGAGTTCGGAGCTTTGGTCTCGCCGATTGATGACCCAAGAGATGGAGTAGGCGCATGACCGTGCGAATAAAGTACTGCGAAACGTGAACCGCGATTGCCAACCGCGCTGTGAGTTTCGCAGACACGATTCACAAGGCAATTGATGCCCCTGTTGAGCTGGTCAAGGGGCGCTGGGGACAGTTCGACGTGATCGTCGACGAACAGGTCGTGGTTTCTCGTAAAGGAGGCCTCATCGCGAAGTTGGTCGGACGCCCCTGGCCCACTGACGAAGAAGTCGTGGCTGCGGTGAAACGGGCGCTGCCAGGCGCGGCGGACTAGCGCCGCTTGCCGAGTTCCCCGCGACGCTTGACCCGACCTTTACCGAACCTTCATAGGTAGTGATAGAATCACAGCGTCGCCTGGAGTTTCGCGCTGCTGGGGTCGAAACGCCCCGGGGGTTCGAATGCTCTGGGCCCGCCAATGTCCACTTTGTTGATTCAGGACTCCCGTTCATGAGCCGTGAGAAGGTCCTCGTCGTTGAGGACGAATCCGACATCCTAGAATTGATCGAGTACAACCTCGAGCGCGATGGCTATCGGGTCTACTCCTGCCGAGACGGTGAGGGAGGTCTCGAGCTGGCTCGTCAGGCAGGGCCAGACCTGGTTCTGCTCGATCTCATGCTCCCCGGTCTCGACGGCATTGAAGTCTGCCGGAAGTTGAAGGAAGATCCCGTGACCCGTGCGATCCCAGTGATCATGGTCACGGCAAAGGGTGAAGAGAGTGACGTTGGTCTCGGACTCGGGGTGGGTGCCGACGACTACGTCGCCAAGCCCTTCAGCCCGAAGGAACTCCTCGCACGCGTGCGTGCTGTACTCCGGCGCGGCACTTTGCGTCAGGAGCAGAGCACCGACGATCGTATCTCGCGGGACGGGGTGACCATTGATGTCACGCGGCATCAGGTGACCGTCGATGACAACCCGGTGTCGCTGACCGCCACCGAGTTTCGTTTGCTACACTTTCTCGCTTCCCACCCGGGTCGTGTGTTCCCCCGCGATCACTTGCTGAGTCGCGTGATCGGGGAAGACGCTATCGTCGTGGACCGCAACATCGATGTTCACGTGCGCGCTATTCGCAAGAAGCTCGGCGACCATCGCGAGCTGATCGAGACAGTTCGCGGCGTGGGTTATCGATTCCGAGACGCTCGAGGTTGAGCGTGATCAAAGGCAGTTTCCATGCGCCGTTCTCGCTTCCTCTGGAAACTCTACGCCGGCTACGCGGTCTTGATCTTGACGACCGCCGCGCTCGTCGGCGTGTTGGTCGGCCGCAGCGTCGTCGACTCTGCTGAGAAGCAAGCTCACAACGAACTTCTCGCGCGTGCCCGTGCTTTGGTCGCCGACGATCGCATGATTGGCTGGTTTCGCGCGGATCCCGACAAACACATTCAGCAGTGGTTCGGTGAGCAAGGTGTTGCCACCGGCACGCGACTGACGGCGATTCGGGCAGATGGTCTCGTTCTGGCGGATTCCGACTTCAATCCGCATCAGATGGAAGATCACGGTACTCGCCCCGAGTTCCTCGCGGCGCAATCGGCTCCCGTTGGCTATAACAAGCGGCGCAGCGTGACGTCGCAGATCGACACGATGTACGTTGCCGTTCCAGTCCTTGCGGGGACCGAGTTCCTTGGGGTCGCACGTGCCGCCTATCCGTTGGACACCGTTGAATCGGAACTCGCAGAGATTCGCGCGCAAGTCGTACTCGGTGCGACAGCGGCTGCCGTCGTCGCGTTGGTGCTGGCTTTCGTTGTGGCCCGTCGTACGACCCGGCCGTTGGTCGAGATTACCTCGGTAGCAGACGCGATTGCGCGCGGAGACTATCGCCGACGAGCAGCCAAGACCGCTGGCGACGAGATCGGCCAACTTGCCACGTCCTTCAATTCGATGGCACAGCAGCTGCTGGATCGTGTCGACACGATCTCCCGTGACCGCGAACGGCTGGTCGCAATTCTGGGCGGCATGGTCGAGGGCGTCGTCGCGACAGACGTCAACGAACTGGTCACACACATGAACGATGTAGCCGGACGAATACTCGGCGTGTCTCCGGCGCAGAGCATTGGCCGTCCGATCTACGAGGTGACGCGCAGCGCTGAGATCTCGGAGACTCTGGGACGGGCGCTCCACGATCGCGATCGGGAAGCCGCCGAGATGGTGCGCGTAGGCCCGCATGAAGATGAAGTCGTCGAGCTGCGGGTCGCGCCGTTGCGGGGTGCGGGGGGCGTGGTCGATGGCGCCATTGTGATGCTGCACAACGTCACCGAGCTGCGACGACTCGAACGAATTCGCCAGGATTTCGTGGCCAATGTATCTCATGAGTTGAAGACACCGATCACCGCGATCCGTGGTATGGCCGAGACGTTGGTCGAGGATGCCGATATGCCGATCGCTACTCGCGAACGCTTCGTGGAGAAGATCAAAGACCAGTCTTTGAGACTGTCTTCATTGGTGTCTGACCTGTTGACGATGGGGCGTCTCGAATCGGAGGGCAGTCTGGTCCGTATAGAACCTGTCGACTTGGCGCGCGTCGTTGATTCGGCGACCACCGCCGTTGCTCCGGTGGCTGACAAGCGGCGAACTCGGGTTTCTGTCGACGTCCCGGGAGAGGCGGTCGAGGTGCTCGGAGACCAGGACGCATTGGAACAGATGCTGACGAACTTGCTGAGCAACGCTGTGAAGTACACGCCAGCAGGTGGTGAGGTGTGGGTACGCCTGGGGCGATCCGCTGAGGTTGCGGTGCTGGAAGTCCGGGACTCTGGTGTCGGCATCGAACCGATTCACCAAAAACGCATCTTCGAACGCTTCTACCGAGTCGACAAAGCGCGGTCGCGCGAATTGGGGGGCACCGGGCTCGGCCTTGCGATTGTGAAGCATATTTCGCTGGCTCATGGCGGTGACGTCTCGTTCGAGAGTACTCCGGGGCGCGGGACCGTGTTTCGTGTCCGCCTGCCGCTGGCGACAGAGGACGACGTGGCGTAGGCTTGCAGCTACGCGGTCTCCCTAGCTGTGAGGGATCCACCACTTACAGCTTCCTGCGCAGATGTTCGCGCAACCCCGGTCGATGCCCGGGGTTCATCGGGAGAACGGAACATCGATAGCACGCTTGGCCAACGGAGATTCTCAACATGACAGAGGTCCGACTCCTACAAACGAGTGTCGTGGCGGTTCTGGTCGGCGCGGTCGTGTTGGCGCTGGCGCTCGCCGCAGACGCGGACGAAACCCGCCACGATGCCAAGAAGCCGCAGGTGGGCGATCGTCTAGCGGCCGCTGAGATCGATCGCCTCGTGACGGCGAATTTGGTGCGCAAAGGCTTGGAACCGAACACTCGCGCCAGTGACGAGGTGTTCCTGCGGCGGTCTTATCTCGATGTCGTCGGCCGCATCCCGGACCTGGCCGAGGCGCGCGCGTTCCTCGAGTCGTCAAAGGCCCGCAAGCGCGCTGACTTGTTGGACCAGCTGTTCGATGCACCGGGCTACGCCAGTCATCAGTTCAACTTCTGGAGTGACCTGTTGCGCGTCAAGACGCGGCTGGCGAATCGAGTCTCTGGTGAGCCGTACATCGACTATCTCAAGACCTCGATCTCTGAGAACAAACCGTACGATGTGATGGTGCGCGAGATGCTGACCGCAACGGGTGCTGCGCACGAGCGCGGGAACGGTGCAACCGGTTACCTGCTTCGCGATCGCGGCATGCCACTCGACAACATGGCCAACAGTGTGCGGATCTTTCTGGGTACTCGGCTCGAGTGCGCGCAGTGCCACAATCACCCGACCGAGAAGTGGACACAGCGGCAATTCTTCGAAATGGCTGCGTTCGCTGGAGGCGTGCGCTACGCCAATGACTACCTGCGCACACCGGAAGGGCGCGAGTTGGTGCAGGCAGGGCGCAAGCTGCGCAGTGAACGTCGACAACGCGTGTATCGCTATTTTCGTCGGCAGGTGCTCAGTGCCGCGCAGGCAGGGATCGGTGGCAGCGGTACTGGGTTCGAGCTGCTGCCACAGGACTACCAATACGATGACGGTGAACCCAACCAGCCGATCGTAGCCAAGACCCTCTACGGCCGGACACCGTCGATGGACGTGAAGGTGCCGCGGATCACGCCGGTCAAGCAGCCGAAACGTTTACGACGCATCTTGATGAATCGCGGACGTGATGTGGATTCGCGCGCGAAGTTCGCCGCGTGGGTCACCGCGCCGAAGAACCCCGAGTTTGCTCGCGTCATTGCCAATCGCATGTGGAAGAAGATCATGGGGCGAGGCTTGATCGAGCCCGTCGATGACATGCGCCCGACCCGCGACAGCGACCGCAAGCGTAGCCGATCGAAGCGAGTCAGTGTCGAGGTGGGGGTCGCGGCTGCTTCGAATCCGGAGCTGATGTCCTACCTAGAAACGTTGATGCGTGACGTAGGTTACGACTTGAAGCGCTTCCAGAAGATCTTGTGTTCGACCCGCACCTATCAGCGGGAATCCTCGCACGCGGCCTCCGACGTTGCGTATCACTTCCCAGGTCCACTGTTTCGACGTATGACGTCAGAGCAAGCTTGGGACTCGCTCGTGACCCTAGTGGTCCCCGACGTGGATGCCAACGGTGCGACGACTTCGTCGCGAGCCGAGATGGTCTACGCCAACTACGATCGCGTTGTCAGCAGCAGTGTCGACGAGCTTCTGGCGGAAGTGGACAGCTACTTCGCCCCTGGGTCGGCGATGGAACACCCTGACGACATCAATCGCAAACGAGTTCGCCAGCGTCGTAACAAAGTGCAGCCTCTGGTCCGCAAGCTAGTCCGTGCCACGCGGCGCGGCAACACGGACACCGCTGCCGAGGCGCGCCGGGAGCTGGAGAAGCTTGGCATCGAACCCGATCGGGTCTTGAAGGAGCGACGATACGGTCGCGGCAACTTGAGGGCGGCGGACTTGACCTCGCCGGCGCCGGCGGGCCACCTGGTACGTGATTTTGGGCAGTCCGATCGCGGTGAGATACAGGGTTCCCACAGCGATCCGTCTGTGCCGCAGGCGTTGACGCTGATCAACGGCTTCGTCGAGAAGGAGATCTTCAAGCGACGCCAGGGTGTGTTGATGAGCGCGCTCCAGAAAACTCGTCGCGCCGGTGACAAGGTTCGAATCGCGTACGTTGCGATCCTCAGCAGACCGCCGACTGACGACGAGGCGAACGAGTGGCGTACCATCTTCGCCGACGAGGGGAAGAACGCCTACAAGGATCTCGTTTGGACGCTGGTCAATTCTCATGAGTTTCGGTTCGTGCAATAGGCAGCTGAGGAGAGTCCGCTATGAACAACGACGAGATCCTACGCCCCGCCGATAGCGTTACGCGGCGTTCCTTCATGCATGGCGCAGCTCGAACGCTGCTCGGCCTCGGAACGATGCCACTTCTCAGCCGCTTGGCGTTGGCGGCGGACGGAACTGCCGTGGCTTCGGCTCCTGTGTTGGGGCCAGCGACTGCGCGCAACGTGATCTATCTCTACATGTCTGGCGGCATGTCGCAGATCGATACGTTCGACCCCAAGCCAGGGGCAGACACACAGGGGCCCACCGGCGCGATCGGCACGAACGTAGACGGCATCCAGCTGTCAGAGCATTTTCCGCTGCTGGCGAAGCAGATGGACAAAGTCGCACTGATCAACTCGATGACTTCGAACCAAGGTGCACACGCCCAAGGGCGCTACCTGCTGCACACCAGCTACGAGCTCCGCGGCACGATTCAGCATCCGTCTTTCGGCGCCTGGCTGAACAAGTTCGGTGGACGCAACAACCCGACGTTGCCGGGGCACGTCGCCATCGGTGGATCCGGGAGCATTACTTCGCGTGGTTTCTTCGAGTCTGAGTTTGCGCCATTGCCGATCGGCGATCCGACCAAAGGCCTTGCGCACAGCCAGCTCGCCAAGGGGGTCGACGACAAGACGATCGACCGACGCCTGGCGCGTTTGAAGAAGATGAACGCTGCTTTCCGCAAGAAGTTCAACAACGACAAGGTCAAGGCCTACGACGACATCTACGACGAAGCCGTGAAGCTGATGCGTTCCAGCGACTTGGCGGCGTTCGATATCTCGCAGGAGCCAGACGCCGTGCGCGACGCATATGGACGAGACCGTTTCGGTCAAGGTTGCCTGCTGGCACGGCGTCTTGTCGAGCACGACGTTCGCTTCGTCGAGGTTGTGTTGGACGGTTGGGACACGCACAACGAGAACTTCGAGGCGATGGAGGACAAGTGTCCCGTGCTCGACCGCGCGTTGACGTCCTTGTTGGTCGACCTCGACACGCGCGGGCTGCTGGAGGAAACGCTGGTAGTCGTTGCCACGGAGTTCGGGCGCACTCCAGAGATCAAGATTGACCGCAACGGCCGTGACCACTTTCCGAAGGCGTTCAGCGCCCTGCTAGCCGGTGGCGGCGTTCGTGGGGGAATGCGCTGGGGAAAGACCGACCCATCGGGCAACGAGGTCATCGACGACCCTGTCTCGGTGCAGGACCTCAACGCCACGATCGGAAGTGCTCTTGGCCTCCCGCTCGATCACACGGTATTCTCGCCGTCGGGTCGGCCCTTCACGGTGGCCCACAAAGGGAAGCCAGTCCGCGGCATCTTCGCCTAGTAGGACAGTCTCCCTGACGAATCCGCGACAGACCTAGCTGGAGAGTTTACGCATGTACCGCTCGAAGAAGCTTGCTGCTTGCGTCTGGGGCGCGGCAGCTTCCCTCGTCGCCTTGTACGCAGCACCCACGGCCGCTGCCGAGCCAACGTTCGCAACCGACGTGTGGCCGATTCTCGAAGCCAACTGCATCAATTGCCATGGTCCCGACCGAAAGGACTCCCGCGGTCGTCTGCGGAAAGCGAAGGCGGGGCTGCGCCTGGACGGCAAGGGCCACATCCTCGCTGGGAGCAGGGCGACTTCCACTGTCGTCGTTCCCGGTGACGCCGCCAAGAGCATGCTCGTGCAGCTGATCTCGCTCCCTCACGACGACGAAGAGATCATGCCGCCGAAAGGTGAGCCGCTGACCAAAGCACAGATTGCGACGATTACGAAGTGGATCGACAGCGGCGCGGACTTCGGTAAGTGGCAAGGCGCTGCGGGCGGCAAGGTGCCCGCCGGGGCTGGCGCCGGTGAAGGGCCGAAGACTTCGCTGCAGAAGATCTATGGGGAGGTCGGCAAGGGACTCGAGCCGCTCGAGGCTGCGCAGTTGCAGGGTGTGTGCGGTGGCTTGGCGCGCGTCGAGGCTGTCTTGCCAGGGAGTCCGCTGCTGCGAGTGTCGTTTTCGTCGCACGAGAAAGAAGTCACCGACGATGTGCTGCGCGGGCTGGTACCGCTGCGGGGCCACGTAGCGCACCTGGATCTCGGGCGCGTGGCGATCACCGACAAGAGTCTGCAGCTGTTGGCGTCGATGCCACGGCTCGTCCGTCTGGACCTGCAGTGGACAGCAGTCAGCGGACCTGGGCTGGTTGCCACTCTGACACCAGAGCCGTCGGCTGCTCTCTGGACGCAGCTGATTTCGCTGAACCTGAACGGAACGAAGACAAACGATGCCGCTCTGGTGCCGCTGCAGAAACTTCCGAAGTTGCAGCACCTCTACATCTGGGATACACCCGTAACAGTGGAGGCCAGCGACGCGTTGCGCAAGGCGCGCCCCAAGCTGCGCGTGCGGCACCAACTGCGGTTGCCGGCGCCGGCACCGGAGGGGGCTCGAGACGGTCCGCGTCGTCGCAACGGTTAACAGGAGTCTGCGTTGAGCAACAAGCCGCAACAAGATCGCGTCATCGGCAAGTGGCTGATCCGCGCGGCAATCGTCCTGGCATTCGTGGTCGTGTTGGTGATCGGCGTCGGCATGTTGCTGCCGGCGACCTTCCAGAGTTCCGCCATGATCGCTGTCACGGATGTCACGCCCCAGCAGTTCTGGGCCTTGATCAGCGACCCACAACGTTGTCACCTGTCCAGCGACCCCAGCTGTGTCGTGATCCCGCTGCCGGATGTCGATGGCATGCCGGCGTGGCAGGAGCAGATTCGCGGAGCTCTGATCGACGTGCGGGTCATCGAGCAGACCCCGGGGCAGCGCATCGTGTGGGATCTCGCGGACCGTTCGGGGCCGTTGAGTACGCGCTGGACGTTGACCGTCCAGACAACCGCCACCGGATCGACGATGGTGTCGATCGAGGAAGCAGGCGCAGTTGCGAGTGGCTCGTGGGACACCGGGGTCTACCGATTCTTAATGTTCGCGGTCGGCGGCTGGGGTCCGGAGGACTACCTGAAGCGACTGCAGGTCGCGGCGTCCTCGCGCTAAGTCTCAAAAGGAAGACTGCTTAGGCTCTTCAAGCAATCTTTATAAAGACACCCTTCGATCTTCACGAAGCCGCGTCATCCTCCTGCCAACTCACGGGGCCGTCACGATCTTTCCGGGTCTTGAATCGTGGCTCCGACCGAGTCTCTGTCTGGGTTTTGCGACGATTCATTCCGGGATCGGACCCCAGGCTACTGCGCAACACGCAAGGGGTAAACATGCGTACGCTTCTCATCGCCGGGGTTGTGTCCATCGTTTTCTGCTCAGGCTTGGCTTCGGGCCAATCGCTGGAGGAGAAGTTCGAAACACTCCGTAAGGAATTCGAGGACCACAAGAAGGAGACGGCAGCCAGCAAGTCGTTGCTGGAGAAGTCAGGAGTCACGATCAAGTTCAGTGGTCGCCTGTTTCTGGACTGGGGTTTCTTCAACCTCGATAGCGACCAGAAGAAGGACACAGCGTTCGACGGCACCGAAGACGGAACCGAGTTCCGCGCCGTGCGGATCGCTGCCTCCGGCAAGATCCACGACGACATCGACTACAAGATTCAAACCGACATGGTTGGCCAAGATATCGACTTCAAGGACGTCTGGATCGCCTATCGCGGTCTGCCGAAGGGATTGAAGCTGAAGGTCGGTCACCACAAAGAACCGTTCTCGCTGGAGCAACTCAACAGCGCTCGCTTTCTCAACTTCATGGAACGCAGCGTCATGGATGCTCTAGTGCCAGGGCGCAACACGGGCTTCTCGGTATCGGGAACGTGCGCTGACGAAATGATCAACTGGGCTGCCGGGGTTTTTCGAGACGTCTCCGACTCTGGCAGCGGGCAGGACAATGGGAAACTGTCCGTGACGGCACGTGTGTCGGCGTCACCCGTCTATGACGATGACGGCCGCACTGTCGTGCACGTAGGTGGTGCCGCGAGCTTTCGCAATCCGAACGATAGCGGCAAGGCCTTTGCAACCGAGCCCGAGGCGCACCTCGCTGACGACTTCGTCGATACCGGCGCCCTCAACGCTGATGAGATTACGTTGCTCGGCGCCGAAGCCGCAGTCGTGCTGGGCTCGTTCTCCGCGCAAGCGGAGTACGTCTACGCTGACGTGGATCTGGCAACCGGCAGTGATCCTTCGTTCATGGGCTACTACGGCCAAGTCAGCTACTTCCTGACGGGTGAGACGAAGAACTACTCACGGTCGAAAGGCACCTTCGGCCGCGTGAAGCCCATCAACAACATCTTCGAAGGCGACTGTGGCTGTGGGGCCTGGGAATTGGTTGGGCGTGTCTCCAACTTGGATCTCACCGACAGCGGTGTCTCCGGCGGGGAATTGATGAACTACGGAGCGGGCGTGAACTGGTACTGGAACCCGAATGCCCGAGTGATGTGCAACTACATTGTTGCCGACCTCGATGGCTTTGGTCCCGCAGACATCTTTCAAATGCGTTTTCAGATCGATTTCTAAGGACTCGCTTCGCGCTGTCGCGAGGCTCGATGGGAGAGAACCATGAGAACAGTGATTTTGACAGCATGCATGGCTGTACTTGCCACCGGTTGTTCCGGTGGCGGTTCCGAGAGCGGAACCAGTGAATTGTCCGGGATCATCCGGATCGACGGGTCGAGTACCGTGTTCCCGATCACCGAAGCCGTGGCCGAAGAATTTCGGCGCGAGTTCCCGAATGTGAAAGTGCCGGTAGGCGTGTCGGGGACCGGTGGCGGCTTCAAGAAGTTCTGTATCGGCGAGATCGATATCAATGATGCTTCGCGCCTGATCAAGGAGAAGGAAGAGAAGCAGGGCAAGGAGAACTCGATCGACTACATCGAGATCCCCGTAGCCTTCGACGGCATCTCGCTGGTGATCAACCCCAAGAACGACTTCGTCGACCACTTGACGGTCGACGAGCTGAAGAAGATCTGGGAGCCCGGTAGCAAGGTGTCCAACTGGAGCCAAGTACGGGCCGGGTGGCCCGACAAGCCGATGGTTCTCTACGGCCCCGGCCCAGATTCCGGCACGTTCGACTACTTTACGAAGGCCATCAATGGTAAAGAGCACGTCTGCCGCCCAGATTACACCGCGAGCGAGGACGACAACGTCCTCGTCCATGGCGTGTCGGGCGACCAGGGTGCGCTTGGCTATTTCGGTTTCGCCTACTTCGACGAGAACCGCGGCAAAGTGAACGCGGTTCCCGTTAGTATGAATGGCAATGCTGTGTTGCCGAGCCAGAAGACGATCAACGACGGCAGCTACCGTCCGCTGTCGCGTCCGATTTTCATCTATGTGAGTACGAAGTCGGCCGAGCGCGAGGAGGTCCAGGAGTTCGTGCGTTTCTACCTGAAGAACGCGCCGAAGCTGGCGGCAGATGTTGGCTATGTGCCGCTGCCGCAGGATGCCTACGACGCCGCATTGGAGTGTTTCGAGAAGCGTATCACCGGGAGCACCTTCCGCGGATCAGCTCCAGGGGTCAGCGTTTCGGAGTTGCTCAAGAACCGACTCTAGAAAGCCCACGGCCCGAGAGTGACTCGGAGTGGGATGTGAAGTATGCAGGCCCAAGCGTCAGAGTTACATCGCGACCGTCAACGTGAGTGGCGAGAGAAGAGCGTCAGACGAACACTGTTCGTCTGCGCTCTGCTTTCAATTCTGACGACGATAGGGATTATTGTCGTTCTCTTCTCCGAGGCCGGCAAGTTCTTCGCTGACGTCAGCATCTTCGACTTCCTCCTCGGCACGCAATGGACGCCGCTGTTCCAACCGAAGTCTTTTGGCGTGCTGCCGCTCGTTTGCGGCACATTCTTGATCGTAGCGGGCTCGAGCATCATTGCGATGCCGCTGGGCCTGGCGAGTGCGATCTATCTCAGCGAGTTCGCTTCGAGTCGGTTTCGGCGCTCGTTGAAACCGATCCTCGAGATCCTTGCGGGGATTCCGACGATCGTCTACGGCTACTTCGCGCTGACTTTTGTCACGCCAATTCTTGCTTATGTGTTTCCCTCGATCGCAGTCTACAACGCGGCGAGCGCTTCGATTGTCGTGGCGATCATGGTATTGCCGATGATCGTTTCGCTGTGCGACGACGCGCTGCGTGCAGTACCGAACTCTTTGCGCGAAGGTGCCTACGCGCTAGGCGCAACCTCGTTCGAGGTGTCGACCCGAGTGTCGGTTCCTGCCGCTCTGTCGGGTGTCATTGCATCCTTTGTGCTCGCGTTCTCGCGTGCGATCGGGGAGACGATGGCGGTGTCGCTTGCAGCCGGCAACTCGCCGAATCTGACGATCAACCCCCTCGAGAGCATCCAGACAATGACGTCCTATATTGTGCAGGTCAGTCTTGGAGACACACCCACGGGAACGGTCGAGTACTACACCATCTTCGCTGTGGGTGCGCTGCTGTTCCTGATCACTCTAGTGAGTAACGTCGTGGCCAATCGAGTTCTCCGGCGCTTCCGGGAGGTGTACGAATGAGCAACTTGCTCGAGATCACCCCGGAGCTGCGACATCGGCGGCGCAAGTCGACTGCGTTTCGCTACGTTTGCATGAGCGTCACTTGGATGAGCGTTGTCTTGCTCGTCCTGCTGCTTGCTCACGTTACCAAGGCTGGCATCGATTGGCTCGACTGGCAGTTTCTGACTAGCTTTCCGTCGCGTTTTCCCGAGAAGGCCGGTTTGAAATCAGCATTGCTCGGCAGCACGTGGTTGATCGGTCTGACAGCTGCGTTCTCGATACCGATCGGAGTCGCGGCAGCGATCTATCTGGAAGAGTATGCTCAGAAGAATCGACTCAACGAGTTCATCGAAGTCAACGTGACGAATCTCGCTGGCGTCCCGTCCATTGTGTACGGAATTCTGGGCCTCGCGATTTTCGTGCGCGGTATGGGGCTAGGGCGCAGCCTACTGGCAGGTGCGCTGACGATGTCTCTGCTGATTCTGCCCGTTATCATTCTGGCCTCTCGGGAAGCCATCCGCGCAGTTCCGAACTCCATCCGCCAGGCGGCGTTTGCGCTTGGGGCTACTCGCTGGCAGACAACGCGTCACCACGTGCTCCCTGCGGCGCTCCCCGGCATTCTGACTGGAGTCATCCTGGCGATGTCTCGGGCGATTGGCGAAACTGCACCGATGGTCATGATCGGGGCAGCGGCCTATGTGGCCTTCATGCCGGAATCGCCGATGTCAGACTTCACGACGTTACCGATTCAGATCTACAACTGGGCGAAGCGACCGAAGGAGGAGTTCCAGCAGCTGGCTGCTGCCGGCATCATCGTGCTCCTGGTTGCGCTCCTCCTGATGAATGCGACCGCAATCGTGATCCGCAACATGTCCCAGAAGAAGGGCGCTTGATTCGATGAATGCCAAGACGACCGCGCCTACCGATGCTCCGGAAGCCGAGTCCAAAGATCCGCAGAACTCGTCGTCGATTCTGGAAGCCGTCGACTTGTCGATTCGCTACGGCACAAAAGTAGCCGTCAGCGATGTCTCGCTGCAGGTACCCGAGAAGAAGATCACCGCGATCATCGGTCCATCTGGGTGTGGCAAGAGCACCCTGCTGCGGACGTTCAACCGGATGAACGATTTCGTTCCTGGCTGCACGATCTCCGGGCGCGCCCTTTATCGCGGCATTGACCTTTTTGCCCCGGACATCGATCCAGTCGAGATCCGGCGCCGGATCGGGATGGTGTTTCAGAAGCCCAACCCGTTTCCAAAGACGATTGCCAAGAACGTCTCGTGGGGACCAGCGATCAACAAGTCGTCGGAGAACCTCACAGAGCTGGTCGAAGAGTCTCTGAAGCGCGCTGCGCTCTGGGACGAGGTCAAGGACCGCTTGAACGACTCCGCTCTGGGACTTTCGGGCGGACAACAGCAGCGCCTTTGCATCGCTCGTACCTTGGCGATGCGACCCGAGGTGATCTTGATGGACGAACCTTGCTCCGCGCTCGATCCTGTTTCGACCGCGCGGATCGAGGACCTACTGTTCGAACTGAAGTCGCGCTATACGATCGTGATCGTTACGCACAACATGCAGCAAGCGGCTCGGGTCTCGCAGTACACCGCCTTCATGGACATGGGGCGACTGGTCGAATTCGGGGAAACCGATCAGATTTTCACACGCCCGAACGACAAACGAACCGAAGACTATGTATCAGGCCGTTTTGGGTAGCATTCGGGTGAATCCGGAGAGTTCCGAGAGAGAGTAGGCTGCGATGAAGCACCTCCAGAAAGACCTGGAGCGCTTGAAGAAGCACATTCTGTTCATGGGATCGTTGGTCGAAGAAGCGACCAACAAGGCGATCTCAGCCCTTCTCGATCGACGCCCGGAGCTGGCCTACGAGGTACGCAACGGTGATGGCGCGATCGATGAGAAGGAGATCGAGATCGAAGAGGAAGTGTTGAAGACGCTGGCTCTTCATCAGCCCGTTGCTAGCGATCTACGCTTCGTGATCACCGTGTTGAAGGTGAACAACGACCTCGAACGGATGGGCGATCTGGCCGCCAACATCGCCGAACGCGCCGCCTACCTGTGTCAGCACGACCCGGTGTCGCCGCCAGACAGTTTCGGCCGTATGGGGGAAATGGTGCGGCGCATGGTGAAGCAAAGCCTCGACTCCTTGGTGACCCTGGACACCGCGCTCGCTCGCCGCGTGCTCGATGAGGACGACGTCGTCGACGACGCCCACCGAGAAGTCTTCGGGCAGCTCCAGGCGCTGATGCGTCGCGACCCCGATACGATTGAGAGATCAGTGCACACGATCTCCGCGTCGCGCAACCTCGAGCGCATCGCGGATCTTGCGACGAATATTGCCGAAGACGTCGTGTTCCTGGTCGAAGGGGACGTCATCCGTCACCAGTAGGTAAGTCATCGTTGCAGCCCCGCCGTGAGTCCTGCGGCGTTTGGGCTCGGTCAATGCGCTGCGACCGAGCCTAAAGAAAAGGCCCGACGCCAAGCGTCGGGCCCAC
>JBCCHQ010000012.1:0-69929 GCA_039028735.1 Planctomycetota bacterium | reverse complement strand
CACGTTCCCCCGAGGTACTGACTTGTAGACGAGTGACTGCAGTGGGTTGCAGGACGCCGCTTGCGTCGACGACGCGGACCCGGCCGGTCGTCCGCTCACAAACGAACAAACGACCGTCGGGGGCAAACGCCATCGCGACCGGCTGGTCTAGTCCGGTGACCACTTCTTCGTGAACGAAGCCTGGCGGGAGCGCTACCGCGGGGAGACCGACCAGCAGGGCGATCAGAAGGACGAATTGTCGCAAGCTGGGTCCTTTCGGAGAGACTTCCTGCGGGTGCGGCGACCCGGATCGTAACCGCTCGCCGGCGGTCGGCAAAGCGCCGCATCATGGTTCATGTTCACTCTTTCGACCGAGATTCGGGGTTTTTCCAGTCTCAGCCCAGAGAATCGTCACAAAAGGCGCTGAATGCTGGGGCTGTGACTGCCGATGTTGAAGAAGAGAGGTGTGCGACCCATGGCGGACACGATTCCTCCGGTCGTCGGGGCCATTCCGGCGAACGCGACCGGGCAAGAACACTCAGCCGAAGCGCAGTCCCCGCAGAAGTTGCAGCCGGGGCACTCCTACCCGGCCCTTGTCGTGCGTGTTCTGGCGCAGCAACCAGCGACCGCGGATCTGACCGCAACCGGCGCTGCAGCCAACCATCGCTACGAAGTGTCGATCTTCGATCAGCACTTCTCGGTCGCTTCGCCGCGGCAGTTCCCAGTCGGGGCTGTCTTGCGCGTCGTGCCCGTTGTGACCGACACCGGGACGGCGTTAGAGGTGCGCGGTCTCTTCAACGGTGCGGCCGACGGAGCGCTCCCGGCACCAGCAACCACCACAACCACGGCGAGCGGGGCACAAGCGACGGCGGAGCCGGAGGCGCCCGCGGCAGCGAATCGGGCGACCCATGTCGTCGAGACGCTGGTGGCGCGGACCGCGCAGCGCCTTGGCGTTCGCTTGCCTGCCGACGTCGTACGCAATGTCGCTGCCCAAATCACGCGCGAGCAGCTACCCGCCGTGGCGACGGCCACCGCGGCTGCGCGGTTGACGACCGCCGAGTTGCCACTGCTGCCAGCGCTGCTGCGCGGCGGAGCACTGGCCGAGTCGGCGCCGCAGGTCAGTGATCTCGCGAAGCCGCTGGCGCAGCTCGGGCAAGAAGTGCAGCGAGCCGTGCCCGCCGGAGAGTTGCGCGACGACATCCTGGTGCGACTGCGTGCGGCGGCAGCCCAGCCTGCGTCGCCGCCGATCGTCGTCGACGGCGCGGACCCTGTCGTGATTCGACGGGCGTCGCCGCTGGCGATCCAGGAAACCATCGTACAGCTGGTCGAGAACGTCGTTCGCAGCGACCGCACCCTGACCATCGTGGGTCGCTTGCTCGATCACGTCGATTTGGGACCGGACGCTTCTGCGCGGACAACGCTGGCGCAGCGCGTCGACCTGCTGCTGCAAGAAGGACGCGCGGCGACGCTATCGACGCTCGACCTGCTGGACGGTTTGGGCGTCGAGGCAAAAGGGAAAGCCGTCACGTTGTTGCGTGAGCTCGAGCAGGCGCGCTTGCGAGAACCTTCACTGTTTCGCGAGGTCCTGTTGCAGGCGCGGGACCTGTATCAGCGGGCCGAAGGGGCCGTGTATCTGCAACTGCTCGAGTGGGCGGCGCTCGATCAGCCCGAGCGCAGTGAGCTGGCAGGGGCGTTGTATGCAGCCGGCGAAGGGCACGGCCTGCGCGTCACGGTCCGCGACCAACGGCGCGGCACGGGGCCCGATGGCGCGATCGGTTTCGTGATCGAGATCGACTCCCCGAAGCTGGGGCACGTGCAGGTGTCGGGGCGACTGTTGCGCCGCGATGGCGAGGCGTCGCCGCTCGACGTTCATGTCAGCGCAGAAGAAGTGGCGACGGCGCAGCGAATCGATGACCGACTGGGGCTCCTGATCGAGGCATTGCGCGAGCAGGGCTACGACCCGGCGGCCACGGTCTCTCACGCTGTCGCAGCGTCGTCGGAGGCCGCAGAGACACCGGCCCCGGAAAGCGACCACGCGTTGGATGTGAAGGTGTAGCGATGGATCGGCAAATCGCGGTAGCGCTGGGGTATCAGCCAGGGAGTGATCTCGCGCCGAAGGTGTTGGCCAGCGGCCAAGGGCCGATTGCCGAGCGCATCTTGCAGATTGCCGAGCGGCACGGCGTGCCGATCGAAGAGAAGGGGGAGCTCGCTGAGTTCCTGGCGCGCATTCCGCTGCACGATGAGATACCCGACGAACTGTATCCTGCCGTGGCGGAGATCTTCGCGTTCCTGCTCCGGATCTCGGATCTGGAATCAACCGAAGAGGCGTGAGCCCCGCACGTAGACTTCCCGCACGGTCGCCGCGTGGCCGCGGTGAATCAGAATTGAGAGCAGCTTGCGTTGGTTCTCTTCGACGATCTCCATGCCGCGGAGCACCTGCTCTGGGTCGAGCACGATGAAGTCTGCTTCTTTGCCCGTTGCGAAGTTGCCGATGCGGTCTCCCCAACCCAGCGCGTAGGCGCCGCCGAGCGTCGCCAAGTACAGCAGCAAGTTGGGATCGACCTGTTCGGTCTGCATGTAGTTGCCCATCTTCATTGCTTCAAACAACGAGAACGACGTACCTGCCCCGACGTCTGAACCCAGTGCGACAGTGACGTCGTTGTCGAGTGCGCGCTGCAGCGGGAAGCGGCCGCTGTGCAGGAAGAAGTTCGAGTCGGGGCAGTAGACGGCCGCGGCCTCCGCATTCGACATGCGCTGCAGTTCATCGTCTGAGAGATGGATGCAGTGCGCGAGGATGCAACGCGGTCGCAGCAGGCCCGCATGGTCGTAGACGTCAGTGTAGTCGCGCCGCTGCGGAAACAGCTCGGCGATCGCTGCGAGTTCGCCTTTGTTCTCCGACAAATGGGTTTGTACCGGGCAGCCGCTACTGTGCGCCAGTTCACCAGCACCTTGCAGCAAGTCGTCGGTGCACGAGATTCCGAATCGCGGAGTGATGGCGACATCGAGGCGACCGTCGTCGTGGCCGCTCCACTTCTTGATCAAGTCCGCCGTTTCATCGAGCGCGGGGCGGGCCTCTTGGAGCAGGGCAGCCGGCGCCTCGCGGTTCATCAACACCTTGCCGATGATGGCTCGAATGCCGGCACGGGATGCTTCTTCGAACGCGATATCTGTGGCCAATGTGTGACTACTCGAGAAGGCCGCGCAGCTGGTCGTGCCGCTGCGCAATAGCCCATCGAAGGTGCGCTGGGCGCGGTCGCGGGCGATCTCGGGCTCCGAGTTGGCCATCTCTTCTTCGAAGATGTGGTCCTGCAGCCAATCGATGAGGTTTTCGGACTCGATGCCGATGACGTCGATCTGCGGAATATGGAGATGCGCGTCAACGAGGCCGGGCAGGATCAGGCAGCCGTCGCGATCCACGACTTCGCAAGCACGGCGCTGCGACGCAGAGAACTCACTGTCGCTGTAGACGCCGGCAATGCGGTCGGCTTCGACAACGAGCCACCCCTGTGGGAGGAAAACGACGTGGCGAGGGGTCAAGGAGTGGAGGATTGTTCCACGGTACGCTCTGGCCATCCGGGCTCCTGTGCTATATTCGGTCCCTGACAAGTGACGCGATGACAATACCCAAGTAGAACCAAAGAGCCAAACGCTATGAAAATCAGTGTCGCCCGCGCCCTCGGTACCTGCTTCGGCGTTCAAGATGCCATCGACGCGGCCATGGACGAGTCGTTTCGCGACAACCTGACGATTGTGGGCCAGCTCGTGCACAACCCGCAGATCGTTGCCCAGCTGCTCGACAACGGCGTCCGTATCGTCGATTCGATCGACGACCCCATCGACACCAACAACGTGATGATCACCGCCCACGGGGCTCCAGCCTCATTGAAGGCAGAGCTGGAAAAGCGCGGACACACCGTCTTCGACGCTTCCTGTCCCTTGGTGCTGAAGGTGCACGTAAAGGTTGCAAGGTTGGTGCGAGACGGTTTTTTCCCGGTCGTGATCGGGCAGCGCAACCACGTGGAGGTGCGCGGGATCGTCGGCGATCTCGAAGAGTTCGATGTGATTCGCGATGTGGAGGAGATCGATCGCCTCGCTGAGCGAGAGCGGGTTGGGATCGTTTGCCAGACGACGCAACAGGTCGAGACGGCTCGCGGCATCGTTGCCGCGATCGAAGAGCGCTACCCCGATAAGGAAGTGCAGTTCGTCGACACGATTTGTCGCCCGACAAAGGATCGTCAAGAAGCCGTGCGCGAGCTGACCGAGCTGGTGGATATCATGATCGTCGTGGGTGGCTACAACTCTTCCAACACGAAGAAGCTGAAGAAAGTCTGCGACGATCGGGGGCTTGCCGCGTATCACGTGGAACGCCCGGATGAAATCGACAGCCAGTGGTTTGTCGGTCGCTCTCATGTCGGCATTACGGCGGGTACTTCGACCCCCCATGCGGTGATCGAAGATGTCCGAAAGCACATCGAGGAGCTCACCCAAACTCCGGCCAGAGGGGGCGTAAGTACCTGATCAGTAGTCGTTTGTGGACTACTCGGAGTGGTGGTTTCGCACCTGTGCGATCGCAGTATAATTGCGTTTTCGCCGGGTAGGGGCCCGGTCTGCCTTAGCTCTTGCAGCTGAACTAAACAGGGAAGAACGAAGGAGTCATTCGGATGAAGCGAGCGGTCTATCTATTGGCCACAGTTGCCGTGCTATCTGCGGCGGCGCCCGCCCAACTAGAAGCCCAGATGAGCACCGTTCAGGTCGCCTCGGGATTGAACGATCCGCTGTACGTCACCGCACCACCAGGCGACCACAAACGCCTCTACATCGTCGAGCAAGACGGTGCGATCAAGATCATGGACATGATCACCGGCAACATGTTGCCGGGAGTCTTTGTCGATTTGAACACTGCCGTGAACAGTGGTGCCAACGAGCGTGGTTTGCTCGGCATGGCGTTCCACCCCGACTTCGCGACGAACGGCTACTTCTTCGTCCACTACACCAACAACAACGGCACGTCGGTCGTGCGTCGTCTGACTGCTGACATCAACGACCCGACGACGGTGGTTGCTGGTTCGTCGACGCTGATCTGGTCCGCGACGCAACCGGCGTCGAACCACAACGGCGGCATGATCGCGTTCAGTCCGACCGAGCTCGCCAACAACCTCTACATCGGCCTCGGCGATGGCGGTGGTGGTGGCGATACCTACAACACGTCGCAGAACTTGAACTCTCCGCTGGCGAAGATTCTCCGTATCGACGTCGACGGACCGGCCCCGTATGGAATTCCAGCGGACAACCCGTCGCAGACCGGCATGCTGACCACGACGGTGCCGGAGACGTGGGTCTACGGCTTGCGGAATCCGTGGCGCTTCTCGTTCGATCAGCTCACCGGTGACATGTACATCGGGGACGTCGGCCAGGGAACTTGGGAAGAGATCGACTTCATTGCCGCGTCGAGTCCCGGCGGGATCAACTTCGGTTGGGTCTGTCGCGAGGGCGCCCATTGCTTCGGATCGTTCCCGGGTCAGTGCTCCTGCACGACGGCTTCGCTCGTCGATCCGATCTGGGAGTACAGCCACAGCGACGGCTGCTCGATCACGGGTGGCGAAGTGTATCGCGGGTTGGCGATCCCGGCCCTCAACGGTCACTACTTCTACGCCGACTACTGCAGCAACAAGATCTGGAGCTTCAACTACACGAGTGGCACCGTCTCGGCGTTCGCTGAGCGCACCGCGCAGCTGGATCCGCCAGGTTTCCAGTCGATCACGACGATCACGAGCTTTGGTCGCGATGCGGCGGGTGAGATCTACATCTGCGATCGCGGTGGTGAGATCTACAAGATGATCCCGATTGGGATGGTCGACTGCAACAACAACCACGTTCTCGACAGCGTCGAGATCTCCTTGGGTTGTGTCCCGGACTGCGATAACAACGGGATTCCGGATTCCTGCGACATTGCCAATGGCGCGCCGGATGTGAACCAAAACGGCATCATCGACACGTGCGAAGCAGGCGTCGAGTTCGTCCGCGCCGACTGCAACTTGGACCTCAGCGTCAACATCGCTGACCCGGTTGCTGCGCTGGACTACTTGTTCAACATGGGGCTGGCGACGTGCCTCGACTCTTGTGATTCCAACGACGATGGCTCCCTCGACATTAGCGACCCGATCCACACGTTGGCCGGGCTGTTCTCGATGGGACCGGCGCCGAGCGCGCCGTATCCGCTTTGTGGGCTCGACCCAACGACGGATGTTCTGGATTGCGTCACGGGCCCGAGCTGCCCGTAAGCAACGCCATTTCGAAAGCGGCCCTGGCAAACCTCGCGTTTGCCAGGGCCGTTTTTTTTTTTTGTGCGCTGCCTGTGCGGTGCCTGTGCGGTGTATGCGGCGTGCGTGTGACGCTAGCAGTTGTCGTAGATCTGTCCGCGGACGACGGTGTGGGCCACGCGACCCGGGAATTCAGCGCCCTCGAACGGGCTCCAGCTGGCGCGTGTCTGGACGTCTTCTGCCTGGACGCGCCATGGAGTCGTCGGGTCGACGACGGCGAAGCTGGCCAATGAGCCGACCTCGAGCGTGCCCAAGGGCCCATCGAGAAATGGCGCAAATAGCTCCGCCGGCCGGCGGCAGCAACGTTCGACGAGCACCTCCCAGGGGATCCCCTGGGCAGCGAGCAGCGTTACGAAGGCCCCGAAGGTATCGAGGAGCGGCACTCCGGAGATCCCACGTTCGTTTTCGTCGAGTGAGTGCGGCGCGTGGTCGGTCGCCAAGATGTCGATCTCCCCGTTTGCGAAGGCTTCCATCAGGGCTGCGCGATCGGCGGCCGTCCGGAGCGGGGGGTTCATCTGCAGCCAATCGCCGTGTTCGAAGTCTCCGCGATTTTGATCATCGAAGAACAGGTGATGCGGCGTGACCTCGCAGGTCACATCCAACCCTGCGGCGCGCCCCTTGCGAATCTCCTCGAGTCCGGCAGCGCTCGACAAGTGGGCGATATGCGGGCGAAAGCCGATCTCGCGGGCCAAGTCCAGAATCTCGGCGACGGCGCGTGCCTCGGCTTCGGCCGGGCGTCGTTCCTCGTGGGTCGCAGCCCCGGCGCAGGCTTCCAAGACCTCTTCGGATTCGGCGTGGAACGCCACGAAGTGGCCGCCGTAGTGGGCCAGCGGTGTCGCAGGAGTGCCCTTGCCGACGAAATTCAGGTCTCCGACGCTTGGGCCGTAGTAGCACTTGTAGGGGTGTTGCCCGAACGGGACCGTTCCCGGGCCGACGCCGCCGTACAAGACGACGTCGATTTTGGCCCGGGCGAGAACTTCTTGGCGCTTCGACTCGTAACTATCTGTGTCGACGGGCGCCTGTGGGTTGTTCGGCATGTCGCCCACCAGGACGACGCCGCCGTGGAGCGCGGCTAGGGACGCGCTCCCGAAGTCCTCTTTGTAGCGTTCGTCGCCGCCCGGATCGTCGCGGCAGTGCACGTGGATGTCGACGAACCCCGGCAGCAGCAGCAGCTCGTCGTCGAGGCGCCAGTCGCAAGTCCCGTCCGGATCAGAGCGTCCGACGATTCGACCTGTCGTGGTGTCGATCTCGAGCCGGCTGCGACGTCGGCCATTGGCGTCGACGCAGGTGGCCTCGACGCTCCAGTTCGTTCCTGACCCCGGATTTTCTCTGGGGGTCGGGCAGTGTCCGCTGCTCACGCGCTTGTCCCTTTCGTTGGGGGGCTGATCGCGCAGACTAGCCCCTTTGCGGTGGGAACGGTAGATGCTTAGCCGGAGCGCGGGTTTTGTGCGGGCGGGGCCTGTGTTAGCGTCCAGCCCCGTCGATGGGTATCGAGGCCACAAAGTGGTGATCGACACCGCCGTCGCTGACGAAGAGGAAGAAGAAACTCAGGAAGGAACTCGGAATGTTGAAGACACGGACTCCGGTGGCGGCTTTGGCCGCTGCGATCGCGTTTGGGATCCTGGTAACGATCCCAGGCACGGTAGCGGCCAACGACGCTGCACTCGACCGCGGCACGATTTTGATGATCTCTACCGACAGCATCACCGACATGAAGGCGGCTGTTGCGAAATCCGACATCGGTGCGTTCACGAAGGACAAGGAGATCGCGCAGATCTGGGCGCGGATCAAGACCGCGGTCACAGAGCTGACGGACTCCCAGATGGGTCCGCCTGGCAGCCCCGAGCAGGCGATGGGCAAAGCGCTGACGTCTTACCTGACTGCAATGTGCGACGACACGACCGGCCGTGTGAGCTTCTCGTTGGGGATTCGCGATGGCGAAGCCGGTCCACAGCTGCAGATGCTGCTGCACTGCCAGGGGAAGCCGACGATCGGAGCCGCGCAGCAGCAACTCGTCGATGCGATGTCAAAGATGTCGTCTGAGCAAATGACGCGCACTTCCTTCGAAGTTGCCGGCACGCGTTTCGAAGGCTTCGACCTTGCGGCGATGCCGTCGCCGATTCGTTCGCCCGACGGGATCTACTTCGGGCAGAAGGGTGACGACTACTTCATCGGCGTCAGCCGTGCCGGATTGGCTGAGTACCTCAGTGCGCTCGGCGGCGGTGAGGCTGCAGCGAAGCGGCTTGGCGCGGAGAGCTTCTACAAGGCTTCGCAAGGAGTCATTGGCGATGGCCACATGAAGTTCTTCTTCAACCTGCGCCCCGCAATGCAGATCGCCCAGATGTTCATGCCCCCCGGTGATGAGACGATGATGTTCATCAACGCGCTGGGGTTGTTCGATCTCGATGGCTACTACGCCAGTCAGTCGTTCAAGTCGCATGGCATCGAAGCGCGCGGACTGGTTGGCCTGGCGGCTCGCAGTGGGATCTTTGAGCTGCTGCCAACCACCAACCAGCCGCAGCAGTTTCCGGGCTACATCAGCCGCCACTCGATGCAAGCGTTCGTGCTGAAGCTCGAGATCAACCGCCTGCTAGACATCGTCTACAAGATGGCCGGTGCGGTCATGGGCGAAGAAGGACGCGGCGAAGTCGACAACGGCTTGGCCGAGTTCAAGAAGGAGACGGGTCTCGACGCCAAGACGTTGATTGCAGCGCTCGATGGCACGTGCTTCTTCAGCAACGCGATGGGCGAACCCGACCCGAATGCGATGCTGCCGATTGCCGCTGGCGAGATGCTGTTTGGTCTGAAGGTCGCCGACATGGCTACGATTCAGAATGCTCTCGACGTGGCAGCCAAGAGCCCCGAGCTCGAGGGAGTGATTCGCAACGAGACGCACTTGGGGCGCAAGCTCATGGTGTTCGGAAACACCGCAGAAGATGATCTCTACGCTGGAGCGACTCCCGAGTACGCCGTTACTCTCGACAAGAATTGGCTGCTGTTTGGCGTGTTGCGTGAAGTGAAGCACTCGCTCGCGACGCTCGACGGCCCCGATACGGGGCGTCTCAACACCGACCCGCGCGTCATGGGGCCGTTGGCCAAGGTCGGGACCAACGGCATGATGCTCAGCTACACAGACACCGGCGCGACGATCTGCAGTGGCCTCGACGTCGTTCGTCCGTTGCTCGGCTTCCTGCCGTTTCTGATCGGGGACAACCCGCAGCTGATGAAGCTGGCGGACCCCAGCAACCTACCGTCGAACAACGTCATCAAGAAGTACTTCGGCGTGTCTGTTGCGAGCGCCCGATCCGCCACGGGTGGTATTGAACTGACCAGCCTGTCGCCCAAGGTCTACACCGGCGCTGCCGCGAAAGAGAAGGCTCCCAAAGCCACTCCGAAGCCAACGCCGAAGACCGAGGAGCTGTAGGCAGCGACCTCTCGAATTTGCTGAACGCCCCTCGGGACCTGGTCCGACTGGACTGGTCCCGGGGGGCGTTTCCTTTTATGTTGTTTGGCGGTTCCGTGTCGGAGCCCAGTGGTCGAACCACCGTGAAGGAGAACCACCGTGAAGATCGTGGATGCCCTTTCGGGGCGCAAAGGGCTCGTGCTCGGCGTCGCCAACAACCGCAGTATCGCCTGGGGAATCGCGCAGAGCCTCCGAGACTCAGGAGCCGAACTTGGCTTCACGTACCAAGGAGACAAGCTCAAGGGCCGCGTCGAGCCGCTGGCAGAAGAGCTTGGCGTCAAGCTGCTGCTTCCCTGTGACGTGACGAATCCCGATGAGGTCGAGACGCTGTTTGCGCGCGTCAAAGACGAGTGGGGGAAGCTCGACTTCCTCGTGCACTCGTTGGCGTTCGCGCCAAAGGAAGAGCTCGAAGGGCAGTACCTCAAGACCAGCAGGAACGGCTTCCTGATGGCGCATGACATCAGCGCCTACTCGTTGACGGCGCTTGCGCAACAGGCTTTGCCATTGATGTCCGACGGCGGCTCGATTGTCGCCCTGACTTACCTCGGTGGCGAGCGCGTCGTTCCTGGCTACAACGTCATGGGCGTAGCCAAGGCCAGCCTCGAGATGAGCGTGCAGTACCTTGCGCATGATCTCGGGCCGCAGGGGGTGCGCGTGAATGCGATCTCCGCCGGCCCCGTGAACACGCTGGCGGCGCGTGGAGTGTCTGGCTTCACGAAGATGATGGACATCGTCGGGGACCGGGCGCCACTGAAGCGTAACGTGACTCTCGAGGAGATTGGCTGTACCGCCTCGTTTTTGATTTCGCCGCTTTCGTCGGGAATCACCGGCGAAGTCATCCACGTCGACGCTGGTTTCCACGTTCTCGGAATGTGAGCGCCCGGTGCGAGTCGCGCTGTGCCAGATCAACACGACGGTTGCTGACCTGGACGGCAATCGTCGGCAGATCGAAGCCGCCCACCAGCAAGCGATGGCTGGTGGCGCTGAGCTAACGGTCTTCCCCGAGTTGACGTTGCCAGGCTATCCGCCGCTCGACCTGCTCGATCGCGATGGCTTCGTGCGCGATTGTGAGCGCGCACTGGCCGAGCTGGCTGGCAACCTGACGACGGGCTGTGCCGTCGTCGGGACCCTGCGACGCAACAGCTCCGGTAGCGGGCGCTTCATTCACAACTCGGCTGCGGTGATCGAGAACGGCGCCGTTGTCGGCTTCCACGACAAGGTCTTGCTGCCGACCTACGATGTCTTCGACGAGGCCCGCTACTTCGAATCCGGAGGCGAAGTCTCGGTTTTCGACGTTGCCGGGCGTCGCGTCGGCGTCGCGATCTGCGAGGACCTCTGGAGTGTCGGCGACTTTTCGTTTCGCAAGCGCTATCAGCGGGATCCGGGCGCCGAGCTGCAGGCGGCCGGTGCCGAATTCATCGTGTCGCCGAGCGCGTCGCCCTTTCACCGCGGCAAGGTCGCCGAACGCGACGAGATCTTCCGCGCCCAATCCGCTCGCCTCGGCGTGCCGATACTGCTCTGCAATCAAGTCGGTGGGAACACCGAGCTGATCTTCGATGGCAACAGCTTGGTCGCCGTGCCGCAGCACGGGATCGTCGCGCGCGGGCCCAGCTTCGCAGCGGGCACTGCGACCGTCGACGTCGCGGCTCTGCCTGCGGCCGCCGTGCCACTGCCGGCCGCTGCGGCCGACGAGATCGCCGATGCCCTGGTGATCGGGGTGCGCGACTACTTCGCCAAGTGTGGCTTCCGCGGCGCGGTGATCGGCCTCTCGGGGGGCATCGATTCGGCCGTGACGGCGGCGGTCGCCTGCGAGGCCCTCGGCCCCGAGGCTGTCCGCGGTGTTGCGATGCCCAGCCGTTACTCATCGCAGGGGAGTATTGACGACGCCGCAGCTCTCGCCGACGCCCTTGGGATCCGCTTCGACACGATCTCGATCGAGCCGCTGTTCGAGGCCTACCTCGCCGCTCTGGGGCCCTGTTTCGAGGGGACCGAGCCGGGGGTGGCCGAAGAGAACCTGCAGGCCCGGGCCCGGGGGGCGCTGTTGATGGCCTTGTCGAACAAGTTCGGGGACGTCGTGCTGACGACCGGTAACAAGTCAGAGCTCGCCGTGGGTTACTGCACGCTGTATGGGGACATGTGTGGCGGACTTGCGGTGCTCGGGGACGTGCCGAAGACCGACGTGTACGCGATCGCCCGCCTGCCGCGTTATCCGCAGATCCCGGAGTCGACGATCGACAAGCCGCCGTCGGCGGAGCTGCGCCCGGACCAGACCGACCAGGACTCGCTGCCGCCGTACGACGTGCTGGACCCGATTCTCGAGGCCTTCGTCGAGCGTAGTCTCGATCTAGCAGAGATCGTGGCCTTGGGCTTCGACGAGCGGACCGTCCACGACGTGGTGCGGCTGGTGGAGCGCAACGAGTACAAGCGCCGCCAATCAGCGCCGACCCTTCGGGTGACGCCCCGAGCCTTTGGCATGGGGCGCCGGTTTCCCATCGCCCGCAAGTTCTGAAATGGCTCTTTTCCCCGCATCCTCTTGCTCTGCGGGCAGATCCCCTCTAAAAGACACTGCTCTGGATCGCCCCGCGCGCCGATAAATCGGTGTGACCATCTACTGGTAGGGGTCCCCACAAAATTCGACTGGACAGCTCTGTTTGAGTGCCCCGGGTCCGAGCGACGCCGGCGGCAGCGGGAAGGTTATCATGAGCGGGAACGCTTTTCTGGAGGTCGACGGCCAACGCCACGAACTCTCCATCGTCGAGGGGAGCGAGGGCGAGCGCGGTCTCGACATTAGCAAGCTCCGGACGAACACCGGTTTGGTGACGCTCGATCCTGCCTACGTGAACACCGCGTCGACGCAGAGCGATATCACATTCATCGATGGTGAGAAGGGGATTCTGCGCTACCGCGGCTACCCCATCGAACAGCTGGCGGAGAAGTCGACGTTTGTCGAAACGACGTTCTTGCTGATCTACGGCCGACTGCCGTCCGGCGATGAGCTCGTGAAGTTCCGCCGCACGCTCGCCGTGCACTCGATGATCCACGAGGACATGAAGCACTTCTACGATGGCTACCCCGGGACCTCGCACCCGATGGCCATTCTGTCGGCGATGGTTTGTTCCTTGTCGACGTTCTACCCCGAGGTGCTCGACCCCAACGACGACGATCACATCGATCTCAACGTGTGCCGACTGTTGTCGAAGGTACGCACGCTCGCGGCCTACACGTTCAAGAAGTCGATCGGGCAACCGTTCATGCACCCGCGCAACTCGCTGCGCTACTGCGCGAACTTCTTGCACATGATGTTCGCCGTGCCCGCAGAAGAGTACGAAGTCGACGAAGAGGTCGAGAAGGCGCTGAACCTGTTGCTGATCCTGCACGCCGATCACGAGCAGAACTGCAGCACGTCGACCGTGCGTCTGGTCGGAAGCTCGCAGACCAACCTGTACGCGTCGATCGCGGCCGGGATCTGCGCGCTGTGGGGGACACTGCACGGTGGCGCCAACCAGGCTGTGATACAGCAGCTGCAGGAGATCGAAGCTGGTGGCGACCCGCAGACGTATGTCGAGCGCGCCAAGGACAAGGACGACCCGTTCCGCCTGATGGGCTTTGGTCACCGCGTCTACAAGA
Organism: Planctomycetota bacterium; assembly: GCA_039028735.1. Classification (GTDB taxonomy): domain Bacteria; phylum Planctomycetota; class UBA8108; order UBA1146; family JAJFFE01; genus JBCCHQ01. Next base: position 56,540 of record JBCCHQ010000012.1, on the reverse strand, counting down.
ACTTCGATCCGCGCGCCCGCATCATCAAGGATGCTTGCCACAAGCTCCTCGGCCACTTGGGCGTCCACGACCCGCTGCTCGACATCGCGATGCACTTGGAGCAAGCCGCTCTCGAAGACGACTACTTCGTCGAGCGCAAGCTCTACCCGAACGTCGACTTCTATTCGGGGATCATGTACCGCGCGATGGGGATTCCGACAAACATGTACACGGTCATGTTTGCGCTCGGAAGAATGCCGGGTTGGATTGCGCACTGGCTGGAAATGCGCGCAGATCCCAACGCCCGCATCGGTCGCCCGCGGCAGATCTACGTCGGTGAGACGGAACGCGTCTACACTGAAAACGAGATCGGCGCCGGCGCCGGCTAACCGCCGCTAGACCCAGCCCTGTAAGTTTCGAATGGCGATACTCGCGATCGTGTCGACGTGATCGGCACGAGCGTTGAGTGCTGGAATGTAACGAAAACGACCGCCGCCGTTCTCGGTGAAGACCTCCCGGTACTCGGCGTCGATCTCCTCGAGTGTCTCCAGGCAGTCGGCGGCGAACCCGGGGCAGATGACGTCGACACTCTCCACCTTCTCCCGGCCCCACGCTTCCAGTGTTTCGTCGGTGTAGGGCTGCAGCCACGGTTCGCGTCCGAAGCGGGACTGGAACGCGACAGCGTACTCCGATTCGTCCAGCCCTAGGCGTGCAACCACCGCCTGCGCAGTTTGCAGGCACTCGCTCTGGTACGGGTCGCCGGCGGTGACATAGCGTTGCGGCAGACCGTGGAACGAGAACAAGAGGCGCGCCGGCTTGCCGCCGTCCGCCCAAGCTTCTTCAAGGCTTGCGGCAAGAGCGGCTACGTAACCCGCATCCGTTGCATAGCCGTTCACGGTTCTCAGTTCGGGGACCCAGCGTCGCCGCATCAACACTTGCGCGAGCCCGTCGAAGTTCGATCCAGTCGTGCTGCCGGAGTACTGTGGATACAGCGGCAAGTGGAGGATCTTGCGGCAGCCCTTCTCCAGCAGCGCGTCGATCGCGTCTGCAAACGATGGCGTGCCGTAACGCATCGCGAGCTGCACCTGTACCGGTGTTTCCAGCTGCTTGTCGAGGTGGCCTTGCAGGGCGCAACACTGTTCTCCAGAGATCTGTCGCAGTGGCGAACCTTGTTCGGTCCACACCGTTTGGTAGGCCTTCGCAGAGCGGCGCGGACGAAACGGCAAGACGAAGAGGTTCAGGATGATCTGCCACTTCCAGCGCGGAATCTCAATGACCCGAGGGTCTGACAGGAACTGTCGGAGGTAGCGACGCAGCGCGCTCGAAGTCGGCGCGTCGGGCGTGCCTAGGTTGCTGACCAGCACGCCGATGACGTCGCTGCGGCGATCACTTCCGGGGCTTCGGTACTGCACCTATGACCCCTCGACCCAGACGGCCTCACCGTCGGTGAAGTGCTCCTTCTTCCAGATAGGCACGATCTCCTTGAAGCGGTCGATGCAATACTCGAGCGCGGCGAACCCTTCTTTGCGGTGGGGCAACGCGAGGATGATCAAGATGCTCATCTCACCGATCTCGAGCGTGCCGAGTCGATGGATGATCGCGACCTTGCGCAGCGGCCAGCGTTCGCGGGCGGTCTCGGCGATCTCCAGCATCTTGGCCCGTGCCATTGGGGCGTAGGCGCTGTATTCGAGGCGATCGACCTGCTTCCCGTGATGTTCGTCGCGCACGGTACCGGAGAAGACGACGAACGCACCGCAACCTGGATCTTCGACCCGACGCATCGTTTCATCGATCGAGATTGGCGCTTCGACGAGCTCGATCAGAGGTGGTGTCGTCATGCTAACCGCCACTGACTGGTGGGATGAGAGCGATCTCTGCATCGGTCGGCAGGGTGGCGTGGGGTGCACCGAACTCATGGTCGATGGCGACTCGCACGTGCGGCAGGATCTCGCGCAGTTCGGGGTGTTGTTCCTCGATGACGCGCAACAATGCCGCGACGGTAGCTTCGCTGTCGGTCAGCTCGAGCGAGAGGTGGTCTTGCCCGATGCGTTCGCGCAGGGACGCAAATAGTAGGACCTTGTATGTCATGAGGACTGAGATACCGGCCGGCGCGGCGATTGGCAACAGATGATCAGCGCCGGCTGCTGCGGCGGCCGAGCCATTGCTCCCACTCGCTGACCTCGGCGGCGCGCTCGACGGGACTGGCGTCGGTCCAGAAGCTGGGGCGCGTGATCGTCGGTTTTGCCGAAAGGCGCGCCAGGGCGCGTGCCGCGGCGACTCGAACGTCCGGTGTCTGGGAGCTGAGCATCGTCACGAGCGGGCGCAGGTAGCCTGCGGAGTAGCCGCTCCGGCGCAGGGTGCTGGCGATTTCCTGCTTCTCAGGATCGGTCCCGTGCGTCAGGCGCGCCGCCAGGGTCGACCGCAGGTCGTGGAGCTGCTCCCGGGACAGGGAGCCAATGGCGGGACGGTTCAGCAGTCGCGTCAGCAGTGACAGCGCGACGACACCGTCTGAGTCTTTGGCTGTTCCGGCGTCGGTCAGCAGGGGCAGCAGGTGGCGCAGTAGCAGCGCGCCGTCGATCTGGGTCAGGTTCAGCCAGGTGCGCAGGGTCCACAAGCGGAGCGCGGGTTGCCCGGCGAGGGCATCGAGCTCTCGATTGGGATCCTCAGACAGCCACTTGAGGAATCCAGGGATCAGAAACTGCAGCTCTTGCGACTTCCGGGCGACGAGCACTTCGACGCGACGGGCGAAGGTGCCGGGGATCTGTTGCAGCTGATAGTAGGTGAAGGCCCAGGAGAGTGCGTAGTTGCGCACCTTGCTACCACTCTGATGAAAGCCGAACCAGCCACTGGCGAGGAGCTCCTGCAGCGCAGCCGTGAACTTTTCGGTGCCCAGGCGCTGCAAGGCGAGATGGGCCTGCTCATGCAGCCATTGGTGGTAGAGCGGGGCGAGAGACTGGCCGTCTTCGTCGGTCACGAACGGTGCCTCGAGCGCACAGGCCACACCTTCATTGAGCCAGTACCGGGATCCTGAAGCAGGATGCCGTTGGATCAAGAAGTGGTGGGCCAATTCGTGACGCACGACGCGTTCGGCGTCATGCAGGTCATTGTCGAGGTTTGAGTAGTGGCGGGGCGAGAGATGCACGAGGCGGAGCAGAGGAAGGTAGAAACCCTCCTGACGCATCTCCGACGTGTAGATGCGTGCTCGCGAGAGATCGTCTTCCTCGTAGATGACCCGCGGCGGTGGGATTCGCGCTTCTCCGAGTTCGAACAGGACGTCGAAGTCGTCCATTGTCGTTTCGACGACGGAGGCAAGGCGCTCGAGTCGCTCCGGATCGTTGTCGCCGTAGAGCGAGAAGGCGTCCGTTTCGACAGAGTGGCGGTAGAGGCTAGAGCAACCCACCATCGTAACCAGTACGCTGCAAAGCGCTGTCAAGAGAGCGCGCGAGTTCACGGCGCGCCCTGAAAGACAAGCGTTCGCACGTGGCGCAGCGGTGTTGCGCCAGGGGTGTCCTGACGAAAGTGCACCGACGCCAACTTCTCGGTGCCGCGGAAGAACGAGTAGAAGATCTCGTAGATGCTGGTGTCCGGGTAATCGGGATTGACGGTCGACTCCTCGGCAGTGAGCTGCTCCTGCGACCAACTCAAGTAGCTCTCTGGTGTCGCCGGCGCGGCGAGTTGCACGCGATAGTGCAGCACGTCCTTTTCGGGGACCAGGCGGTCGATTCGAGTCGGCATCGGCGTGGCACCGCGACATCCGGTCAAAAGGCCGGCCACAGCCACAACGGCGACGATCAAGGCAACATTGGTGGGGCGCAAGGTAGGCTTTCTAAGCAGGCGGTCGCGGCGGGGCACACAGACCAAGAGCCCATTCTACCATTCCGCGCGGCAATTCCTTGCAACTGCCGCCGCGCCGGTCGTAAACGACGCCCACGGGGCGTCTTTCGACGCCTCCGGTGGGCCAGCTTCGTTGACGCCGCACGCCCGATCGCGTAACACTCGGCCCCATGGAGAGCAGCGAACAACCAGCAGAGAACTCCCCGAACTGGTGGCGCCCGTTTTGCCTCGCTGCGGGGCCGGTGTTCGCCGCCGTGGCCTTCGCTGCGACCGGCGACGTGCTGCCGGACCCTGCGCGCAAGGTGCTCTTCGTTACGGTCTGGACCGCGATCTGGTGGGCCACCGAACCGATACCGATCCCCGCGACGTCTCTACTGCCGGCAATCCTGTTTCCGCTGTTGCGCATCTGTGAAGCGAAGACAGCAGCCCAGTACTACGCGCATCCACTGATACTGCTGCTGTTGGGTGGCTTCTTCATCGCGCGTGCTGTCGAGATCTGGGGACTGCACAAGCGGATTGCCCTGACCGTGATCTCGTGGCTCGGCGAGAGCCCCAGGCAGCTGGTCTTTGGTTTCGTTGCCAGCGCCGCGTTGTTGTCGATGTGGATCTCAAACACGGCGACGACGCTGATGCTCTTGCCAATCGCACTGTCGGTCGTGCACCGACTGCGGCAGACGCTGCAGCCAGCCGAGGTGCAGCGATTCACAACATGCTTGCTTCTCGGCATCGCCTACGGTGCGAACGTCGGTGGGACCGGCACGTTGATTGGCACGCCTCCCAATCTGATCTTCGCCGACAAGTTGTCCGTCTGGCCGAGCGGCGCCCCCGTCGACTTCTTGTCCTGGATGAAGTTCGGAGTACCGCTCGTCGTCCTCTTCGTGCCGTTGATCGCGCTGCTGCTGACGCGCGTGCTGATCCCAGTGCCTTCGATCAAGAGCAGCGCGGGGCGCGATGTCATTCGTCAAGAACGCGCAGCGCTCGGGCCCCTGGATCGCGCAGAATGGCGTGTGCTGATCGTCTTCTGCATCACGGCGGCCCTGTGGATTTTTCGCGGCAATGCGCAGATGTTCGGATGGTCGCAGATCTTGATCGCCCTGGACTGGTTTTCGCCCGAGGAACTCCACAAGTACGTTGGCGATTGGATGGTCGCGCTGGTGATGGCTCTCGTGCTGTTCGTTGTGCCGTCTGGCGAACGCGAGCGGCGCCCGCTGTTGGTCTGGGATGACGTGCAGGAAGTACCGTGGGGGATGCTGTTCTTGTTCGGTGGTGGCTTCGCGATCGCCGGTGGTTTCAAGACCAGTGGTCTGTCTCAGTGGCTCGGTGACGAGATGGGGAGTGTCGCCGCGATGGCGCCGGATGCACTGATCCCGCTGGTGGCGTTGATGGTTACGTTCTTGACTGAACTGACATCGAACACGGCGTCCACTGCGATGTTGATGCCGATCTTGCACAGCGCCGCCGAAGGTGCGGGGCGGGCACCGTTTCTCGTCATGCTGCCCGCGATCATGGCGGTTTCGTTTGCGTTCATGCTGCCTGTGGCGACAGCGCCGAACGCAATCGTGTTTGGCACCGGCCGCATACCGATCTTGACGATGATCCGCACTGGGTTTGTCTTCAATCTCGTCGGTGTGCTGGTGATCTGGTTCGTCGTCAGAGTGATTGCGCTGCCGTGGTTCGGCGTCTAGCTGCCTGTGAGGTCGTTGTAGGCGTCGACGAGTTCCGCCAGACGGCGTGCGGCAAGTTCCAGCTGCTCGGGGTCGCTCCCCACTTGTTTGTCCGGGTGCCACTTCTTCGCGAGGCGCCGGAACGCGGCGCGGATCTCGGACGGTGTCGCATCGCGTGAAACACCCAAGATCCGGTACGGGTGCGGCAACGGTACTTGCGGTGGTGGCTCTGGCGGCTTCGACTCTCGATTCGGGGGTGGCTCGGAATCTGCAGCTTCGCTAAAGCGGGGCTCGGCGGCCCGCCCGAAGAGGCGATGGATGCCGGCGCGGAGTCGTTCATACCAGCGTCCGCGAGCATAGCGGGTATCGCCGTCGCGTAGGAAGAACTGCCGTCGTCGATCCGCGTGCACCTGGTGCCACTGAGCGATCCGTAAGAAGTCGCTCGCTTCTGGGGCGTCGATCCAACCCAACAGATAGTCGAGGATGCCGAAGTCTCGATCGGGAGACGCAAACAGCCGACCGCGGCGGCTGCTCTCGATGCGGGAGAGCTTCATGCACAACGGGCAGCGGTACAGGCGGTAGGGACCTCCTGCGGTTTCGGAGCGGCCTCGAATGATCGCGTTCTTCCAAACCATCTTTGGTACGAATCGGGCTTCGCACGACCAACAGCGCAGCATTACCGGGGCTCCGGCAGGATGACCATTGCGTCGCCATAAGAGTAGAAACGCATCCCTGTGCGGACCGCGTGTTCGTAGGCCGAAAGCGTCCGCTCTCGTCCATGAAAAGCCGCAACGAGAACCAACAGCGATGAGCGCGGCAGGTGGAAGTTCGTCACGAGGCCATCGACGTTGCGAAACTCGTGCCCCGGCAAGATCGTCAGTCCCGTCTCACCGTGGATTCTCGCAGCAGGCCCCGCGAATGACAGGCTCTCGAGCACGCGGGCCGATGTCGTGCCCACTGCGATCAGGCGCCGCCCATCGCTGCGCGCCTGCTGCAGCTGCTGGTGCGATTCCAGACTGACTTCGTAAAGCTCTGGTGCGACGACGTGATCTTCGATCCGCGCCGCAGTCACGGGCTGAAAAGTGCCTGGCCCGACGTGTAGCGTGACTGGGACAATTGGAATTCCGCGCGCTTCGAGCTGGGCGAGCAACTCTGCGCTGAAATGTAGCCCGGCGGTCGGCGCTGCGACGGCACCTGGGACGGTCGCAAACAGCGTCTGGTAGCGCTCGCGGTCGGCTGCGAACTGTGGGTCATCCGGAGCGCGTTGGATGTACGGCGGGAGTGGGACCTCCCCGACCTCTTGCACGATTCCATCGCTGGGCAGAGAGACGGTCCAAAAGGACTCATGCCGGTCCAGGACCTCGATCGGAATCTGAGACGTGACCGTTGTCAGGGTTTCCCCGGGTCGAATCCGGCGGCTGGGTGAGATCCAGGCCTGCCAGACACCAGCCTCTTCGCGGCGCAGCAGGAAGACTTCGACGGCGCCAGACGAAGCACGGCGGGCACGGATCCGCGCAGGGATCACGCGGGTGTTGTTGACGACGAAGCACTCGTCGCCCGACAACCGCTGCTGGAGATCGGCGAAATGCCCTTCGTCGAGGGCGTCGTTGTGGCGGGTCAGGAACAGGGCACGCGAGGCGTCGCGTCGCGCAGCAGGGTGCTGCGCGATCAGGGCCGGTGGTAGGTCGTAGTCGTAGAGTTCAATCACGGAGCCGAGGGTAGCCGGCCAGCGCTATGGGGGAAAGAGCAGCTAGCAGTGGTGCAGCCCCAACGAGCTAGCGTCTGCTTCCCCTAGGCGCGAACGTCGAGGTTGCTCCCGATGTACTGCTGGTAGCGCTCGGCAACTTCGACTCGAGCATCCGTCGGAATCGACTTCAGCGTTTCGTTGTTGGCACGATCGACGACTTGCCCTTGGAACTTGATGGATAGGTCCGGCCGCACCTTGTACGTCACGCCGTGGTTCTTGGCGGGGGTGCCTCCAGCAGCTGACAGGTCGATGGAGTCCTTGCGAGTGTCGGCAAGTGCACCCTTGGTGCCCAGGTTCCCGGCAGCTGGCTCGTCTTGATTGCGAGTGTGCTGGCTAACGTGTGAGGAGTCACTGGGGTCGACGCGGTCCGGGAGCAGTTCCACGGAGCGTTGTTGCGTCGTCGGCTGTGCCTGACTCGAGTCTCGCTGCTCGTTCTGGGTAAGCGGAGCAGGGAGCACCGGAATCGTGGGCGATGGCCCAACTGATGCGAGCGATTCCATGGGAACCCTCCATAGCTAGGTGCTAGAAGCAAGAAGAAGGCGGTCATGGAAGACTAACATCCGATTCCGTGCTCACGCAAACCGGGCTCGGAGTCCGATAACGCAACTCGTTCCATACGAAACGTTTGGCTACAGCCGGAACTCGTCGTCGTCGTCGAACTCGTCGAGTTTCGAGCGCGTTGGGCGATCCCGTCGCTCGCTGCTCTCGCGTCTCTCCGGCGCCTCGCGCCGCTCCCCGCTCTCGCGCCGATCGGGTGCCCGGTCCTTGTCGTCCGTGGCCGGGAACTGCCCCGTTGGTAACAGCACGCGGTCGTTCAGGCGGTGGTAGTAGTCGCACGAACGGATCAGCTCCAGAGCTGTTGTCTCCGGGAACGACGCGACCTCGACGCGAATCCCGCGGCTGTGCAGGAAGTGTACCAACGTGACGAAGTCGCCATCGCCGGTCACCAGCACGACGACGTCGACCTTGTCCGAGAGTGCAACAGCGTCCAGCGCGATGCCGAGATCCCAGTCACCCTTTTGGGAACCATCGCTACGTTCGATCAGGACCTTCTTGCGCACCTCGAAGCCGTTGCGCCGTAGTACCTCCACAAACTTGTCCTGCTCCATCCCTGGACGCTCGACAATGTAGGCGAGCGCCCGAGTCAGACGTCGATTGCGTGAGGCAAAGCGCAGCAACTTCGAAAACTCGAGCTTCGAGTTGTGCAGGTTGCGTGCCGCGTAATACATGTTCTGCACATCAACGAGTACAGCGACTCGTTGCTGTGTCAGCACATCGTAGCCATCGGCCGCACTATGTACTGGCGTATACAAACCAGCAGCCGCATCCGGTGCCGACTCATCCTTCGGCTTTGCGGACTTTGCAGCGGCCTTCTGAAGCCGCTCGACCGTCTCCATGCTCCGTTTCGTCTCTGCCTGATGACGTGCGCGCATAGACTCGACCTGTTTGTCGAGTTCCTCGATGCGTCGTATTAGGTCATCGGGAGAGAGATCATGGAGATCGGCCTGACGAGAACCACCACCGGTGGAACTGGCAGAGAAAAAAATCATGTGACCCCCCGGTCCAGGGTACCGCTTTAGGTACCCCATTCGGATTCTATATTGGTGTACGGGGTCGGTAGCGACAAGGGAAAAGTGGGTTCGGCCAGCCCTAGCCTATCCTGAACAGGGTCTGGCCGGCCTTAGCCACGGATCGAGTCGCGCGTGTGCAGAAACGCACAAGGAGGGCGTCTCGGAAAGTCGCCGTTTGCCGGACTCATAGACCGACGTGCGACCTAGTAGCCCCCGCTGCTCTGTCCACCTTGCACGATCTCGACGCTGGCCGAACAACCGAGGCGGTTCGCGCCACTCTCGATCATCTTCATTGCGTCGTCGAGGTCACGCACACCGCCGGACGCTTTGACGCCGACTCCAGATCCAACGGTTTCGCGCATCAGTCGCACATCTTCGTCGGTGGCCCCGCCACTGGAGAACCCCGTCGATGTCTTCACAAAGTGCGCGCCGGCTTCTTTGGCGAGACGACAGCCGATCACTTTCTCTTCGTCAGTGAGCAGGCAGGTCTCGAGGATCACTTTGACGATGATGCCGGGGCCGGCGGAGCGCACGACTTCGAGGATGTCGTGCGCGACGTAGTTGTGCATACCGGCCTTCAACATGCCGACAGCAATGACCATGTCGATCTCTGTTGCACCTTCTTCGATCGCCCGCCGGGTTTCATAGGCCTTCACGTCGGTCAGTGTCGTGCCCAGCGGAAAGCCGACGACGGCGCAAACTTTGACTCCAGATGTGCCGACCACCTGTTGCGCCAGGCGTACAAACGAAGGGTTTACACACACGGACTTGAAGTGGTAGCGGACCGCTTCGTGGCACAGCTTCTCGATGTCACGAGGAGTAGCGTCAGGCTTCAGTAACGTGTGATCGATGATGCCGGCAACCATCTCGCTGACGGAAGCGGGGGCGGTTGCGTTCTGTTCTGTGAAGAACGGTAGCGTTCCTACGCGGTCTGGTGCTGCCTCGAGTAGTTGCGTTGGCTGGCAGCGGTCACAACGAAACACGGTGTCGTTCAGAGGATCCGTCAACCAGCGCTGCGCTGCAGGGTTGGGTGCAGATTGCGTCTGAAACTGCGAGAACACAGCGTCGGTGATCTGATCGATCAGTTGTTCACGTTCATGTGGATTCATTGGAGACTCTCTTCCATCGCAACGCCTTCGACCACGCCGACGATGACCGCCTGCAGCGGAATCTCTTCGCCACCGAAGAGGAGGCGGGCACCGGAACCCTCTTTGTTGATCAGTACCCGATCGCCCATGCCAGCACTGACTCGATCGACAGCCAGAAACGTCGGCCCGTGTGCGCGACCGTGTGGTGTCTGCTCTCGCACGATCAGCAGGCTCTTGCCTTCAAAGAAGGGATGCTTGCGAGTAGCGAACAGATTGCCGACGACCGTCGCGAGCATCATTTGTCCACCTCGCTTCGTCTCTCGTCGATTCCCTCTACGATGCCCACGATCGCCGCATCGACGGGGGCCTCGGCGACATCGCGCAGCGCGATCACGGCTTCACGGGCACCGACATAGAACACGCGCTCGCCGACGCCGGCGCCGACCGTGTCCACGGCGATGATGGGACGGTCGAAAGGTTGTCCCGCGGCGCTCTCCGGACGCAGTAGCTGAAACGTCAGTCCAGCGGTACTCGGATGACGCTGTGTGGCCCAGATCGTGCCGATGACGGTACCCAAGTTCATCGTCGGGCTCCATCTTCAGGCTGTTCGATCAAGGCCACTCGGCGGGCGTGGCGATCTCCCCCGAACGGGGTGGAAAGGAACGTATCCACGATTGCTGCCGCCATCTGAAAGCCGACGAAGCCCGATCCCATCGTCAGCACGTGTGCGTGGTTGTGGTCGCGGGCATTGCGAGCCTCGATGGTGTTGTGGCAATGCGCGGCGCGCACGCCGCGCATTTTGTTCACGGTCATCGCCGAACCAATGCCGGCGCCATCGACGACAATGCCAGCGCTCGCGGTGCCGGCGCGCACTTGTTCGCCGACGGCCCGGGCAATGACCGGGTAGTCGCAACTTTCGGTGCTGTCGGTGCCGCAGTCGATGACGGCGAAGCCACGCTCACGCAAGTGGGCGGCGAGTTGTTCCTTCAGTGGAAAGCCCCCGTGATCGGCGCCGATCGCGATGGCGTCGCGCGCTCCGGCTGCGGGGGCTGCTGCAGTGGGTTGCGCTGTCTTGCTGCGTTGGGCTCGTTCCAGGGACTCTTGCGCCAACGGGGTGAAGCGCGTGCCCACCGGGAAGTCGAGGCTTTCGCCGTTGCGCACGAGACGCTCGATGTCGGCATCGGTGATGACGGCAGCCGCTCTGTTGGATTGTGAGCGGGTGGCGGGGGGCGCAGCCGGCGGTCGCGGTTGAGGACGTGCCGGCGGTGCGGCGGCCACCGACGGGGTCGCTGCGCGCAGGCGCTCTTCCACCTGACGGCGGACGGCATCGCGGATCGCATCCCGTGAAGGAGACACGTGCTCTCCTAACTGACGACTTCGAGGTTGTCGACGATGGCCATGATCACCGCATCGACGGGACGGTCACGGGTTGTGGGCGTCTGCCGTGCCGATGAACCCTGCGCAACGAGGACGAACTCGCCGACGCCGGCGCCGACCGTGTCGACGGCGACGACGAAGCTATCCAGCGGGGATCCATCGAGCTCGTGACGGGCTACGGCCATTAGCGGGAGCCCCTCGATCTGAGGATCCTTGCGCGTGGCCCAAACCGTTCCGACGACTTTGCCGTAGATCATCCGTAGCAACTCCTGACATGCGACGACACCGGCGCTTCCGCAGCGCGCCGAACCCGGGCAATATATAACCGGAGTCCTCGAAGTAGGGAAGGCCAGCCGTTGACTGGCGCGCTCTCAGCAGCCGCCGCGCCCAAGCACGCACTGCCCAGAGACCGTGGGGGAAAGGAAGGAAGCGAGTGCCCAGTCGACTCCCGTTCCTGATCGAGCAGCTGTATGCCGAGTACGGTCCTCGTGGCTGGTGGCCTCTGACTGCCGTGACCGGAGAACCACCGCGCTACTCGCCGACGCCGTGCTCGGAGTTCCCGCCCCAGGCCTGCAGCCGTGCCCAGATCTTCGAGATTGGAGTCGGTGCGGTGTTGGTGCAGCGCGTAACGTGGCGCGCCGTCGCCAACGTCATCGCGCAGCTATCGGCGGCCCAGCTGCTGCGACCAGAAGCCTTGCTGGCGTGTCCCACGCCCAACCTGGAGACCTTGGTGCGCAGCTGCGGTACCTACCGCCGCAAGGTGCAATCGCTCCGTGAGTGGGCCTTGTGGCTCTCTGAACGCGTTGGGGATGCGCCCCCGGCTCCTCACGAGCTCCGACCGATTCGGGGTTTTGGCCCGGAGACGGTTGATTCGATTCTGCTCTATGGCTACGGCGTGCCGCGCTTCATCGCCGATGCCTACGCACGGCGCGTGCTGGGGCGCATCGGCATCCTCAGCGACGATCGCGACTACGAGCGTTCGCAGCGCGAGATCGTCGCGGCCGTCGAGCTGGACCGCTGGCAGTGTGATGAGGGGCACGCACTGTTGGTCGAGGTTGCGAAGAACCACTGCCGCACGAAGCCCGATTGCAACGGCTGTCCGCTGACGCAGTCGTGCGACTACTGGCGCCGGGGCGACGCAAGCACGCGAGGAGTTGGCAGCTAGCCTTTCTTGGCGACGCGTTCGAGAAACTCCTCGATTGCCGGTGGCGGGAGTGGGAACAAGAACGGAAGTTTGCGCGTTGCGACCAGCTCTTGCTCTTGCTCGAAGACGTGGGACGCGTCGTTGAGATCGACGATGTGTTGCCCATCGTACTTGCCCCGATACTCCTCATACGCAGCCGTGCAGTTCACAGTGCCCTTCTTCTTGCGCAGTAGCGCATTCGAAAACACTCCCCAGATCGATACCTCCGACGTTTGGAAGACGACCCGCGCTCGTTCCGGTTTCAGTGGTGACACGAACGGCACGCGCCGCCCGCGGCGCGCTGTATAGTGGCGCGCGACCCGGACTCGTTGTTGGGTCAGCTCGGTTGGCTGTTCGAGCACCTGCCACGGTATCGAGCCCTTGCCCAGCTGCAGTCGAATGCAGTGCGGGAGGCTTTTCAGGAAGTAGTGCACCGTTTGGACGTCTTCGCCGGACTCGTTTTCGCCATCGGCGTGGCTCAGGACCAGTCGAAAGCAGCTCTTCGACCTGAACGACTTGCGCTGCTTCTCTTGGCTCTGCAAGTTCTTGACGATCTCTTCGACCGCGACGTCTTTGCGCAGCCCAGCCTGCAACTCGCGTAGCGCATGCGTCTTCCACGCGTCCTCGTAGATGCAAAGCTGTAGCCCGAGCCGTCCGTGGTTGCCGGTGATGATCGCCGCGCCGTCGAGTTGGTCCAGGTACCGATCGACGACCTCTGCGAAGCTTGGCGGTTTCGGCGGCTCTGCGTCCTGGCCGCCAGCGAACGGTACGGCTGTGATCAGCGCGAGGCCAAGGGCAAGTGCAAGAAGATGGCGGGGCAAGCGAACGAACGATGTCATCGATGACCTTCCTCAGTTCCGCTGCGAGGGGACAACTCGTGCTATTGTAGTCGCTGGGACGTGAGCAAAGAAACGGAAAGGAACGGCCATGCAGGTGATCGCCGAGGTCAGTGTGGTTCCCATTGGGGTAGGTGTGTCGCTGTCGCGCTACGTAGCAGCCGCCATTACGGAGCTCGAGAGCGCAGGCTTTCACTGTCATGTACAGGCGTATGGCACGGTGATCGAAGGGGAGTACGACACGGTCTTCGCTGCCGTTCGGCGTGCCGTCGAGAAGGTGCAGGAACTCGGCGTACCGCGGGTCCACTGCAGCGTGAAGTTCGGCTGCCGCACCGACAAAGATCAGAGCGTCGCGGATCGGCTCGCCAGCATCGAAGCGCAGCGCCCGTAAGGTCTGATACCAGGCAAGCTTCAACTGCTTGGCAGTAGGCAGTGCGAGTTGCCGGTTTGCGGGTCGTCGCCCATACTTGAATGGAGACATTCGCCGGGCCCGCCAGTGGCGCCGACCGAACCCTGTGTCAGCAGCTCTCCCGAACCACGGCCCCCAAAACAGAGTGCTTCCCACATGAGCTTCTACGGCGACCTGAAGAGCATTCACCTCGCAGACTTACTGCAGAACTTCGAGGCTCATGCCTTGACCGGCACTTTGTCGATTCGGTCGAGCGCGGGTGTCACGGCCCACCTGTACCTGAAACACGGTCGGTTGGCGCTGTTGAACCAGCCGGGAAGGGCCTCTGTCCCGGACATGCTGGTGGCTCGAGGGGTGCTGCCGGCCGAGAAGGTCGCCGCTGCCCGTGGCAAGCGCAAAGGCACGAAGAAGCTCATTGTCGATGTGCTCCAGCAGATGGGGCTGATCGATCAAGAGCCGCTGCGTCACATTGCCCAGCTGGCTCTGACCGAAGACATTTGCGACCTCGTTGCGACCTGCGAAGGGCAGTTCAAGTTCTCCGAGGGACAGATCCCGCCACGGATCTTCGACGCCGAGGAGCGGCGCTTGGAATTGGCGATTCCGGTAGGTCCGCTGTTGCTGGAGGCGGCACGTCGTGCCGATGAGTGGGGACGCATTCGCCAGGAAGTCCCCTCCGATGGCGTCTACTTCACGGCGATGCCGAGTGCGCAGGCTCCAGCGGACGCCGAGGACCCAGAGCTCGCCGCGCAGATCTTGGCCTGTCTCGATGGAACGTTGAATGCGCGCGATGTCGTGTCGCGTTTCGGCCATCGTCGCTTCGAGGCGTATCGGGCGCTCGCCGAGTTGGTGCGCTGCCGGTTGGTCCGAGCCGCGGAAGCGCACGACCAGGCAAAGATCGCGGCGCAAGTGGCCGAACGTGACCCGAGACGCGCGCTCGACATGATTCGCAGCTCACTCGAAGTAAATCCTCACCAAGAAGGCCTGCTGAACACACAAGTGACCTTGGCTGAAAAGGTCGGCGAACGCGGCTTGGCCGTCGACGCCTTGAAATTGCTCGTGCAGCTGCGCCTCGAAGCCGGAGATTCGTCGGCGGCGCGCGAGCATCTGGAGACGGCCCGCAACCTGGCTCCGCGTGACACGTCGCTGTGGGAGCGCAGTTTCGTGTTGGCGATGGACGAGAAGAGGCGCGAGGACGCGTTGGCCGATGGCTTGGCGCTGGTCGAGCTGTATCGCGAGCCGGGGCTCCATGAGAAGGCCAAACAGGTCTTGGGGCGACTCTTGAAGGGGAACCCACGCGTCGTCCAGATTTGGCGCGAATACGCCCAGAGTCTCGTCGACTGTGGCAATGTCAACGAGGCGCAACGGGTGCTCGGCAAGGGGGGCAAGGCGTTCCTGGGCCGCAAGGAGTACAGCAAAGCGCGGGAGTGCTTCCAGGCGCTGTTGGAGATCGATCCGCAGAACGAAGAGGCGCTCCGGAGCGTCGAGTCGATCGACAGCAACCGCTTTACCGAGCGCCGTGAGTGGCGGCGGCGCTTCAGTCGTCACGTCCTGACGGGGACCGCGGCAGCCATCATGATCTTGGTGTCGTTGTTGGATGTCCGGGCCCGTATGGATCTCGCGTCCGTCCAGACCTACGTCAGTGAGAACGAGCTGATCGAGAAGCAGCAGTATCGGCGCGCCCTCGGCGAATACTATCGCGTGCTCGACCGCCACCCGTTGACGCCCACGGCCCACCTGGACCTGCAGACGGCCATCGATTCGCTCGAATCCAAGGCGCTCCGCCAGGAGTTGCAGGCGCGCACGGAGCGCAATCAGCGGCGGTAACTGACCCCCCGGTGCGCTCCAGATCTGTCCAAGCCGAGTAGAGACTCCACGTCTCCATGGGTATAGTGACCCTCTTGTCACACCGCACAAGAGGGAGCAGACGCATGCCGCTGGACGGCTTCAAGCGAGACATCAACTATCTACGGATCTCCGTAATCGACCGCTGCAACCTACGCTGCACCTATTGTATGCCGCTCGAGGGGTTGCGGTTCACTCCGGGGAAAGAGCTGATGACGCCGGAAGAGATTGGCCGCCTGGTGCGCGTTGCCGTCGACGCTGGCTTCACGAAGTTTCGACTGTCGGGAGGCGAGCCGACCCTGCGTTCCGATCTAGAGCAGATCATTCGCGAGATTCGCAGCGTCGACGGCGTTGGCGAACTGGCGCTGACGACCAACGGCATTCTCTTGCCGAAGTTGGCACCGGCGCTCGCCGATGCCGGCCTCGATCGTGTCAACCTTCACATCGATACGCTGAACGAGACGCGGCTGCGGCAAGTAATGCGTTTCAACGAGCTGAGCCAAGTGCAGGCAGGAATCGATGCGGCCGAGGCGGCAGGGCTGACGCCACTGAAGCTGAACACCGTAGTCGTGCGCGATCTCAACGACGAAGACGTCGTGCATCTTGCTGCGCAAACGCTCGAGCGAGACTGGCATGTGCGCTTCATCGAGCTCATGCCACTGGGCGGCGGTGAGAACGCCGCTTACTCGCGCGACCGGTTCGTACCCAGCGCGCAGACCCGGGCGTTGATCGAAGAGAAGTTTGGCGCCCTAGAACCACTGCCTGTTTTGAATCCATCGGATGAGTCACGCAACTTCCGCATCGGCGGGGGACGCGGCGTGATCGGCTTCATCAGCCCCGTCAGCGAGCCGTTCTGCGGCAACTGCAACCGCATGCGCATCACAGCCGCCGGACGCTTTCACCTCTGTCTGCTGCACAACGACGAAGTCGATGTCCGCGAGCATCTGCGCAGCGCTGCCGGCGAGGAACGCCTGCGTGAGCTCTTGATGCTGGCTGTCGGACGCAAGCCCAGCGGGCACGATCTCGCCGCGGGGGTCTCGAACGAGCTTCGCACCATGTATCAGATGGGCGGTTAGCGGCTCAGCTGCACCAGTACCGGCCGGTGGTCGGACGCCAATGTCATTGGCGTCGTGCACGAGTGTGTCGTCCAGCCTTTGTCGACCCAGATCTGGTCGAGGTCCCACAGTGGCGTCGGGGCGGGCCACGTGAACCCAAGGCCGATCCCCGCAACTTCGAAGCAGTTGACCAAGTCGCCGCGCAGCTGTGTCAGCAACGGTGACGAGCGCGGTGTATTGAAGTCGCCAAGCACGATCAACGGCGTCGCAGCGTGCTGATTGCGGAACGCGGCGAGCTTGCGGCGGATCGTTTCGAACCCCGCCTTGCGATGCTCCCAGACCCCCCAATGCAGGTCGACCACGGCGATGGCTACCTCGTAACTACCGACGTCAACGATCGCGGTCGAGAGCCTTCGTCTTGCCCCGAGTTGGGTCGACTTGGCGGCGCTCACGTGCCCCTTGACCAACAACATCGAGCGGCTCGACAACGGTACGACGCGATAGCCGGGCAGGTGTTCGCCAAGGAGATGTGACTGATCCGGCAAATCACCGGCCTCGACGACGGCAGCTACATCTGGCGCCAGTTCGGCGATCTTGCTGCCAATCTGCTCGGCGCCGACACGCGCTCCCCAGAGGTTCCAGGTCATTACCGTCAGACCTTCGCCGGGGGGCGTCGGGGAATCTTCTTTCGCACCTGGCAGCCAACCCACAGCCACCAACAGCGCAACCAGGGCGCCGGCTCCCAGGAAGTGAAGTGTCCCCAGGGCCACGCGCTTGCGCCGAAACCAGAGAATCGATGCGGTCAGCGCGATCGGGGCCCCGACTTGGGGCGGGAACGCGTAGAAGAGCGTTGCGAGGATCGGGAGTTCATCGCGCAGCACGAACTGCAGCAGCGTCCCGATGCCGACCAGCCCGGCGCTCGTCAGCAAGCAGAGGCTCAACAGCCGTTGACCCAAGTTGGCAAGACCGACCTGCACGGCCGAGGGCTCCTTGCGCGAGGATTCCGTGGGAGTCGCGTTCATACGCGTTACTGTAGCGAGCACAGGAAAGCGAGGCCATCGAATGAGTGCGGCATGGACGTTGACGATCGATCAGGGGGGGCACGGGACTCGAGCCCTGGTCTTCGATCCGCACGGTCACGAACAGGCGCGCGCCCACTGCGAGATTGGCGTGCACCGCCACGGCGCCGACTGTGTCGAGCACGATGCGGCAGAGGTGCTGCGGTCAGTCGATGAAGTTCTCGCCGCCGCGATCGCCGCGTCACCGACATGCCCGGAGCGGGTTGGGCTGGCTACGCAGCGCTCGAGCATCGTCTGTTGGCAGCGCTCGACAGGGACTCCGCTGTCGCCCGTGATCAGCTGGCAAGACCGGCGCGCGGCCGCGTTGCTCGCGAAGTGCGTAGCGGGGCGCGATGACGAGGTGCGGACTCGCACCGGGTTGATCCCGTCGCCACACTTCGGTGCGAGCAAACTGCGTTGGTGCCTGGACGAACTCCCCGCCGTCCAGCAAGCACAAGGCGACGTCGTCATCGGACCGCTGGCGAGCTTCATTGCCCAGCACCTGACCGGGGGGCCACCGGTCGTCGACGCGGCGAATGCTGCGCGCACGATGTTGTGGAACGTCGATGACTGCGACTGGGACAAAGTCCTGCTGAGTTGGTTCGGCATTCCGGCGGGGCTGTTGCCGGCGACCGCGCACACCTGCAGTGACTTTGGCCCGCTGCGCGATCATCCGATGGAGTTGTGCGCGGTCAGTGGGGACCAGTCCGCGGCGTTGTTCGCTGATGGCGAACCAACGGCAGGGGACGTCTTCGTGAATCTGGGGACCGGTGCGTTTCTGCAGCGAGTTGCCGCAGTGGAGCAGCGACCAGCGCGGCTGCCGCGCAGCGTTGTCCTGCAGGACGAAGCGGGGGCACGGTGTGTCGTCGAGGGTACCGTCAATGGGGCGGCAGCTGCGCTGTCGTGGTGGCGCGCCGAGCGGCAGTTGGACGCCGCCGAGCTGCGGGCTGCGCTGCCGGGGTGGCTCGAGCAGCGCCTCGACCCGCCGGTCTTCGTCAATGGCGTGTCGGGGCTCGGTTCACCGGACTGGATCAGCCACTTTCCGTCGCGCTTTGTTGGGGCCGACGCCACTTTGGCCGAGGAAGCGGTGGCCGTGATCGAGAGCATTGTCTTCTTGATCGCGCGTAACCTCGACGAAATGGAGCAGACCTGCGGTGCTCCCGACGAGATTGTGGTTGCGGGAGGGCTATCGCGGCTCTCTGGCCTCTGCCAGCGGCTGGCCAACCTGACCGCCACTGCGGTAGTTCGTCGCGACCACGACGAGGCGACCGCGCGCGGCATCGCCTACTTGGCGACCGCAAGCCGAGATCGCTGGCAGCCATCTCCGACGAGCGCCTTCGTGCCGGCCTCGGATCCCGATTTGCGCCGGCGTTACGACTTGTGGCGCCGCCAGATGCCGTAACTAGTAGTGCGGGGAAGTCTTGCGAAAAGCTCGTAGGAAGGCGGTCTGAAGATTCACTGGATGCCTTTTTCTGGAGTGCCGTCGTTTTCTAGTTACGATGGATGTTTGGAGGAGGGTAAAGCGATGAACACCAGAGCTCTATTGTTGTCCGCAATCGTCGGCTTGGCAGTCATGACTCCCGGCTGTGATTGGTACGACGATGACACGAAGGTCGTCACCAGCACGACGAATTGGCTGTGGGATGCAGACCTCCACCACGAGACCGACGAAGACAACTTCCTGTGGGACACGACGCTCGACCAAGCAGACGTTGGCGTGCGGCTCCGTGACTACTACGGCTTGTTTCGTATTCGCATCTACGACGACCTAGGCGCGAAGATCTTCGATCAGGAGTACGACAACTACCACTACTCCGAGGACGATCTGTTCCTCGGCGCCACCCAACTAGGCGCTGCGGGCACCTGGCGCATCCGTATCGATCTCTGGGACTTCGACGGCGAGGCGCGAGTCGAACTCTCCCAGCCGTGACGACTGCGCCGACGAATCGTTCGTGACGACCGCCTTGCCATTCTCGCCGAGGCGTAGGGCGATGTCTGCGATTCGAAAGTGATCCCCTGCATGCAGGACGGCGCTCTGGCGGCGCTCCCCTTCGACCCACGTGCCGTTGCGAGATCCGAGGTCCTGAAGTAGGTAGCCACCTCGAGTTGGTATCAATGCACAGTGCCGCCGCGATACGAGGGGCGACTCGACGATCACGTGGCAACGCGATGAACGACCGATCAAGATGCGCGGTCGACCTTGGAGACACGGTTCACTCATAGTGAGTCCTCCTGAGCAGTGGAAAGTCCGGTCCGCTCGCCAGATGCAATCGCTGTGCCGTCGCTGCGCTCGCCTCAGGCGCGATCTGACGGCTCTCTTGTAATGCGAGGTTTACAGTTTGGCGCTGCCGGGCGTGACGGACGGGTCACGCTCGACGACCGGGAGTCTCAGGTCACGTGGGTCTGCGATCGCTGTGGCTGGGGGGAGGGATGGTCGCAGCTGCGCAACCACCCGTTCCGCCGTCGCACGGTACCCAGTCAATTTTCCGCCGGCAATCGTCAGCACCCGCGGGCGCGCCGCTGAGTCGGTCACGAGGTGCGTCTCGCGCGACCGCTTGGCGAACTTACCGTCGCCGCGGGGGAGTACCCGCAGACCCGCGAACGACTGGATCACGTCGGTCGGGTGCTCAGGCAGGGCATGTTGCAGCGACTCGACTAGGTAGTCGATTTCGTCGGCAGTCGCGCTGACGTTGTTGGGGTCCGCCGCAAACGCCGTCTCGGTCGTGCCAACGAGCGTCTGGCCGTACCACGGCATCAGAAACACGGCGCGGCCATCCCGGGGCGCTTCTGTGTAATAGACCCCCGCTTGCAGTGGCGCATTGACGACGATGTGGGCGCCTTGTACGAGGTCGACGTCGACTGGTTGGTGCGAGTTCGTCAGGCGCGCGGCCACCTCGTTGATCCAAGGGCCGGCAGCGTTGACGACGACGCCTGTCGTGAGTTGTTGCGTGTTCTCCCCAGCAGTGTAGCGGATCGTTACCCGGTCACCGTCGACGTGACCATCCAACAGTTCGGCCGGTGCGAGTAGGTCGGCTCCGAGTGCTTGCGACGAACGCATGACGGCTGCCGTCAACAATGCATCATCGGTCTGGCCATCCCAGTATTGAAAGACCTTCTGCAAGCCGTCGGTGCGAAGGCCATCGAGGTCCGCCCATTGCGAGCGTGGCAGGCTCCGGAAGCCGTTCTCGCGGAGCCCGCCCAGCAGGGCATAGATGCTCAAGCCGGCCCGGATCTGCCAAGGTCGCCGTCGCGTCGTGCGGTAGATCGGGATGTGGAACGGCACGCGGCGTACCAGGTGCGGAGCATTGCGAAGCAAGCGTCGCCGCTCGATCAGCGACTCGCGAACCAGCGAGAACTGCAACGTCTCGAGGTAGCGCAGTCCGCCATGAATCAGTTTGCTGGACGCCCGCGAGGTACCGGCGGCAATGGTGCTCTTCTCGATCAGTACCACGCGATAGCCAGCGGCCGCCGCAGCTTGGGCCACACCCACGCCGTGGATTCCACCGCCGATGATGCAGACGTCGTAGTCGCAGTGACTCGAGTTCATGTTCCTTCTCGTCGTGGCGCTCGCGGGGCCTCGCGTTTGCTAGCGCAGGGCCCGTGCGATCTGTAGGCGGTCCTTCGCTCATTGATTGTATCGGCTGGCTACACTGTCGTTCGCTAGTCTTGCTGCAAAGGCCGCGCTGCAAAGGACCTATCCACGCTGTGTCGAGCTTGTGGTAGGCTCGGATCAAGGAAAGGGGAAATGCGATGCAAGAGCTACCGCTGGTGCAGGTCCACCGCGCGGCGACGCCGTCGGAGGCCGAGATCGTCAAGGGCGTGCTCGAGGATGCCGGGATCGAGGTCTTCGTGCCTGACGAAACGACGCCGCTGCCGTTGAGTTCGCGCTTGGGTGTCGCTGGGTGCGAAGTGTTGGTGGCGTCCCACAACGAGGCCTCGGCCCGAGCCGCGCTTGCTGACGCGCGCGCGGCCGGCGCCATCGAAGAGGATCCCGAGCTCGAGCTGGAAACGGAGTAGTCGTTTGCAGCGAATCGTCCTGATCGTGATCGTTGGCGCCGTGGTGTGGTTTGGTGGTTGCCTCGTCGTCGACTGGCTGCAGTCCGATGAAGACCGCATCAAGGCGTGTCTCCAAGAGATCTGCGAGAGCTTCAACACCGGCTCCGCACGCGGCTTCGTGGAACGTCTGACCGACGATTACGATGATCGCGATCATGGGCTCAGCCGCGCCGAGCTGCGCACGGGGCTGAATCAGTACTTTGTCTCGACCCGTATGGATGGCAAAGGCGGGTTGGTGTTGCGCGCGGAGATCGAGGCGGCAAGCATCGTCGTAACGTTCGATGAATCGGATCCAACGAGAGCCCACGCGGCGTTTCGCGCGGCAGTGTATGAGACCGAGTCGGAACAAGCGCCAGTCTGGACCGCCGAATTCAGCGTGGGTTTGCGCGATGTCGATGGGGATTGGCTGGTCTCGTCTACAGATTATGAAACGTTGACAGGTCGGCAGCCGCTGCGCTTTTGACTGCGGCCAGGAACGGGGAGATCTCGATGATGGCAAGAGGCGTCTGTTGCGGTGTTCTTGGTGTTGTGCTGCTGTTGTCCAGTGGCTGCACGGTGCAGAAGATGGGCGAAGCGCGGGCGCAGGGACCGAGCCGCGAAGATGCACTGCAGGCGCTGTCGCGGATCGGGGTTGCGGGTGCCAGTCAGAGCGCTGGCTTTGGCGCCGGCATGTCCTTGGGCAAGGTCTTGCGGCAAGGGGTCACGTCGCCCCACGTGATGCTGGAAGTGCCCAACATGATGTTCTTTCGCGACCCGCATGGCGAAGGAGCGCGACAGATCGACAAGTTGCTGCAGAACAACCCGACGATGACGATCGCGGTCGACTACCTGTTTTGGTTCGTCTATGGCAATAAGAGTGAAGGTGCGCGCATTGAAGACTTGCAGCGCGGATTCGACTACCTCGAGCGCCTTCCCGGACCGCTGTTCGTCGGCGACATCCCCGACATGCAAGGTGCGTGGGAAGCGATGCTCCCGGCCAGCGCGATTCCACCGCCTGCTGAACTCGATCGCTGTAACGATCTGATTTACGCCTGGGCCGCCAAGCATGGGCGCGTCAGCGTGATCCCGCTGGCCGAGTACGTCGCTGCGATCAAGGCAGAAACCCCGGTGTCGATCGGGCGGCAGACGCGCGTCTACACGATGAAGCAAGTTCTCAATGGTGACCGCCTCCACGGCAACAAGCTGGGGCAGGTGCTGCTCGCAGCGCTGTGCATCGACGCGATCCAACGACACTTCGCGGTTTTGGGATCTACAGAGCTGGTGCTGGACGTCGACGTCTTGCGGCAGCGTGTGCTGTCGCCCGCTAGTGCTTCCTCAGAGGTCGGCGGACGGGCACAGGGACGCTAGCTCACATTCATCGCAGCGCGGGGTGCGGGCCGGGCAGACGCCGCGCCCGTGCCAGATGATCGAGTGGCTGAAGAACGTCCACTGCCGTCGCGAGACGACCTGCATCAGGTCCTTTTCGATCTTCACGGCGTCCTTCGTGTCTTTGCTGGTCCACGTCAGTCCCAGGCGGTGTGCAATGCGGCCGACGTGAGTGTCGACGACGACGCCTTCGTTCTTGCCGAACCAGGTGCCCAACACGACGTTGGCTGTCTTGCGCGCGACCCCGGGGAGTGCTGTGAGTTGAGGAATGGTCTCCGGTACCTCACCGTCGTGATCGCGCACCAGCTGCTTGGCGCAGCCGACGATGTTCTTGGCCTTCTGACGGAAGAATCCGGTCGAACGAACGATCTCTTCGACCGCTGGGAGCGTGGCCTTGCTGAGTTTCTGGGCGGTTGGGTAGCGTTTGAACAGCTGCGGTGTGACCTTGTTCACGTTCACGTCGGTCGACTGCGCAGACAGAATCGTCGCGATCAACAGCTCGAAGGCGTTCTTGTGATTCAGCGCGCAGTCGGCTTCGCCGTAGAGCTTCTTTAGCTTTCGCACGATCTTCGTGGCCCGTGCTTTGCGGTTCTCTAGAGATTCTCGCGGCATCACCCGACCTCTCTGTCGCGAAACAGCATCGCCGCAACGGCAAGTAAAGCGAGAACGACGAATGCGCTATAGGCCGTGACGAGCCCGACGTAACCGGCATCGATCGTCCGCCCCTGAGTGAGCGCATCTGCTAGCCAGTGGTACTGCAGGTTGGGCGTGACCGCGTAGGCAATTCGAGCGAGGAAGCTCTCCTCGATATGACGTCCGAAGAAATAGTCGCTGGTGATTCCGAGCACGAACGCGCCGCCGCACACTGACAGTGTCATCGCTCGGCGCAGCCGCGTCGAGGTTGCTACTGCAATCGCACACAAGATGGCCTCGGCCTCGAACAGTAACAGCAGCGCCCACGTCAACGGCATCGACAGATCACCGAAGGGACTCTGCCACTGCCACTGCTTGTCGAGGCTGAACGTGAGCAGCGTCCCGATCGGGAGTAGGACGGCGAGGAACTTCGCCAGTGTCGAACCGAACTCGCGCCGCCGGAGGAAATTCCAGAGCGAGGCAAGTGCCAGTGCCAACAACGCGCTGCCGATCCCGAAAACCAACACTGGCTCGTCGAAGGTGTCATTCATGCGTGCCAGCACCCTGTGTCGTACCGCCAGGAGAAAAGCCAGGCTCCAACACCAGTGGGCGATCGCACTCGCCGCCAAGACTCCGAGGTACTTGCCGACGATGAAGGTCAGTCGATCGACCGGCTTCGACACGACCGTCAAGACCGTCTTCCGCTCGATTTCGTCGTGGACGACGCCGGTGGCCGTGAATGCTGCCAGAAACAGCCCGCCCACGAAGATCGTGCTGAGTCCGATGTCGACCAGCAGCTTGTTGTCATCTTCGAACGTGAAGGCACTCAGTGCTGGGGAGAGCGCTGTGAGGAACAACACGAGAAGCAGCATCGTGACGTAGATCGGCTGCCTCGTGGCCTCAACAGCAGTGTTTCCTGCCACGGCCAAGACCTGGCTCGCGCGGCTTCCCAGCGTCACTCGTGCGGCTCCTTCCAGCGATCCAGCACACCGATGGTAGCACGGGTAGTAACAAGGGACGCCGAGGAGAACAAGAGCGCACACCAACTGCAACGAGGGGTAGGCGCGTTCGTCCAGGCTTTCTGGTACCGTGCTGCAGTTGGACCCGATGAATTGGAGAGGGAATGCGTGCGACGACTCGGCTTCTGGTTGCTGTTACTCGTAGTGATCGGCGTGACCGTCGCGTTCGGCGGTAGCGCCGTACGCGCGTCCGTGATGACACTGGTCGTGTCAGCGATCGTGCTGGTGACTTTGTTGACCGGCGCCAGGCGCCTTTTGTCGTTCGGCGGGACGCCAATGGCGGTGGCACGCGTCGTCGCCGACGAGGCCGTGCGCAAGAGCGGGGTCGTTGCAGGAGCCGTCGCGGTCTTGACGTTGGTCTGTGCGCTGCCCCTGCTTCTGGACAGTGAATCCTTACTGCTCTTCCGGACCCAAAGCTACATGACCTACGCGCTGGCGGCCGCCACATTAGCGCTGACGCTGCTGACGGTCTTTCTATCGTGCGATAGTTTGGCCGGTGAGATCAGCAATCGGCAGATCCACTTGCCGGCTGTGAAGCCCGTCGGCCGGGCAGGCTATCTATTGGGGAAGTGGTTCGGGATCCTCGTCGTCAATAGCGTGCTTCTGACCTCTATTGGCGGCGCGATTGCGTTCCTGTCTTGGTTCCCGTCGGTGGCGACCACGGGCGTCGATGCGGCTGAGGTCGCCGATCTCCGCGCCGGGCTCTTGACCTCACGAAAGGTCTGCGTGCCGCGCCCACCGGCCGCCTTCGGCAGCGCCCTCGATCGGGCCGCCGATCGCAGTTGGCGCAGCATCGCACCAGGAGAAAGCGAGGTCTACGCCTTCGAGGGGATCGCAGTACCCAGCACTGCGCGCGAAGATGCGTTGCTGCGAGTGCGGGTCAAAGCGTTCCACAATCGGGCGCCCCTTCGCGTTGTGTTTCAATTCGATGGCGGCCCGGAAGTCTCACAGATCTGTGTGCCCGACCAGGTGCACGAGTTCGCACTGCCCGCCGCGGCGATCGCCGATGGCGCACTCGAAGTAACCGTGCGGCACCCAGCCGACGACGGCGAACCACCTTTCATTTTTTCGCGCTATGAGGGGCTGCGCGTGGTCTACCCCGACGGTGACTTCTTGAGCAACTTCCTGCGTGGGCTGCTGCTGCTGTGGACGCGGCTCGCAGTCATTACTGCGGCGGGGTTGTTCGCTTCGTCGTTCCTCGGCTTCCCGGTCGCAAGCTTGGCGGTGCTGTTGTTCGTCGGCACGTCGTCGGTCAGTGACTTCCTTTTGCAAGATCCACATCTTCGCCCTGAGACCAGCGCGATCCGCGCTCCGGAGCACGACCACTCCCACGGTCACGGTGGACATACTCATGAACCGCCTGCGGTCAGCTGGGCCGAGTCGTTCTTCAATCATCTCGAGGTGTGGGGGTTTCGCACGGCAGCGGCGCTGAGCCAGTATCAGCGCTACGATCCGCACGAACGCCTGGTCACCGGGCAGCGTATCGAATGGCGAGAAGTCGGTGCTTGCCTATTGTGGTTCGGTGGTGGCTGCGGCGGTGCGCTGGGGTTGGCCGCGTGGCTGGTGTTTCGTCGCCGGGAGTTGGCAAGGGTGCAGGTATGATGACACGCCGCCGATTGCTGGGTCTGGTCGTTGTGATTGTGGCGCTGATGGCAGGGTCCCTATTGCAGGGTCCGATCCTCGAGCGTCGCGTTTCGCTGCGTTTGACCGTCAACCCCGACATCATGGCCAACCTACCGCCGCAGGTCGCGTTCACGCAGGTTCTTCTGGGTGGCTTCCGTGGCCTTGCCGTTGATTTTCTCTGGGCGCGTTCGACACGGTTGGAGGTGCAGGGGAAGTACCATGAAGCGCTGCAACTCGCAGAATGGATTACGACGCTGCAGCCCCACTTTGCTGGGGTCTGGGAGTTCCAAGCGCACAACTTGGCGTATGACGTGGCGGTCAGCACGTTGGTTCCCGAGGAACGATGGCATTGGGTGCAGTCTGGAGTGCGACTCCTGCGTGATGATGCCCTCGAGCTGAACCCGACCGATCGGCGGCTGCACCGGGCCCTGGCTTGGCTCTATTACGACAAGATCAGCTCGGACCGCGACACGCTGCACTTCTACTTCAAGCGGCGTTTCGCTACCGAGTGGCACGACATCCTTGGGCCGCCGCCTGCGGCTAGCAGCGACTATCCGGCGTGGTTGGAGCCGCACCGCGAACGGCTGCAGTCGCAGCACAGGTTGGATGTCGATTTGATGGCGGACCTGGTGCGCGAGTGTGGGCCTCTCGACTGGCGTCACCCGGCAACGCACGGGCTGTACTGGCTGCTGCAGGGGCGGTTACGGGATGCGCTGCAGGCGTCGGTCGTGCGCCTCCCCGAGGCGCCACCCTACTCGGCAGCAGTGAAGTCCGCGCTGCAGCGATTCTACGCGGATGCGCGGGTCGGCATTTGCGCGCAAGACCTCGTGGTGTCGGGGCGCGTCGTCATGGAGCCGTTTCGGTACGAACCCGCTCCTGAGGTCCTGAACTTTCTCGAACGCGTCGAGACGGGCTTTCATGGGCCTGCCGCCGCCGCGGAGCTGGCACCGCAGCGTATCGAGCACGCGTTGATTCAGCTGTTGTCTTGGTATCACTTCGCTGGAGATGAAGCAGCCGCCGAAGTTTGGCGCGGGCGGCTGCAGCAGGAGTTCAGTCGCGGGCAGCGACGCACGGATCAGTATCAGCTCCCCATTGTCGAGCTGTTGCTCGAAGAGCTGCTGCGCGAGCTCGAGGGGATCGATCACCTCCGAACGCTCGTGAACCTGCAGCTCTACAACTCCCTTCAGCGCGGTGTCACGCAGGGGCGCCGAGACGTTGCGCGTCGCTACCGCGAGTTCGCCACGATCTTGCATCAGCGCGGTCCCGAGCGAGCCGCGGCTGACCAAACGCCACTGCCAGGGCTCGACGAACTCTTCTTCGAGACGGTCGCGGCCTACCTGATCGCGTCCACGCGTAGCTGTACGCCTCAGCACAAGTCCGTTGTCTGGAAGAGCCTGCCACAGGAGCTACGCACGCAGTTGCGGCCCGCCGTCGAGGAGCGTACGTTCCCGCAAGCCCGCCACGAGGGGCTGGACCCGGCAGAGTTGTTCCCGAGATAGCTTCGCGGTACCCGACTCTTCGGGTAAGGTAGGGGGTTAACCACAAACCAGCCTCCAGGAAGGAGCTCTATGTCCCAACTGCAACGCCCTCTCGATCGTGACGCAATTCTCGCGCTGCCGAAGGTGCACCTCCACGACCACCTCGATGGTGGTCTGCGCCCCGAGACCATCGTCGAACTGGCTCCGGCAGCCGGCGTCGAACTGCCCTCTGACGACCCCGAGGAACTGCGGACGTGGTTTCACCGGGGCGCCGATCGCGGCAGTCTCCCGCTGTACCTCGAAGGATTCGGCGTTACGTGTGGCGTGATGCAGACAGAGGACAACTTGCGGCGCGTTGCGCGCGAGAAGGCTCAAGATCTGGCTGCCGACGGAATCGTCTACTCAGAAGTACGCTTCGCCCCGGTGCTTCACATCCACCAGGGTCTGAACCTCGAGC
The DNA here is from genome assembly GCA_039028735.1 of Planctomycetota bacterium. Taxonomy (GTDB): domain Bacteria; phylum Planctomycetota; class UBA8108; order UBA1146; family JAJFFE01; genus JBCCHQ01. Next base: position 28,266 of record JBCCHQ010000012.1, on the reverse strand, counting down.
AGGTGATGAACGCCGTGCTCGCCGGGCTCGCAGAGGGTTGCGAAGGTACTTCGCTCGAAACCAGCGTTATCGTCTGCTCGCTGCGCAACATGGACACGAAACTCAGCCTCGAAGCAGCGGAGCTTGCCGTCAACTATCGTGACCGCGGCGTCGTTGGCTTCGACTTGGCCGGGGACGAGTCGGGCCATCCACCCAAAGCGCATCTGGAGGCGTTCCAGTACTTGCTGCGTCAGAACTTCAACATCACGATCCACGCGGGTGAGGCGTTCGGGCTGTCATCGATTTGGCAAGCGATCCAGTTCTGCGGAGCCCACCGCATCGGCCACGCGACGCGCCTCGACGAAGACATCAACGACGCCGAAGGCAGCGAGTCGAAGGGGACCCTGGCGCAGTACATCCTCGACCAGCGTATTCCGCTGGAGATGTGCCTGTCTTCGAACGTCCATACCGGAGCGATCGACAAGGTCGAGAATCACCCGTTCCCGCGCTACTTCCGGGAGGGCTTCCGCGTTACGCTCAACGTCGACAACTACCTGATGTCAGCAACGACATTGACGGACGAACTGTTGCTCGCACAAGAGCTTTTCGGGCTGACTCTCGACGACATGGAGCGACTCGCGGTGGACGGGGCCAAGGCGGCTTTTCTGCACTTCCACGAACGACAGCAGCTGATCCATGCCAAGATCCTTCCGGCATTCGTCGTGGCTAAACTTGAAGGACAGGCCCTGCGTTAGGACTCTGTGCGGCGCTAGATTCGAGCTTGGAACGTGTAGAGCTCGAAGTAGCGTCCCTGGGCGGCAAGCAACTCTTCGTGCTTGCCGCGTTCGGCGATGCGGCCATCCTCAATCACAAGAATCAGGTCCGCCTTCTGAATCGTCGTCAAGCGGTGGGCGATGACGAAGCTCGTGCGGTTCTGCATCAGCAGTCCCAGACTCTTCTGAATGTAGGATTCGCTCTCGGTGTCGAGGTTACTCGTGGCTTCGTCCAGTACGAGGATCCGCGGGTTCGCCAGCAGGGCGCGAGCGATCGCAACGCGCTGCTTCTGCCCTCCGGACAGCTTGACGCCGCGCTCGCCAATGACGGTCTCGAGCCCGTCGTCGAAGCGATCCGTGAACTCCTTCACATGCGCCATCTCGATTGCTTCGAGCAGCTGCGCGTCGCTGGCTTCGGGGTCTGCAAACAGGATGTTCTCGCGGATCGTGCCATCGAACAGGAAGTCCTCCTGCAGCACGAGTCCCAGTTGGCTGCGGTACGTCGTCAGCTTCACCTTGGAAAGGTCTTGGCCGTCGATCAGGACCCGACCGCGATCGGGCGAATCGAATGTCGCCGCCAGGCCAGCGATCGTGGACTTCCCAGATCCAGAGCTACCGACGAGGGCGATGATCGTGCCGGGCCGCGCTTCGAAGTCGATTCCGTTCAGAACCGGCTTGCCTTCTTCATAGGAGAAGTGCACGTCCTCGAAGCGTACGTGACCGTCAATGGCTGGCATCTCGATCGTGCGTTCGGGATCGTTGTCTTCAGTCGGTTGCGACAGCAACTCAGACATGCGGTCCAGTCCGGCGAACGCTTCAGTTAGCTGCGTGCCAATGTTGGCCATCTGCATCAGCGGGGCGACCAGAAGACCCAGGAACAGCGTAAACGACACGAACTCGCCCATCGTCATTGCGCCCAGCATGATTTGGCGACCGCCGTAACCCATGATCATCACGCTCGCGACGCCCATCAGAAACGTGGCCAGGCTGGTGATGCCGGCCGATACCGTCAGGGTCTTCTTCACGTTCTGAAACAATCGGTCGACGCCAGCTTCGAAGACGCGTTCCTCGCTGCGTTCGGCATTGAAGCCTTTGATGACCCGGACGCCGCTCAGTGACTCCGTCAAGCGTCCGTTCACATCGGCCATGAGGACACCGCGCTGGCGAAAGGCTGGGCGCAACGTGCGAAACGTCTTCATCGATGCCAATCCGAACGCCCCCAGCGGGATCAGTGAAAGGAGCGTCAGAACGGGATCGATGTTTAGCAAGATCACGAATGCGATCACCGACGTCAGTACGCCGCCGACCAGCTGCACCAGGCCGGTACCTACGAGGTTGCGCACGCCTTCGACGTCGTTCATGACGCGGGAGACCAGTTCGCCGGACTTGGTGTTGTCGAAGACTCGGATCGGTAAGCGCAGAACGTGTTTCTGAACTCGAGCGCGCAGCTGTGAAATCAGATGCTGCGCTTCGACACTCAGCAGTCGCGTCAGCAAGAAGCCGGTGCCAGCTTGCAAGAACGTCGCGGCACCGACCACGGCGACCAACGTCCACAGTCTGTTGGTATCGCCGCCCGTGATGACATCGTCGACGAGGTACTTCGTCGAAGCCGGGACGACCAGTCCGCAGAGCCGGCTGACGAAAATCAGCAGCAGGCCGACGGCGATGAGTTTACGACGCGGCCAGATGATCGTCGTGAAAGCGCGCTTAATACTGGTGCCGGACGGGCGACGTTTCTGCATGTTGTCTCTCAGGCTACTGCGGGAGTGGCTACTTCGGGAGTCTCAGCGACCGAGCAAGCGCTTCCACCAGGCGCGGCGAATCACGAACAGCAGCCGCGGTCCACCCGCGCCGAGCTCGATACGATCGCCGGAACTCAGCGGGGCTTTGCCGTCGATCTCGTTGCCGTTGATCCACGTGCCGTTGGTCGATTCGAGGTCGACGATCCACCAAGACTTGCTGTCGGCGGCTGGGACGACTTCGGCGTGTCGACCGCTGACCTCCAGATCCTCCCTTAGGTCGAAGCAGAGGTCGCATTCGGGGTCCCGGCCGATCACGATTCGCCGCGGCGGAAAATGGTCCTTACGGCCTTCTTCCCGGCCGGAGAGATGTCGGAAGGTGACGCGCATCACAGATCCCCTTCAGGTGTCGCACGCAATCGTTGCCGCTTCCGCGAGGCGGTTCACATTAGGCGGTCCACGCGTTCACGAGCGCCGCCAGCCGCCTTAGCCTAAATGATCATCCTCGCCGACACGACGTAGGATCATCCGGTTCGTGTGGCCCGGAGCGTCCGTGGGGGCACCCATCAAGATAACGACCAAGTCTCCAGGTTCGGCGCTGTGATCGGTGACCAAGCGGCGATTGAGATCGAGGATCAGCTGATCGCTGGTGTCGACGGGGTCGAACTCGAAGGACTGAACTCCCCATACCATGCAGAGCAGGTTACAGACTTGCCGCCCCGGTGAGAACGCGAAGATCGGGGTCGTCGGCCTTCTGCGGGCCGCCAGCAACGCGGTGGTGCCGGTGCGAGTGAAAGCGACGATTGCGCGAGCGTCGAGGTGATGGGCGACCTGGCAACCGGCGTCAGCGACCGCTGCCGGGACGCTGTCGATGGAACGTTCGCGGCGCCGCAAGACTGGGGTCGGCGAAAGGAAGTCCTCGGTGCGGGCGATGATTCGCACCATCATCTCGACGGACTCGGTCGGGTACTTGCCCACGGCAGTCTCGCCCGACAGCATCACGGCGTCGGTGTGGTCGAGGACGGCGTTGGCCACATCGCTTGCTTCGGCGCGCGTTGGCCGCGGGTTGCGGGTCATGCTGTCGAGCATTTGGGTCGCTGTGATCACTGGCTTACACAGCCGCCCGGCTTCTTGGATGATGCGTTTTTGCGCCATCGGTACTTCCTCGGGGGACAGCTCGACGCCGAGATCGCCGCGCGCCACCATGACGCCCCAAGAGGCTTCCAGTATCTCCTCGAGATTGTCGAGTGCCTGCGGCTTCTCGATCTTCGCGATCAGCGGCATGTCGGCGCCATGATCGGCAAGGAAGTCGCGCAGTTCGTCGACGTCCGAGCGCCGGCGGACGAACGACAATGCGATCGCGTCGACGTTTTGTTCGACCGCGAACAGCACGTCCCGCCGGTCTTTCTGAGTGACGGATGGCGCCGAGACCGGGCTCGCCGGCAGGTTGATCCCCTTGCGTTGCGCAATGGCGCCGTCGTTGAGCGCCTTGCACCTCACGAGCCCGCGCTCGACTGCGATCACCTCGCACGCCAGCTGCCCGTCGTCGATCAACAGCGGTGCCCCAACGGAGACGTCTTGATCGAGCAGCGGGTAGTCCGCCGGAATCTCGTCACCAGTGGGGGGACGGCCGACTGCCAGCGCGAACTCATCCCCGAGCTGCACCGGAATTGGGTCGCCGTCGAACTCGCCGATGCGAATCTTGGGGCCCTGCAGGTCGTACAGCACCCCCACAGGGCGCCCGAGCTTGGCGGCTTCCTCGCGGACGATCTTGATCAGGCTGGCGTGGCCGGCGTGGTCGCCGTGGGAGGCGTTGATCCGGGCCATGTCGACGCCGCAGCGCAGTAGTGCTCCCACACTCTCGCTGGTGCAGGTTTGCGGCCCGAGGGTCGCTACGATCTTGGTGCGCCGATACGCGGTCGGCGAAGCGTTGTCGTTCATAGCTCCGACGATGGACGAGTGGCTCGAAAAAGCAACTGTCTTGCTGGTGAGGTCGTGTCTGCGGTATGAATCTTCTCCTGAAGTCCATCCTCTATGCCAAGACCGACAGCGACAGGAGAGTAGCCGTGTACACCGCGAAAGAGCGCCTCGAAGCCGAGCTCGCCGGAATCCGCGAAGCGAAGATGTGGAAGCGCGAACGGCTGATCGAAGGGCCCCAAGGCAGTCAGGTCGCGACGGCCGACGGCGACGCTCTGAACTTTTGCGCCAACAACTACCTGGGATTGGCCAACCACCCTGACATTGTCGCGGCCGCCCACAAAGCCCTCGACGAGTACGGTTTCGGCCTCTCTTCGGTGCGCTTTATCTGCGGTACACAAACGATTCACAAAAAGCTGGAGAAGCGCATCTCCGATTTCTTGGGGATGGAAGACACGATTCTCTATATCGCTTGCTTCGATGCGAACGGCGGGCTCTTCGAAACTCTGCTCGGACCCGAAGACGCCGTGATCTCCGACGAGTTGAACCACGCGAGCATCATCGATGGGATTCGGCTGTCGAAAGCGCAGCGGCATCGCTACAAGCACGTCGATATGGCCGACCTCGAGCGTTGTCTGCAAGAGGCTTCAGGTGCGCGCAGTCGTTTGATTGTGACCGACGGTGTGTTCAGCATGCACGGTGTCTATGCGCCGCTGCCAGACATCTGTGAGCTTGCCGACAAGTACGACGCGATGGTGATGATCGATGAGTGCCATGCGACGGGCTTCGTCGGCGAAACAGGGCGCGGTACTCCTGAGTACTTTGGAGTCGAAGGACGAATCGACATCATTACCAGTACGCTCGGCAAAGCGCTTGGTGGTGCCAGTGGGGGATTCACCAGTGCCCGCAAGGAGATCGTCGAGCTCTTGCGCCAGCGCTCACGACCTTACCTCTTCTCGAACTCGATGCCGCCATCCTTGGTCGCCGCAGGGATCGAAGTGTTGGATCTGATCGATCGCGAACGCGATCGTGTGGCGCGCGTCCAGCTCAATACGGAACGTTTTTGCTCGCAGATGAAGGCCGCTGGCTTTTCGGTCGGCGACGGTGCGCACCCGATCGTCCCGATCATGATCGGTGAGGAACCCAAGACAATGGAGATGGCGCAGAAGATGAACGAGCGCGGAATCTTCGTCGTCGGTTTCGTGTTCCCGGTCGTGCCGCGTGGCCAGGCCCGTATCCGAGTGCAGCTATCTGCAGGCCACACCGATGAACAGATCGATCGCGCGGTGCAGACGTTCACGGAAGTTGGGCGTGAGATGGGGCTGATCGGCTAAATGCGGCCAGTCGTCAGTAGTGCTCTACGAATCCACGACTTTGTAGCCGCGCTCCCATAGCGTCTCGAGGAACTTGTCGGTTCGCTCGCCGCCAACTCGCAGCGTCATCATTGAAGCAGACTCGTCGAGGATTCGGTGCGTGAGGATCGACCGGATCTGAAGCTTCAGTCGCCGTGCAATGTCGACTGCGTGATGGAGCAGCTCGGTCTCGGCTTCGATCGCCAGCCGGATCGTTACTCGCCGCCCGCCTTCGTGGCTGAAGCTCAGCTCGGAGAGGGCTCGCAGCAGGTCGGTTTCGGACAAGAAACCGACTAGGTGTCCCCGTTTCGTGACTGGGTAGGCGCCGACCTTCTCGTTGATCATACGCTGGCAGACGTCTTCGACGTAGTCGTTGGCGTCACACGTCAGTGGCTCTGGGGTCATCACATCCGCTACCGGGATCTCCGCCAGCGGTGCATCGCGTTCCGGGTCTGGAGTTTCCGTGAGAATGCGGCGTCCGGTGTGGCGGTTGACATCGCTGCGCCCGATGATGCCGCACAACACGTCATCATCCGTCACTACCGGGAGCCGGCGCACCCCGTGTTGCCGCATGAGGCGCACGACGTCGAGCAGGTTGCCCTGACGATCGATGACGATAGGGTCTGGCGACATCCAATAGAGAATGATCATGGAGCGTACAATGGCCCGAACCGCACGCGGATGCCACCCCCGCGAAATGGATTCAGGCGACCGCGTCTGTTTTTGCGTGCATTTCTGCGACCGAAATCGATGATCCAATGCTGAAAAGTTGTCGCGGCTGTGAGCAGAGAGGCTCCCTGTGAATCGCACGGTGTCGTACACCACCGAGATCGCCCCGGATCGGATCATTCGGGGCACCGTCGAGCTGCCGCCAGAAGACACGCTGCCGGCGCCGGTCGTCGTGTTCTGCCACGGATTCAAGGGCTTCAAGGATTGGGGTGGGTGGCCGTGGCTGTCGCGCCGGCTCGCAGCGCGTGGTTTCATCGTCAATCGCTTCAACTTCAGCTACTGCGGCGTTGCGCACTCTGACGATCTTCACGACGAGCCCGCCAAGTTCTCACAGAACACGTACGGCCTGGAGATCGATGACCTCCGCGCGCTGTTGGCGCGGCGCCAAGAGTGGGGGATCAACGATGTGCCTTGTCGCGGGACGGTCGGCCTCCTGGGACACTCACGCGGTGGATTGGTGTCGCTTTTGTACGCGCCGGATGATCTGACGATTGGCGCCGTAGCGACGTTGGGAGCCCCTGGGCGATCGGATCGTTTCGATGACGAGCAAGTCGCTGAGTGGCGGCGTGTCGGCAAGATGGAGATCCCGAACGCGCGTACCGGGCAGCTGCTGCACCTGGATCGATCAGTCCTGGAAGACTATGAATCCAACCGAGAACGCTACAACGTGGCTGCAGCGATCGACCGCCGGGCGGTGCCAACCATGGTCATCCACGCCGCAGACGACGCCACCGTGGGGATCGACGAGGCGCATCTGATCTACAATCGAGTTCAGGCGCCACGCCGTCTGGAAGTCTTCCCTGAGGGAGGGCACACTTTCGGCACGAAGCATCCGTTCGACGGCACTTCCGAAGAGCTAGAACAAGTCGTGGACCACGCTGCTGACTGGTTCGCAGAGCACCTATGATGGAGATCGTAAGACAATGAAGCGCTTTCCGGCCTATGACCCCAGGGAGTATCAAGATTGGCAGCCCGACGCTGCCACGATTGCTGCCTATCGCCAGCGTGTCGACGAAGACCCCGACTTGCGGGCGGCTGTCGATGCTCTGGGGGCGCCTGGGATCGAGACGCTGTACAAGGGATTGGTCCGTTTCCGACTGCACGATGTGACGCTGAAGCGTTGGGTTCGCACCGGTGTGCTGACCAAAGCCTGGTTGGGAACGGGGGAGGAAGCGACGACGATCGGCGCCGTGCACGCCCTCGGCGCGACCGACGTCGTGGGGCCGATGATTCGCAACCAAGGAGCCGCGTTCGAGAAAGGGATCCCACTGGCCGAGTGCTTCAAGGTCTACCTGGCGACGTCCGATACGATCACCCGGGGCCGCGACCTTCACATCGGCGCCCTCGAACACAATGTCGTTTCACCGATCAGTCATGTCGGCGACTTGGTGCCGGTTCTTGGTGGCTTTGCATTGGCCTTCCAGCAGCGCGCCGAAGAACGCGTCGCGTTGACGTGGTGCGGTGACGGCGCGACTCGCACCGGTGCTTTTCACGAAGGTCTCGCGTTCGCGGCGGCGCTGTCGTTGCCGCTGATCGTCATCGTGCAAGACAACGGCGTTGCGTTGGGTACGGGACGCAGTGAACACCTCGAACGTTGCTTGCGCGGAATTCCTGCCGGCTATGGCGTGCAAGGCTTCAAGTGTGACGGCAATCACGTTCTCGATGTCTACCACACCGTACAGAAGGCCCGGGCCCGCTGCCTCGCTGGCGAAGGCCCCGCGGTGATCTTGGCCAAGACCTTCCGCATGGGCGGACACGCGACGCACGACGAAGCCGAAGCCCGCGAGCTGTTCTCCGATGACGTCTTCAGTCAATGGGGGAAACGCTGCCCCATCGGCTGCTTCGAAGAGTGGATCTGTAGCGAGAAGATCGTCAAGAAGCCGCGTGCGACGCTCGAGCGGTGGGAACACGAAGTCAACGAAGAGATCGAGGCTGCAGCCGCGGAGGCGCTGGCCGTAAAGGACACAGCAGTGCCAGATCCGGCGGACCTGGAGGCCGGGCTGTTCGCTTGACACAGTTTCGGGCGGGTGCCGTCTGCGCGCGCGCTGCCGGAGGCGTGTTGGTAGTTCGTGACTCGAGCCGGTGATGGGGACAGATGGACCAAGTCGACTGCACGGAGTGCGCGGCGTCATACAGTCACAAGATGGCGCTCTGTCCGATGTGCAACGCCGAGAACCCGAATCCGCCGGCAGACCCCGAATGGCCGGAAGGGCCGGCGAAGGTCGACGAGGACTGCTACCGCTGTGGCGTGAAGCTCCGCTACATGGGTTCCAAGAAGTTTCACGAGGGCCCACGGCTGGGTGTGCTGGGCGACCTTGCGGAGTTGTTGGTCAACAAGGAAGCGCTCCTGCTCTACAGCTGCCCGCAGTGCCGGCGCATCGAGTTCTACCGAGGCGAGTGAGGCCACGTGACCCCACGTGACTCCGACGGCCCTGAGCAACTTGTTCCACTCAACAACCGCTTCCTGCAGACGCGATTGGACGTACACTGTCCCCGCGCGACGCGACCTGCGCGTCAGCAAGAGTAGAATTGTTGCGTGACGGGCCAGCCTGGTGGTGGTGGAGGGGGATACCTCTCCGGTAGTGGCGGCGATCGGGGCCGGGAGATTGCGGTGACAGTAACCAAGCAAGGTCTGACGACACGGCTTGCACTGGGTGTCGTTGCGGCTTCTCTGTGCCTCACAACCGCTTGCGCAGCTGAGGAGCCGCCGGAGTCATCGGAGCTGGTGCCGTCCAAGCGATATCACGCGGCGATCGGTTTCTTCCTCCCTACCGGCGACCCCGCGGGAAGCTCTGTGAAGGAAGTGCACGAAGCGGTAGAGAAAGTCGTCACAGACGCTGTAGGAAAGCTGGCGCAGGGGTCTGTTGCCAAGCCGGTGAAAGCTGCCGTTGATTTCGTTACTCGCGACTTGCCGAGTGTTCGTGGCGCCGCTCCGCGGCGCCTGCGCCGTGCTTCTCATGCTCGGTTCGACTACTACGTCAAGATCGAGGGGCAGGATTGGGCCAAGTCTGCCGAAGTCACGGTGGGGCAGAAGATCCTGTTCGGTCTCGTCTACTATCCGGGTTTCGAAACGGACCCTAGCAAGAAGCCACCGCACCTCAACGGGCTCGAGGTAGCGTTGCTCGATCGAGTCTTCTCCAGCAAGCAACGTCCGCAGTTCACTCTCCCGCTGCTACGCAAAGCGGAAGAGCTGGCGACGTATCACACGACGCGTGGAGGAGGCCCACCCACCTTTTTCGTCTCGTCCCAACCGTTCTCCTTTCCAACTGGCACCGTGCCGCAGAAGGGCTCGAAAGCCTCGAACGTCGCGACTGGCAAGACCTTCTACGCGATCAATGGGTACAGCCAGAGTGGCGCCGCAAGAATTGTCGTGAAGGCTGCGCCGGTCGCTGACGGGGCAGCGGCTGAACTGGAGCGCCTGTTGGCGCTGCGGCGCGAACAGGTCGACCAGATCGCGGCCGCCGCGGTAGCGTTCTTCAAAGAGCACGGGCGCTATCCAGAGAAACGCGAAGAGCTGGAAATGTACATCCTGAAGACTCCTCTGAAGATGGTGCCGGTGGATCCTGTATCGGGGAAACCGTACACGCTGCGATTCGCTGCCGGTCGGGTCGAGATCTTGTCTTACGGAGCGGACGCTCGCAAAGGCGGGGAAGGTGCCAATTCGGACATTCGCAGGGTTCTTGGGCCAAGCGCTGACTGATTGTCTCGCAGTTGTTGTTTGCGCGGCAAACGTCCGACCGCTTCCCCTCGGCGCGGGGAGCGAGACTACTGTCGCAGCATGTTGCGCATCGTGAGTGTCACGAACAGCCCTAGCTGCAACAGTAGGCCGCCCAGTAGTCCCCAACCCAGTACCCAGATAGACACGCACCAGAGCCCGACGCTGATTCCCGCCCACAGCAGGGTTGATTCGCCCTCTGACTCGGCTGCCGTATAGAAGAAGCCGACCGTAGCAATCAACAGAACCGCTTGCAGTGCTAACCCGTACAAGACACCCCGCCTCCAATGCATGACACCAGCCCAGCATAGGACAATGGAACCACCCAACAACAGCTTTCCGTAGTCGCATTTGCACATACACTGGCGTGAGCTGGCGCGCTGTTGACGCCAGCCCGAGATGACTTTGGCCCGATGTCGACGTCAGAAACGGAGAGCAGTCGGTTGGCGAGAAAGTCGAAGCGGAGTACATCGCGCGCCCCAAGGATTTGGTTTGGGTGGCAAGCATCGCCGGACGCAGGTCCCACGCCCAAGTTTGGCGCTCTGGCCAGCTTCGAGAAGCGTCTAGTGGTCGGTAACGTACTCCTGGTCGTCGCTGCGGTGTTGGCTGCAAATCTTGCTGGGTGGTCGATCCCTGGCTTGCTGCTTGTTCTTGGAGTCGCGCTGGGTTTTGAGCTCTTGCTCCTCGCATGGCTCCACCGTCGGCGCGGCTTGCGAGGAAATCGCCGAGACTAGCGGCGCTGCGTGCTGCACCGAGCCCTCCGGGTCGTCGGGAAAGCCTCCCTTGGATTGCGCGCGAACCAAGTCGTCACAGCATCGTCGGATGCTTGCTAGATCGAGGTATAGACGATGGGCGGCGACGACACACTTCGTTCGTGCAAGGATCCCGCCCCAGCACGCATCTACGGAATCCTCGCTCGCGAGGCTCCCGTTGCGGTGCTCTTTCGCCGCGGGCCTTCGCAGTACGTCCAGGTCATTCGTTGGGATACCGAAGCGGATACGTTCGAGCAGGGGCAGTGGTTCTACGGCCGGATCTATGAGCACCGAGGAGACCTCACTCCCGATGGCAAGTACATGGTCTACTTCGCCGCAAGCCGATCCAGGGAGCGTGAGAAGCACAAGCAAACTTGGACCGCAGTGAGCAAGCCACCATGGCTGACTGCGCTTGCGATGTGGTGGAAGGGTGACTCGTGGAGTGGAGGCGGGCTGTTCCCCGACGGGCGAACCCTGATGCTCAACGATCCGAAACTCGAGTTCCCGTTCGTTGAGGAGCCGAAGGTACCGGGGTGTCCGTTTGGCGTTGGGACTCTTCTGCTGTCTGTTGGCGAGGAATGGCCGATCGAGGCGGAGCGTCTCGAGCGGGATGGCTGGGGATTCACAGAGACCGAGAGCGGCCACTACATACTGCGGAAGTCACACGATGGGTACGTGCTGACGGCGTACCCGCAGTTTCGCTACAACGAATACACGCTGACGTCACCGGGGGGACAAGTCGTCGTGCTCAACGACATTCCTTGGGCCGAATGGGACCAGCGGGGACGACTCGTTGCGGCACGCAAGGGATGCGTCTTAGCCGCCAGTCCGGAAGAAGCAGTCGCCGGAGAGTGGACAGAGCTGATTGACTTGAGTCCAAACAAGCCGAACCGGCGCAAGTCACCGAGTTGGGCCAGGAGTTGGTAGAGCTGTGCCGACGAGTGCGGCGGGTGAGCATCCAACAACCGACCCCGAGTGCCCGCTTCGAGAAACTAGTTCACGGAGAAAGAAGTCCCGCAGCCGCAGGCGCCGGAGGCGTTCGGGTTCTCGAATACGAAGCCGCGCCCCATCAAGCTCTCTTTGAAATCCATCGTGACGCCGTTGAGGAACAGATAGGACTTGGGGTCGACGACCAGTAGGACGCCTTCTGCCAGGTCGAAGGTCTTGTCCCCTGGATTGCTGCCGGTCACGAAATCCATCTTGTAGGTCATGCCAGCGCAGCCGCCCCCTTGGACATAGAGGCGAAGGGCGTTGTGCGCTTCGTCGTCGCTACCTTCGAGCAGCCGCTGGATCTCTTGAGCGGCGGAATCAGTGACGGTGATCATCGGTGCTTCTCCTGCTGGTCTTTCTCGGGCGCCGCTCACTTGCGACACCGATGGGCGTCATGATAACCGCTGGACCGGTGCGGGTCTTCGGGTCTTCTGGCGCAGTTCTCGGACAATCTGAGCGACTCTGAGCACCGCGTAGTCGATATCTGAGTCGCTGTTGAAGCGCCCAACGCTGAATCGGACCGAGCTGCGGGCCTGCGCGTCGGAGGCGACCGCGCGCAGGACGTAGGACGGCTCGACGCTGCCCGTCGTGCACGCCGAGCCCGACGAGGCGGCGACGTCGGGGAGGGCGAGCAGCAGGGCATCGCTCTCGATCCCTTCGAACGCCAGGTTCATCGTCCCAGGGAGTCGCTGCTGGCGATGGCCGTTGATCGATACTCCGCCGACCGCCCCTTGGAGGCCGCTGTACAAGCGTTCTGCCATCGCGCCCAGTCGCGTCATTTCTTCATCGAGTTCGTCGTTGCACAGTTGAGCCGCGGCGCCGAGGCCGACGATCAGCGGCACGTTCAACGTGCCCGGGCGCAGCCCTTGTTCCTGACCGCCGCCGAAGATGATCGGTGCAAGCTTGACGCGCGGTTTGCGGCTGCGCACGTACAGGGCCCCGACCCCCTTGGGGCCATAGAACTTGTGGCCAGACAGCGCCAACAGGTCGACGTGGGATTGCTCGACGTCGATCGGAATCTTGCCGACGCCTTGCGCACAATCAGTGTGGAAGAGGATGCCTCGGTCGTGCGCCAGGGCTCCGATCTCGCGAATCGGAGTCACGCTGCCGATCTCGTTGTTGGCCGTCATTAGTGAGATCAAGAACGTATCGGGGCGCAGCGCAGCGGCAACCTGTTCGGCAGTACAAACGCCGGCGTCCGCTGGCGTCAGGTAGGTCACTTCGTAGCCGCGCTTCTCGAGGATCTCGCAAGGGTCGATCACCGCCTTGTGTTCGATCCGGCTCGTCACGATGTGGCCACCGCGCCCGGCTGCGACCTTCTCTGCTCCTGCCGCGCCGGCATTGCGGGCTGCCGCGCTGCCCAGGATTGCCATGTTGTTGGCCTCGGTGGCCCCGCTGGTGAAGACGATCTCCGGAGGACGAGCCCCGATCAGTTCAGCCAGCTGTCGCCGCGCCGTCTGCACTGCCTTGTCGGCTTCCCAGCCGAACGGGTGCGTCTTGCTGGCCGCATTGCCGTAGTGATCAGCAAAATAGGGCAGCATCGAGGCCACCGCACGGGGGTCCATCCGGGTCGTTGCGTTGTTGTCTAGGTAGATCGGGACTCGCACTCGGCCTCCTCCATGAATAGAATGCCGGGCGACTCGTTGATTTGCCAGATGTGATGATTTGACGTTCCGGACGTTCGCAGCGAAAGGCAGCCCAATGTTCCTCGCGATAACCCTCGCCTGTTCCCTGTTGCTCAACGGCGCCGATGGCGACGCTTCTGAGTTCGACTGGAAGAAGCCAGAAGCCACCGAGCAGTATGAGCAGGCCAAGAAGCAGTTCGACGAAGGCTCGTACCAAGCGGCAGGGAAGGCCTTTTCAGCGTTGCGCAAGCTGGCCAAGGGCAAGAAGACGAAGAAGCACGTCGAGCTCTACCGCAGGGCCTGCGAGGGCGGCATCAAGCTGGGCGTTTACGAGGCCAAGGCGAGCAAGGGGGGGGCGTCCAAGGCCTACGCAGATGCCGAGAAGGCGTCTGCGAAGTACGACGGGACTCCGATCTCGAAGAAGTACCGATCCTTCTTGCTGAAGATGCGCGATGAGCTCTTCACGCCGGTCGAGAACTTTGATCGCTCGAGCTCGCGCTACTCACCGGACTACGGCAAGACGTTCATCGACGAAAAGAAGTGGGTCAAGCAAGGCAAGCAGAGTCTGCGCTGGGAAGTGTCGGGCAAGAACATCTCGTTGAAGGTCAAAGGGAGCAAGCTGCCGAAGGACTTCTCGAAGTACAAGGCCATCTCGATGTGGGTGTGCTTCCCGAAGAAGAGCGCGACCTACTCGCTCGCATTTCGCTGCAAGGGTTCATCGAAGCAACAGATGGCGATGTTTCACAACGCATTCGTCAAGACGATGAAGGCGCACAAAGGCTGGAAGCGGATCGAAGTGCCGCTAAAAGAATTCGGTCAGCAGGGGAAGGCTAGCTGGAGCGACGTGAAGGACTTTCGCATTGAGTTTCAGTCGGCACCGAACTTGACGATGTATCTCGACGATATCTCGATGGTGAAAAAATAGGCACGGCTACTGCGGCTGTGGGTTGACCTTGTTCAGGTCTGCCTCGCCACTCGCGTAGAGTTCGTCGAAGTTCGCTTCGTTGTACGCTGTTTGCGCGAGCATCCGTTCTTCGAGTAGCTGTTGCGCTTCTTCGCAAGCGGCGTCCGTGTCTTCGACGAAGATCGGGTCCCCGAACGTGCCGATGGCGCGCGAGAAGGGGTACGGCACCGCCATCTTGTCCCACGACCGCGCTCGCCAGCACCGATCGTAGGCGACTCCGGTTGGGATGATCGCAAACCCGGTCTCGGCCGCGAGTCGGACGACACCCGCTTTCACTTTTCGGCGCGGTCCCTTCGGACCGTCTGGGGTCAGCGCGAAATCGCGGCTGCCGTCCGCGACGTTGAGCATGCCGCGAAACGCCGCTGCTCCGCCCCGTGTGCTCGAACCACGTATCGATTGGTAGCCGAGCTTGCCGAGGAAACGGGCCATCAGCTCGCCGTCGGTGTGGCGGCTGACGAGTACCTGGGCGCCGCGACCGCGGTGGGTCCACGTCAAGTTCAGGGTGTATTCGTGCCAGATCGAGTAGATCACGCGGCGTCCGCTCGCACGCGCTGCCGCGACTTCAGCGGCTCCGTGCCAGCGAGTACGAATCGTGCTGAGCCAGAGGCAGAAGATCGGACGGGCTATCGGGGGGATCCAAGCTCGTGATAGCGGGAGCTTTGTGCGGACATAGGGACGTGCGGCTTCCGATTGCATGCGCTGAATCTAGCACATCGGAAGCCGCACTGCCCGTCGAGTCGTTGTTGTGGGCTACTGCTCGCCTCGGCGTTGCATGCCGCGCTTGCCCAGCTTACCTCGCTTGCCGCCCTTGCGGTGCTTACGCTGTTCGACGATCTCGGCGCGGGTCACGACGCCGTCCCCGTTTTGATCGAAGCGCTTCACGAGACGGGGTGCTTCGTCCTCAGACCACTGACCGTCGCCGTTCGTATCCTTCTCCTGCAGCTTCGCCGCGCGTTGTTGACGACGCTCTTGCCGAAATGCCTGTCGCTCTTCGGGTGTCATGCTGCGAAGTTCCTCGATCTTGGCCCGGATCGTTGCGCGCACTTCGTCTTTCGTGATCGAGCCGTCGCCGTTGCTGTCGAAACGGCTGGCGCGCTTGCCGCGGTCGCCCAGTTCAGCGGGGGAGAGGATGCCGTTCCCGTCGCTGTCGAGCTTCTTGAACATACGGGCGATGCGCTTGCCGATGCGCTTGCCGCGGCGGTGCTGTTGTCCTTTATCGTCTTGGTTCACGCCGGTGCGCCCTTTCTGTGTATCGGCGTCGGATTGGGCGCTTGCGGGGAGGGCCGTGGCCAGGGTCAGTGCCACGGTTGCGGCGAGGATGGGAGCTGAGAGGGATCGCTTCATCGGTCGTAACTCCATTCACGTGTGGGTTTCGTTGGGTCCGTTCGTTTGCGCGCGACAGGGTAGGAACACCGGCACCGCCATCAGGGTTGCGCGCCGATCCTAACTCGTTGCAGGAATGAGCTCTTGGATCGCGCGCTCGACGCTGGCCGGCGTGATGACTTGCATGCAGATCGCGTGCTCGCAGGTGCGAAGGGTGCATGGCGCGCAGGCGACGTCGCCCCGAAGCGTGCGCGACTGTGGGGTCCACGGGCCGTAGCGCTGCGGATCCTTGGGACCATAGAGAGCAACGACCGGTCGATTCAGCGCTGTCCCGAGGTGCAAGATGCCGGTGTCCGCCGCGACCAGCAGCTTCGCTTGCGTCAGCATCGCCGCGACATGGCGCAAGCTTGGCGTCGGTGGGGCGAGCACAGCGCAGTCGGCAGCCCCTGCTACGATCCGCTCTGCCGCCGCGAGGTCCTCGGGGGCCCACATGACGACGACGGCGTGACCGTCGGCCGCCAGACGCCGCGCGAGGTCTGAGTAGTGTTGTTCGGGCCACTCTTTGAAGCGGCCATAAGCGCTGACGAACGGGTGCAGGTAGATCGCATCGGCGGGGAGCGGCGGCAAGTCGGCCGCCTCGTCGGCATAGGTCGGGGTCTGGGGGTCGGGGCGTTGGCCGCTCCAGCCCAGGTGTCGTACCAGGTGCAGGTTCTTTTCGACCCGGTGCACGAGTCCCGAAGGTCGGGCGGGCCGTATGGCCCGAAACATCTGGTTGCCATCCTTCACTTCTGTGCGGTGATGACAGATCCGTCGGCGGTAGCGCGCGAGGGCCGCGACCAAGACCGAGCGCATGTTGCTTTGAAAATCGACGATCAGATCGTAGCGTTCTTGGCGCAGCTCTCGGATGAACCCCCACGCTTCCCCGACGACACGAGGGAGGTTCAGAGGGTTTCTGAGCTGTTTTCGCCAAACTTTTCGGGACAGCTTCACGACCCGACCCAGTCTGGGGTGACCTTCCAGGAGCGGGGACGACAACGACTCGGTAACCCAGTCGATCGTTGTCTCCGGCCACAGCTCCTGGAGGGCCTCCAGCGCGGGGAGGCAGTGCAGGACGTCCCCCATAGCGCTCAGGCGGATAGCCAGGACGCGCTGCGGCGGATCTGGTAGAACCTTGGTGCTGTTGTCCACGCCGCTACAATGCTCCGCTTTGCCGGCGATGGGAAGACTAGAATTAGAAGGAAGAAGCAGCGTAATGACGATGCAATACAAGAAGCTGTCGATCTTCGTGGCGATTGCCCTCGTGGCCACGGTCGCTTGTTCGTTGCAAGCGCAGGATTCACGCCCAACCAGCAAGCCGGGTGGTGCCACGACGAAGCCGAAGCCGCCGACGACGAAGCCGGCCAGCCGTCCCGCCAGCCGCCCTGCGACCGGGTCGACGGCAGAACAGCCCAAGCCAACCGGGCCGCAGTCGACCCCCGAAGGCAAGCAGTTGCTCGCCCAGATGCTCGCAGCAATGGGGGGCGCCGACAAGTTCGCCGCCATCAAGAATCTGACCTGGCAGGGCGGCATGATCCGCGCTGGGCAGGGAGTCGAGATCGACATTCACGGCGTCGTCGAGTTTCCCGGTGAGAAGTATCGGATGCAGCAGAGTGCCGGCGGATCGCAGACGACGTTCGTCGTCACCGAAGGCGGCGGTTGGCAAGACAGCAGCCGCACGGGCTTCGCACAGTTGCCCGATACGTTCGTCAAGTCGTTTCGCGAGTCGCTGCGAGTTGCCACGACGCCGATCCTGCATGATTGGGAGTCGCTGGTCGCCCAGCGTCTGGCGCCGGAAGTCGTCGCAGATATGGAGTACGACGTGCTGCGCGTCTGGCGCGGCGCGAGCGCGCCGATCGATTTCTTGGTGAACCCGGAGACCCACATGATCGAGCGCAAGCGCACGCGCGTCGCGTCGAACGGGGCCATGGTGTTGCGCGAAGAGAAGACTTGGGACTACCGTGTTGTCGACGGGCTGCAGTTTCCGTTCCACAAGACGATCACCGACAACGGCAAGCAAGTGCAGATCATCAACATCACCGGCTATCAGTTGAATCGCGAGTTGCCGGCGGATCACTTCACAGCGCCTGGAGCGCAGCAGCGGTGACGGTACTTCTCGGAATCGAACTCGCGGGTGACGAAGCTCTGCTCAGCGTCGTCGATCGCCGCGGCGCCATGGAGGCGTGGTGCAATGAACCGTTGACAGCGCCGGCCGGCGATTGGACCGCGATCCATCCCGAGGAACGCGTGCGCGCGGTTGTTCAGCTCCTCGAGAGAGGGATGCGCGAAGGGCTGCTGCACGGCGGTAACATCGCTGGAATTGGTCTCGCGGCCGAGCCGGGTTGGGTCTTCCTCGACCACGAATTGAAGGCGATTCCGCCGCGTGATCTGCAGTGGCCCGACGTCTTGGCAGCCATTCCGGACGCGACCCCGGCGGCGCAGTTGGCGGCGTTGGTCGAGAAGGATCCGACGCTGCCGCGCAAGGTGCGCGTCGTCTTCAGCACACTCGACTACCTGCGCTTCCGGTTGACCGGTGCGCTTGCCACCAGTGTTTCGTTCGCTTGGTGGAGTGGACTGTTGTCACCGGAGCTGCCTACCGAGTGGGACGCGGCTGCCGTCGCGGCGGCGGGCTTCACGACCGACGCGTTGCCACCGATTCTGCCTGCCAGCGAACGGGTGGGGACTGTGCAGGGTGAGATCTCGACCCAGTGCGGCTTCCCCGCTGGCGTCTGGGTCCATGCCGGTGCCGATCCTGTGTCGAGCGCGCTGTTGTTTGCGGCCGATCCCGATGAAGAGCGAGCCGTCTGCGAGATCGACGAATCCGGGGTGGTCCCGTGGCGTTTCGGGGAGGCGCCGCAGCAGTCCCCAGGTTCGGGTGGTGCGGACGCGTTGCCCACAGCCGTCTCAGGGGTCTGGTTGCACCGCGTCGATGACGCTGGCTGGAGCGACCCGCGCACCGTCGCCGAGTGGTACCCGCGCGGCGAGCAGCCGCCAGTCGTGACGTTTCGCGAAGATCTCGAGCTGGAGCGCTGGCCGGCCGCCGCGCTGGCGGATGGCGTGGGCGTCGCATCCGACGCCGGGGGGCCCTCTGTTGGCGTTGCGTTGCAAGCCGGTCTTGGCTTGGGCTGGTGGCGTGATCGACGGGTCCTGTGGCGCAAGCATTTGTTCCCGTTTGCCCCAGCGGAATGGCTCGCGCTGAATCAGAGTCCCGGCGCCAGTAGCTAACAACTCGCGTGGCAAACCCTTGAGAAGGGTTGCGAACACTAGCTTGGGCGGCCATTGTGTTTCCTTCTGAAACCTGAGGCGGCCGAAGGAAACCGATGACTGCAGACGAGCCATCTCTGCGCGAACGACTGAAGCCCCGTTTTCGTGGGACACTTCTCGGAGGCGCGATCGGCGATGCGCTTGGCTTTCCGTTCGAAGGATCATCCCGCTTCTTCGTGTGTGCACTTGGCGACGAGGCCGTGCAGCGCTTCGAGCGGCATCGCTCTGGTTACTACGCCGCGGGACAGTACTCCGACGACACGCAGATGACGTTGGCTCTGGCGAATTCGATCGTCGAGCACGGAGTCGTTGATGGGGCGAAGGTGGCGGCGGCATTCGTGCCGCTATGGCGTGAGAATCGTATCGTCGGCCGCGGCGGTGCCTGTAGCGAGGCCGTGCAGCGGCTCATCGATGGCAGCGCCACCTGGGAGACCAGTGGTGCCGAGGAGGGGCGGGCCGGCAATGGCGCCGCGATGCGCGCCGCGCCTCTGGGCCTCTGGAACCACGACCGCCCCCACGAGTTGCTACACGATGTCGAACTGACGAGTCGCATCACTCACACCGACGTGCGCGCCGTCGCGGGTGCTGCCGTGGTCGCGACTTCGGTCTCCTACAACCTGACTCACCACGACGTGATTCTTGGCGACTTTCTCGACGTCGTGGGACAAGCAGCTGGGCACTTCAGTGATGGCTTCGCGCAGAGCCTGCAGCAGCTGCCGCGCCTGCTGTCGTTGCGGGAAGAAGAGGCGGTCGCGGAGATCGCCAAGTCCGGACTGGATTCCGCGTACCGCGAGAGTAGCGATGGCATCACGCCGTTTGTCGTACCGACGGTGTTGATCGCGCTCTACGCGTTCCTCCGCTCCCCGAACGACTTCGAGGGGGCGCTCCGCTGCTGCCTGCAGGCGGGCGGCGATGTCGACACCACTGCGTCCATTTGCGGCTCGATCTCGGGCGCGCTCAACGGTATCGACGGGCTGCCGCCGGCGCTTGTCGACGGTGTCGTTGACGGCGATCAAATCGTCGCAGTCGCCGATGCGATGTACGCTCTGAAAGCGGCAGGAAGAGGGCGAAGCTCCGGAACGCGGGGTTGACGCGAGGGGGACGGCAGGGTCTCCTTTCTGCGAGGCCGAGTCCCGCGGGGACCCTGGCGACGGCAATAGCAGAGTCATCGGGAGCAAATCATGACGGACACCCGTTTGTTTGGGGAAGCAGCCTTCGAGATGGAACTCGTCAGCACCGCGCAGCTGTACGAAGCGCTGACCGTCCAGGCGAAGCAAGAAGTCGGTGGTGGTTCGCGTCAGTTCCTCGGCGAGATCCTCGTGGAGTTGGGTTACTTGAACGAGAAGCAAGTACTCGAAGTCTTGACCCAACTGCACGGCTCGAAGAGCTCGCGCGTCCAGGAGTCGTGAGCTACGACCCCGCCGATACCCCTTCGTTCTTGACACCTCTACTCTCTCTCCTCGAACGCGGCTACCTTTGGGGGCAGGGCATCAGCGCCCGGCGCCACGAAGCGCGCGTCTTGCGCGGCGAACTGCCGCTGCACTTGCCCCGTCCTGTCATTTCCGTTGGCAACATTGTCGCTGGTGGAACCGGCAAGACGCCGGTCGTCGAAGCGTTGGCTCGCGAGTGGCTTGCTCGGGGCGGCAAGCCGGCGCTGCTGAGTCGTGGCTACAAGGGTGGCGTCGACGGTAATGATGAATACCGTCTGTTGCAGAGACGGCTCCCGAAGGTTCCCCACTTTCAGAACCGTGATCGCTGGCGCGGAGGGCGCGAGCTGCTGGCCGCGCACGCCGACGTAGATTTGTTCATCCTCGACGACGGCTTTCAACACCGGCGTTTGCATCGCGACCTCGACTTGCTGCTGCTCGACTGCACCCGACCGTTTGGCTATGGCCACTGTTTGCCGCGCGGTCTGCTGCGGGAACCGTGGACTGCGTTGGCGCGAGCCGACGCCTTCTTGCTCACGCGAGTCGAGGCTGCAAACCCCGAGAAGCTGGCGATGACGCGAGCGTTCCTCGCGCAGAGGTTTCCACAGATACCGGTCATTGACGTGGCTCCGAGCTACGGTGAACTGCTCGCCACAACTGCGGGTAGCGACTCTGCAGCAATGCCGAAGTTGCCGTGGGATGTGGCCCGCACGAAGTCTTGGGCTGCGTTTGCCGGCATTGGCAATCCCGCGGCGTTCTTTCAGGCTGTGCGCGACCAGGGACTGGACCTGCGCGAAACGCGTAGCTTTCCCGACCATCACCCGTTTGGCAGCCGCGAGCTGGCGGTCCTTGCACAATGGGGGCAAGGACTCGGTGTCGAGGGATTGGTCTGCACCGAGAAGGATGGCGTCAAACTGCGGGCGCTGCCGGCCTGTAGCGACGTGACCCCGCCGATCTACGAGTTGCCCCTCAGTGTGTCCTTCGCAGAGCCGCACCCCCTTGACCTGCTATCACCGGCGGATCATGCTTCGGCGTGAAGAGAAAGTACGTCATGAATGAAGCCGCCGGTGTTCCGGAACCCATCTCGTTGCAAGATCTGACGCTGGGGTCGATCCACGGGCGTCGCCACCTCGTTTCCCGGGACGACTTCGCTACGAACGTCTCGCCGACCGCAACCGTCGAAGAGTTCTTGGCGTCGCTTCCCGGATTTCTCGGTGCGAACGAACTGCGCGCTGCGGCGCAACGGACGGCGGCATCGATTCGCCGCGGCTCCCCGGTTGTCGTGGCGATCGGCGGGCACGTCGTCAAAGTCGGGATCGGTCCGGTGTTGATCGACCTGATGGAGCGTGGCTGCATTTCGGCGCTCGTAATGAATGGTGCTACCGCGATCCACGACTATGAGATCGCCTTGTGCGGCGAGACGTCAGAAGATGTCGGTGCGGGGATTTTGGACGGTACGTTCGGCATGATCGACGAGACGCCGTCTGCGTTTGCACAAGCGCTGGCCGCCTGCGATGACGGCGCGCCCGGGTTGGGGCGCGCGATCGGCGATCGAATCTTGCAGCAGCAGCTGCCGCATCGGGATGCCTCGGTGTTGGCAGCGGCCGCCCGCCTGGACCTCCCTCTGACGGTGCACGTCGGCGTAGGTACCGACACAATCCACATGCATCCCGGAATCGATGGCGCCTTGTTGGGCGCCGCGAGCCACTATGACTTTCGTTTGCTGGCTGCGGTCGTCACGGGGCTTGCCGGGGGGGCGTGGATCAACATCGGTTCTGCGGTCGTTCTGCCAGAGGTGTTCCTGAAGGTCGTGAGCATTGCGCGCAATCTCGGCAACCCGCTCGATGGCGTGACAGCGATCAACTTCGACATGTTGCAGCACTATCGCACTAGCCGTAACGTCTTGCAGCGCCCTGTCGAACGCGGCATCTCGATTACAGGACACCATGAGATCAACATACCGCTCTTTCGCGTCGCCTTGTTGGCGGCGCTCGAGCGGGAGGAGTAGAGCCGATGTTGACCGCTTCCCTCGAGTCCCTCGGCAAGCCGCGCTTGCTCGTGATCGGTGACCTGATCCTGGATGAGTACGTGTGGGGTGAAGTATCACGCGTATCGCCAGAGGCTCCGGTGCCGGTGTTGCATGCGCATCATCGCGAGTTCAAAGCGGGCGGCGCTGGATCGGTCGTCGAGAATCTCGCTGTGTTGCAGGCGCAGGTGCAGGTCTGCGGGTTGATCGGCGACGACCAGCCAGGCGTCCGATTGCGCGCAGCGTTCGAGCGGGTCGGTGTGGACTGCTCGGGATTGTTGGCATCGCAGCGGCGGCAGACGACGTGCAAGACGCGGATGATGGCCTACGTGCAGCAAGCCCATCGCGCACAACAGCAGGTGTTGCGTCTGGACTGGGAGCGCGTCGAAGAGCCCGACGAGCAGGAAGAGGCGCGGATCTTCGAGTTCGTCGAGAGCGCGTTCGCAGACCCACCCGCCGCGGTCCTGGTCTCAGACTACGAGAAGGGGTTGCTGACGCCGAAGATTCTGCAGCACATCGTTACTCTTGGTCGCAAGCGGGGCATCCCGGTGCTGGTCGATCCGGGGCGCAGCGTCGACTACAGTCGCTACAGTGGGGCTACGCTGATCTGTCCGAACCGTTTCGAGTCGGAGCAAGCGAGTGGCGTCGCGATGCGAAATCACCAGGCCTATGACCAAGCTGCCCGCAAGCTGCTCGAAGAGTTGCAGCTGGATCATGTCGCGCTGACTCTCGATCGCGACGGCATCCTGTTGCTGTCGCGCGACGGCGACAGTCGTATGTTCCCAACGCGCGTGCGTGAAGTGGCCGACGTTGCCGGAGCTGGCGACATGGTGCTGTCGCTGATCGGGCTCGCGTTTGGTTCGGGGTGGCCGGTCGACCAGGCCATTGAGCTCGCGAACCTCGGTGCGGGTGTTGAAGTTTCGAAAGTTGGCGTTGCGCCGGTCGACCACTCCGAACTGTACGAGGCGTTGGCCAACGAGAGCGGGAGTTCTCGGGTGCGACGCCGCGAGGATCTGTTGCGCCTGGCCGAGAGAGCGCGAGCGTCCGGACAGAAGATCGTGTTCACGAATGGCTGCTTCGACTTCATTCACGTCGGCCACGTCGAGTTGCTACAGAGCGCCAAGGAGTGCGGCGATGTGTTGATTGTCGCAGTGAACACCGATGAATCGGTGCGGCGCCTCAAAGGGGACGACCGACCCATTCACACTCACGAAGAGCGCGGTCGTGTCCTCAGTGCGATGACGGCAATCGACCACATTGTGTTCTTCGAGGAGGACACGCCGATCGATTTGATCGAAGCCTTGCGCCCAGACGTGCTCGTCAAAGGGGCCGACTATCAGGGTGGGGTCGTAATCGGGCGTGAGATCGTCGAGGCCAACGGCGGGCGGGTCGAGCTGATTCCGATCGTTCCGGAGAACTCCACGACCTCGATCCTCGGCCGGATTCGTCGCTCAAAGTGACTCAGGTACGCTGAGTGGCACCCTGAGCGGTCGTAAGCGCTTGCCAACACCGCGGTTCTCCTTAGAATACTGGACTCTGCCGTCGGACGGGATTTGGGTGCATTGAGTTGCCGGCGCGCTGTCTCCGCTGCCCTCCTTCAAGTAGGAGGCCCCGGCAGCGGTGTCTTCAAGGATTCGGGTACGAAGCAAGAGCTCGATGGCGCCGCGCGATTGTTCGGCGGGATCGATGTTTTGCGGGATCAATCGTTCGGCGGGATCATTCGAATAGGATCCGCAAACAACAGGAGTCGCTCATGGCACAGACGGGCGGAAGCCGGGTCTCGGCACGAGATCAGCTGTTCGGTCGCCTCGCGTTGAAGAACAAGCTCATCGACGACGCCAAGCTCGAGGAGTGTCTCGAGCTGGTCGGTGACAACGGGACGAGTCTCGGAGATGTTCTTCTGGCCAAGGGGTATATCGCCGAAGCACACAAGACTGCGATTCAGAAGCGTGTCGAGGAACGCCTCGCCAAGGAGAAGGCGGCGAAGGCAGCCAAAGGTGGCGACGAAGGCAAGCCTCTCGGGAAAGCCTCGATTCCGCCCCCCGAGGGAGCCGTGGACATCAAGAGCGTCGCCGCGATGGACTTCTCGGACATGCACGGCAAGCCGCTGGGCCAGTACCTGAAGCGCGCTCGCGAGCTAGGTGCCTCGGACTTCCACTATCAGACCGACGCCGCGCCCTTCATCCGTCTGCACGGGACGATCCTGCACCTCAAGCACCCACGGTTGACGGCTGAGGATACCGAGCGTGCGATCAAAGAGCTGCTGACGGAAGAACAGTGGCGCACCGTTGTCGACAAGCAGGACTACGATTTTTGCTACGAGAAGGAAGACCACGGCCGCTACCGAACGAATATCTGTCGGCAGCGCAAGGGTTACGACATCATCTTCCGTCTGATCCCCGACCGCGTACCGGAACTCGCCGACCTGAACATGCCCGACATCTTGAAGAAGTTCACGACCTACCGCCAAGGGATCGTGCTGATCACCGGGCCTGCCGGTTGTGGCAAGTCATCGACGATGGCAGCGCTGGTCGAGCTCGTGAACAAAGAGCGTCAAGATCACATCATCACCGTTGAAGATCCGATCGAGTTCTTGTTCGAGTCGAAGAACTGCAACGTCGTCCAACGCCATGCGGCCGAGCACACCGTTTCGTTTGCGACAGCGCTGCGATCGGCGCTGCGAGCCGACCCGGATGTGATCATGGTCGGTGAGATGCGCGATCTCGAGACGGTATCGATGGCGATTACCGCCGCCGAGACGGGGCACTTGGTACTGGCGACCCTGCACACGACGAATGCCATTCGCTCGATCGACCGCATCATCGACGTGTTCCCACCGAAGGAGCAGGACCAGATTCGGGCGATGGTGTCTGAGTCGATGCGGGGCGTGATCTCGCAGCAGCTGTTGCCGCGCGCCGATGGCTTGGGCCGGGTACCCGCGCTCGAGATCATGTTTGCGACGTCAGCTGTCGGCAACCTGATTCGCGAGGGCAAGACCTTCCAGCTACCGTCGGTGCTGCAGACAGGGAAGAAGCAGGGGATGACCACCATGGATGACTCGATCAAGGACTTGCTACGGCAGAACTTGATCACCAAGGAGACTGCTATCTTCTATTCCGAGAATCCGGAAATGTTCAGGGAGTAGGTACATGACGCAAGAAATGGCCATCGAGCGCTACCTGCATATGGTGAAGGATTCCGGTGGATCGGACCTCCACCTCGCCGCAGGGATGACGCCGAAGATTCGAGTACACGGGAAGCTGCGCCCACTGAAGCAACCGCCAATGACGAACGAGCAAGTCGAAGACTTGCTGTTCGAACCGTTGGGGGAGCGGCGGCGACACATCTTTCGTGAGAAGAACGACCTGGACTGGGCATACGCGATGCCGGGCGTCGCCCGTTTTCGCTGCAACTACTTCCGACAGCAACACGGCATGGCGGGCGTATTCCGGATCATCCCGGAAGAAATTCTCCCCGTCGATGCTTTGGGAGTCCCGAAGGTTGCAGAGCGCTTCTGCCAGCTCAAGAGTGGCCTCGTGCTGTGCACAGGACCGACCGGGAGTGGTAAGTCGACGACACTCGCGGCGTTGATCGATTTCATCAACCGCAACTACTCCAAGCAGATCATTACGATCGAAGAGCCGATCGAGTTCGTCCACGAGAACAAGAAATCGGTTCTGTTGCAGCGCGAAGTAGGCATCGATACCGAGAGCTTTGCCGAGGCGCTCAAGAGCGCTAGTCGTCAGGACCCGGATGTGATTCTGGTCGGCGAGTTGCGCGACCTCGAGACGATCGGTCTGGCGATTACGGCCGCAGAGATGGGGAATCTCGTATTCGCGACGCTGCACACGAACAGTGCCGCCAAGACGATCGACCGTATCGTCGATGTGTTCCCAGAGGATCAGCAAAACCAGATCCGCACGATGCTGTCGGTGTCGTTGAAAGGGATCATCGCCCAGCTGCTGATCCCGAAGAAGGACGGCAAGGGACGGGTCGCCGTGAACGAGCTGCTGTTCTCGACGCACTCTCTCGCCAACATTATTCGTGAGGGCTCGATCGGTAAGATCGTGTCCGTCATCGAGTCGGGACGTGGCCAAGGGATGCAGCTCATGGATGACTCGATCATGGGGCGCTACAAGGAGGGGTCGATCTCCGCGGAGCACGCCTACCTCTGGGGGTTCGACAAATCGAGGTTTGCGCAGCTGCGCCAGACGGGATAGCGGCGCGTTATGGGGCAGTCGATTGCCACCCCTGCGCGGGTTCTCTGTCGGCTGCCGACGTGGGTCGGGGACGCTGTCATGGCCGTCCCTGCCCTCCGCGCGCTGCGCCAGCGGTATCCGCAAGCGCAGCTGTTGGTGCAGGGACGCAAGCACCTGCGAGCGCTGCTCGAGGGGGACAGCGGGGACGACCCTGCGACTGCGGCGCCACTGTTCGACGACTTCTTGCCTGACGAGCGCGGCAACAATCACAAGATCATCGCGGCCGCGAAAGCCGACCTTGCTGTGATCCTCCCGCACTCGTTTCGGGCTGCGCTGGAAGTCTTTCGGGGCCGGGTTCCCGTTCGGATCGGCTACGCGACCGAAGGGCGCACACAACTCCTAACGCACAGCCTGACGCCGGCGCGGCGCGGCGGTCAGCGCTTCCCCGTACCGATGGTTTTGCAGTACCTCGAACTGGTGGGAGTCGTTGGTGCCCTCGGCGACGGTCGCGGTCCCACGCTGTCGATTCCCGCCGAAGTTGCCGCACGGGGGGCAGCGTCGCTGCAGCGTCTCGGAGTGCAGCCCGACGACCGTCTCGTCGGCTTCAATCCTGGCGCGTCCTTTGGCCCTTCGAAGATTTGGCCCGCTGAGTACGTTGCCGCGACCGCGGATCACTATCAACGGGCCGGCTATCGCGCGGCGGTCCTCTGCGGGCCAGGGGAAGAGGATCTGGCGCGCGAGATCGAAGCGCAGATGGAGACGACGCCGATCAACACGGCCGACGCAGTGCTGCCGCTCGATGAGCTGAAAGTGGCGCTGGCTCGCTGCGAGTTGGTCATTACGACGGATACCGGGCCGCGCCACATGGCGACTTCGCTGGGCGTACCGACGGTGTGTCTGATGGGATCGACCGATCCGCGCTATACCAATTCACACCTTGGGCCGTGCATTGTGCTGCAGAAGGATGTGCCGTGCGGCCCTTGCCACTTGAAGGTGTGTCCCTACGACCATCACCGCTGCATGCGCGAGATTCTGCCCGCCGAGGTGATCGCCGCTGGGGATCGGGTTGTCGCGCTGCGCGCGGTCGGCCGCAACGACTAGTTCAAATTGTCGAGTACTTCGCCAGCAACGTGTTGGATGACTCCCGCCATCGACGACTTCGAGGCGGAATCGGCGATGGGGCGCCCTTGGTCGCCTGCTTCGGCGTAGGTCGGGTCTAGTGGGATCGCACCCAGGAACGGCACTGCGTACTTCTCCGCTGCCTTGCGGCCACCACCACCTGGGAAGATCTCGGCTTCGTGGCCGCACTTGGGGCACTGGAATAGGCTCATGTTCTCGACGACGCCCAGGACTGGGACCTCCACGCGCCGGAACATCTCGATGCCGCGTTGCACGTCCAAAAGGGCAACGTCCTGCGGCGTCGTCACAATGATGCCGCCGCTCAGCGCGACCGATT
>JBCCHQ010000011.1:0-71998 GCA_039028735.1 Planctomycetota bacterium | reverse complement strand
CTTGCACAAAACGCACAGCACCGCTTATACCATCGTCTTTGATCACAACCGGCTTCCCATTCGTTCCCAACAGCAACGGCCTCATACGCGCTGGCGTGCTAATGCTACCATCTGCTGCGGCATGTGCCTCTTCTAGAATTGCATTGGGCCTGCCATTTACATCAAGCTGATAGGACCAGGTCGCTTCTTGTACATAGCGCTCTGACGAACCTTCTCGCCGAGGAGATCGGGCAATGGCGCGGAAATACAACTGGAAGACGGGCTGTGATGTCGAGGCGACGTTGAGCGTGATCGGCGGGCGCTGGAAGCCGGTGCTCGTCTGCCACCTCCTTGGTGGCCGCAAGCGCTTCGGGGAGCTGCGCCGCCTGACCCCGAACGCCACCGAGCGAATGATCACGCTGCAGCTGCGCGAACTAGAGGCAGACAGCGTCGTCGAACGCCATGTTTACGCCGAGGTGCCGCCGCGAGTCGAATACGAGTTAACGGAGTTCGGTCGCAGCCTCGAGTCGATCCTCGAGTTGATGCAAGAGTGGGGGCGTGGCTTCAAGGAGCGCCGGCTTGCAGAGGAGGCGGGCGCTGCCGGAACAGTTCAGTAGCGCAGGTTGCTGCCGAAGTCCGGCGTCTTGCCTGCTCTGATGAGCTCCGACCACTGGTTGAGCTGGTCTTTCCCTGAAACCCAGAACGTCGAGCACTGCTCCAGGTATCTCAAAACGACTTCTTTCTCTCCCCGCTGCAGCAGCTCCTTTGCGAGCATCATGTTCGGCCCAAACGAACGAAGTGCGGGAGATTCGGGCGTGCGTCCAGCTTCCAGCAGGTGTTGTTTCGCGTCGTCAACGGCATCGTTGCGAAGGGCGATCAAGCCCAAGGCTACATTGCCATGGTGCAGGTTGGAGTCGTCGAGACGCCCTGCCACGGTACGTCGACGTAGCATCTCTTCGGCGTACCGCTTGGCCTTGTCTAGTTGATTCGCCGCGAGTGCCATGCTGGCAAGGTCGTTGAGTAGCGACACCTGACGAATTCCTTTGGTCTGCCTGTACGCAATCTCAAAGTGCTCCAAGGCCAGCTCTGCCGATTTCACCTGAGCCTCGGGTGACCCGCCGATGATTGCCAACCGATGCAGGCCGCCGATGCGAGTCGGCCACAAGGGGTTGTCCGGATCGAGCGTGAACGCTTCCGCCAAAGCTTCGAGCGCTTGCTCGATATCCGCGTGCTGCATGTAGTTGGCAAAGCTCGCGAGCACGCGGAGGTTCGACGGGTGCTTGTCCATTTGTGCTCGCCAGGCCTTCTTCCCTGCCGCGAACAGCTTGGGGTATAGGTAGTAGTCGATCTCTCCGTAGGGTGTGCCGAGGATGGGTGTCCCCGGCGCATTCCGAATCAGCCACAACACATGCTCGCGCGATTCGCGCCGTGTGGACTTGCTCCCACGGTTTGCGAAGTAGTATCCCAGAATCTTCGTTCGGGCGCCGATGTCCGCCGGATTCTTGGCAACCTCGGCTTCCAGCGCCTTGATCGCGTCGCTGCTCAGGCGCCCGGCGCTGTTGGCGTCCAGTACCGCAGCAGTCTCATCCGCAAGGAACTCTCTCGAACTCCGCGTCGGCGCTGATTGTTGCCCCGGGGTCGCGGAAGGTTGGCAACCCAGCGCTATGAGGCTGAGCGAGGCAATCACGATGGCCGAAGCGGTGCCTGGGCGAGAAATCACAAGAGCCTCCATCGAGTGCGGTTGCCGGACTGGATTCTACGGACAGCGATGCAGCGCTGAGTTCAGTCAGCCTCGCATAGCGACTTGAGCATCGCCAGCGCCGCTGGCCAGGTTTCGGTCATCGAGTCTGCGTACTCCGTGGGGACTTCTTGTTCGACAGTCACCAACGTCCCGCCCGGTATCGTTTTGAACCGGTAGTTCTCGTACGACGGCGCCCAGCTGCGCACAGCGTCGCTGGTCGTGTCCTCGACGCCATCCTGCACGTAACCCAGATGCTTGATCGATAGATACTCGCGCGGACGGTTCACCGCAATCTCTGACACCATTCCGTCCCCGCCTGGGGCCAAGAAGTGAATGCGGGATCCCTCTGACCACGACCCCTCGAAGTAGGAGCCCGGCATGAACGCGCTGGTCCATTTCGTGTAGGTATCCGGCGCAAACATCGTATCCCAGACTTTGACGACTGGGGCTGCGATCTCCGACTTGAACTCCAGCATCACTGACTTGCCGCTGTCGGCAGTCGCGCCCGCGGTCGGTTGATCAGACACAGGGTACTCAGCGGTTTCTGCCATTGGCGACGAGCACGCACTCAACCCGATCAGTAGCGCGCATGCTGCCAGCTGGATACACGTCGTTGCTGCCTTCATTGGTCGTTCCTTTCGAGTAGCGCTGCCTGTTCGTGGCGCGTTCGGTGCGCTCACTGGCAGCGTCGCCAATCTACCGGGGCAGGGCAAGTAGGAAATGCACCTCGCCACCTCTTGTGCGTCACATCGGTTGCCGACGACTGCCATGACCCTGAGCCAGCACCTTGACCTGACCAACACTCTGCGCCAGCCTGATCCTATGAACGAACAGAAGACCTCAGACCCGCACGAACCTCTGCGCGACAACATCCGGCTGCTCGGCAGCCTTCTCGGTGACGTCATTCGTCGCCGCGAGGGCGACCGGTGTTTCGAAACCATCGAAGCGATCCGGCGCATGGCCAAAGAGTATCGCAGTGAAGGCGAAACTCGTCTCGGCGACGTGCAGCAGCAGTTGGCTGGATTGCGCCTCCAAGAAGTGGCCCCAGTGGCGCGAGCCTTCACACACTTCCTCGCCCTCGCCAACATCGCTGAGCAGCATCACCGCACGCGTCGGCGGCGTGACTACTTGCGCGATCCCGAAACGCCGGCACAGCAAGGATCGCTAGCCCGTACTTTCGCCGAACTGCTTGCGGCGGGGGTTTCCGCGGAAGCGCTGCACAAGCAGATCGTAGAGCTGCGGATCGAACTGGTTCTCACGGCGCACCCGACAGAAGTGAATCGGCGTACGATTCTGCAGAAGCACAACCGCATTGCTGCGTTGCTCGCAGAGCTGGATCGGGGAGACCTGCTGGCCCGAGAGCGCGGGCGCATGCACGAAGCGCTCGAGCGGGAGATCACGGTGATCTGGGAATCCGACGAGATCATCCGCGCTCGGCCGACTCCACTCGAAGAAGCGAACGCTGGGCTGCTAGTGTTTGAGCAGAGCCTGTGGGACGCGGTGCCGCGGTACCTGCGAAACCTCGACGCGGAGTTGCAGCAGCAGACCGGTGCAGGTTTGCCGCTGGACGTAGCGCCGATTCGCTTTGGGTCTTGGATGGGCGGCGACCGTGACGGGAATCCCAACGTCACGCCCGAAATGACGCAACGCGTGTGTGGGCTTTGTCGCTGGCTGGCGGCTGACCTCTACCTGCGCGAGGTCAAAGCGCTGCGCGCGGAGTTGTCGCTGCAGTCGTGTAGTGCCGCCGTCCGCGCGCGGGTCGGTGACGCGCGCGAGCCGCATCGCGCGCTATTGCGTCAACTAGAGAAGCGCCTCGGGCAAGCGCGCGCCCGTGCCGAAGCTGTCGCACACGGCAAGACCGCCAGTGAACTCCCTCGTTGCCCAGATCTTCAGCGCAGCGAACTCTGGGAACCGTTGACGTTGATCCATGACTCTCTGTGCGCGGTGGGCGCCGAGATTGTTGCGCACGGTCGGCTGCAAGATCTACTGCGCCGAGTAGCCTGCTTCGGAGCGACGCTCGTCAAGATCGACATCCGGCAGGAAAGTACGCGCCACACTGCGGCCCTCGACGCGCTTGCGGTTGCGGCCGGGGAGCGTCCCCTGAGCGACCTCGATGAAGCGTCCCGGCAGGCGACGCTGGTTGCGGAGCTACAGTCGCCGCGGCCGGTGCCTGACGGCCTATTGGCGAGTGACGAGGTGCGCGACGTGATCGACACGTTTGCCGTGGTCGCGGCCGAATCACCCGACGCGCTCGGCGCCTACGTGATCTCGATGGCCACGTCTGCATCAGACGTACTAGCGGTCGAGGTGCTGCAGCGTCGGACCGGTGTGTCGACACCTCTGCGAGTCGTCCCGCTCTTTGAGACTCGCGCAGATTTGGCGGGTGCTCCCGACGTGTTGACCGAACTGCTAGCGATCCCGGCGTATCGTGAGCAGATCCGTTCGGCGGGCGATCGCATGGAAGTGATGGTCGGGTACTCCGACTCAGCTAAGGACGCGGGGCTGCTGGCCGCTGCGTGGGAGCTGCACCGCGCTCAGACGCGATTGCACCTGATTGCTGTCGAAAACGGCGTCGAGTTGACGATCTTCCACGGCCGCGGCGGGACGGTCGGACGTGGCGGCGGACCGGCCCATGCGGCGATCTTGAGCCTACCACCGGGGTCTCTCGGATCTTCCATTCGCGTGACGGAACAGGGAGAGGTGATCCAGAGCCGTTTCGGTCTCGAAGACATTGCGCTGCGTCACCTCGAACTGTACACGACGGCGATGGCGGAAGCGGCGCTGCAGCCGCCTGCTACAGCGCGACCGGAATGGACGCAGTTGATCGAACAGTTGGCCGATCAATCCGCCGCCGCATACCGCGGAATCGTCTTCGACGACGCAGAGTTCGTGCCGTACTTCCGCGGTGCGACGCCGGAGTCGGAGCTTGGGGAACTCAACATCGGCAGCCGACCTGCGCGGCGCAAGGCGGGCGGTGGGGTCGAGTCTCTGCGCGCAATCCCATGGAACTTCGCGTGGACGCAGACGCGACTCTTGTTGCCATCGTGGTTGGGAATCGGCGAAGCGTTGGGGGCCGCCCTCGCCTCCGAGCAACGCGACATATTGCTGGAGATGGCACGCGAGTGGCGCTTCTTCCGATCGTTCCTGTCGTTGATCGAGCTGGTCTTGGCGAAAGCCGAACCCGACGTGCACCGCTTCTACGAGGAACTGTTGGAGCCGCCTTCCGCCGATTCGCTGGGTGCCGATCTGCGTGCACGTTTCGACAACACTGTTGCGGCGGTACTAGAAGTGACCGGTAGCAAGCAACTGCTCGCTCAGAACCCGGTGATCCGGCGATCGATTGAGGTTCGCAACCCATACGTCGACCCGATCAACGTCCTACAGGCTGAGATCTTGCGCTTGTTTCGGACGGTCCCCGACGAGCGGTTGCGTGATGCGCTGCACATGACGATCAACGGCATCGCAGCGGGGCTTCGAAACACAGGATGATCGGCTAGGTAGTCAACACGATCAGCCGAGCGCCATCCCGACCTTCTCGATGAGTACGCGTGCGGGCGTTGGCTTCTGCACCACACCCGCCAACCCGGCACCACGGAAGCGGTCGAGGATCTCTTGCTCAGTGAATCCACTGCTCAAGACAACGCGCACGTCGGGGCGAATCGCCTGCAACGCGCGGAAGGTCTCTTCGCCATCCATCTTGGGCATGCTGTAGTCGAGCAGCACGCAGCTGATGTTCGTGGCTTCGCGCCGAAACAACTCAATGGCTTCCTCGCCGTCGCTGGCACCCAAGACCTCGAAGCCAGAGTGTCTCAAAATCGCCGACAGAGCTTGCCGCACATTGGGTTCATCGTCGACGACCAACACGCACTTTCGTGTGGTTGCTGGTTCGCCACCTGCCGGTGTCGATTCGGCGGGTGCCTTCGCGCTGCGCAGCGGCAGCAACACAGTGAAGGCGGATCCCTTGCCGACAGCTGTCTCCAACAAAACCGTGCCGTGGTGTCGGTGCACGATTCCCTGCACTGCAGCTAGGCCAAGGCCGCGCCCGGAAGGTTTCGTCGTGAAGAAGGGGTCGAAGATCCGCTCGCGGGTCATCGCGTCCATGCCAATACCATTGTCAGTCACTGTTAGTTCGACGTAGTTGCCAGGAGCCAGCCGGTGAGATCCCTTTGGCTCCAAGTCGCGTGCGCTGAATCGTCGTACGCCCGTAGTGACGGTCACCGTTCCGCACTCATTCATCAGGGACTCTGCCGCGTTGGTGATCAGGTTCATGACCACCTGTCGTAGTTGCGTTTCGTCGGCTTCCACGTACAGGTCAGCGCTCGAGAAGTTGTAGATCAGGTTGGCCTTCTTCGAGATCGCACTGCGGAGCAGGCTGCCGATCTGACTGACGAGCGCATTGAGCTCGAGCCGTTGCGTTGTGAGAAGGCCACGTCCAGCATAAGCGAGCATCTGATTGCAGAGCTCGGTGGCTCTTTGCACAGCGATGACTGCCTCTCGGAGAAGAGGAGTCACCTCAGAAGATGGACTGCTCTTCATGGCGGCCAACTCGACATTGCCGAGCACCGTCGCCAGCATGTTGTTGAAGTCGTGGGCGACGCCTCCAGCAAGAACTCCGAGTGCCTCCATCTTTGCCGCTTCATGCAGTTGGCGCTCCATCGCTCGCAGCGCATCCTCGGCCTGCCGTCGTTGGATCGCGAGCCCGACAATCCGTGCTGCAGCCTCGAGGCCGTCCAGCTCCGCTTGTGTGGGCACTCTAGGCCCGGCGTCGTAGAGCGCCATTGCTCCGAGAACCTTGCCCTCGCGATCGGTGATGGGTTGAGACCAACAGGAGCCGACCCCGGCTGCGCGTGCATGCTCTTTGAGGTCGACCCACAGCGGGTCCGTCTGGATGTTGTCCACGACGACGCGTTCGTTCCAGAATGCGGCAGTGCCGCAGGAGCCGACGCCCGGGCCGATCTTCAACCCTTCGACAGCGGCGTTGTACTCTGCTGGTAGGCTGGGCCCGGCACCGACCCGGACCGCATCGCCGGCCTCGTTCAGCAGCAGGATAGAACACTTCATCCCGTTGTGCTGATCTTCCACAATCAGCGCGACTTCGCGCAACGTCTCAGCAATCTCTACGCTGTCCCCGAGGCTGCTCCCGGCGTGCACGGTTGGTTCGTCAGCTTCAGGACACCGCGCAATCCCCAAGGCATGTCGTCCCGAGTCCGTGGTTTTCAAGCGCCAAGAAAGCCACTCCCAACCGTTGTCTCGCGTGCGATGTCGTGCTCGCAACGCTCCACGGCCGGCCGAGAGAGCGGCATCGAATGCTTCTTGGTCTGCTGGATGGATCCACTCGCGGAGCGGCAGCTCCACGAGATCGGCCACCTCGAAGCCGAACCGTTGCGCAAAGACGGTGTTGATGCGGGCAAGCTTGCGACCGTCGATGTCGCGAACGATCATCGCTTCGAGGGGTCTGCTCATCCGATTGCTCCTGGAACTGTGGGAACAGCGATCGTCGCTATGAAAAATTCACGGAGTCCGGGAGTAGAAGTACTCGGCGTGTTCGTTCAGCGGTGCCCCCCGGCCCACATGCAGAGACTAACAATCTAGGTGCGTCTCTACAAGCTTGGCCGTCCCGCGCCGGCGTGATTGTCCCTTTGTTCGTGGGGCCAGGGGCGCGGTCCTTTGGGATGCCTTGGCTGTCTAGGGTCGCAACGATCAAACTAGGTGCAGGATTACATAGAGTTAACGCAAATACTCGGACGCCGGGGAAGCGACATCGTTAGTGTCATCTGCCAACTCGCAGAACCGTGCCTACCCCGACGGTAGATCTGGCCACAGGCACGTGCCGGTGCCAGGCGGTAGAGCGAAGTGTCTGCAGGCGGTACCAGTCGTAGCGTGATTGGTTGTCGCCGCGGCTGTTTCGGTGGCACCCGCGCCTGCGCGCGTGTTAGATGCGCTCTATGGTAGAGAGCTCCGCAGACAACACCGCTGGTGCGGACTTCCACGATCCGGACGAAACGCAGGCGGCTCCGGGGCCAACTCCGCCTAGTGGTGCCGAAAGCGTTGCAGCCGGCGACGTACTGGGTGGGCGCTTTCGCATCATCTCACGCCTCGGTTCGGGTGGGATGGGCGAGGTCTATCGCGCGGACGACCTGACCCTTGGGGTTTCCGTGGCGCTGAAGTTCTTGCCGCCGACGCGGGCTGCCGACCCAGAGTGGATAGCGCGTATCCGTGCCGAAGTACGGGTGGCGCGCGAAGTCGCCCACCAGCATGTCTGCCGCACGTTCGACATCGTCGAGATGGATGGACGCTCCTTCCTGACGATGGAGTACGTAGATGGCGAGGACCTCAGCAGCTTACTGCGGCGAATTGGTCGCTTGCCGGTCGACAAAGCCGTGCAGATCGCGCGGCAGTTGTGCGCAGGCCTTGCCGCTGCCCATGCCCAAGGCGTGATTCACCGTGACCTGAAACCCGCGAACGTCATGCTGGATGGTCGCGGGAACGTGCGCATCACGGACTTCGGGATTGCGGCGCTCGCTGACTCCACTGCGCAACCCAATAAGATCGTCGGCACCCCAGCGTACATGGCACCAGAGCAGTTCGCGGGCGCCGCTCCAACGCCGCAGGCAGACCTCTACGCGCTGGGCCTGGTCTTGTACGAGATTTTCACGGGTCGCACCGCTGTGGATGGCTTGAGCCGCCAAGAGTTTCGTGCCGCGCACGAATCGAGCGCGGTGACGCCGATGACCGACCTTGTCGAAGACGTCGACCCAGTGGTCGAGCGTGTGATCATGCGCTGCCTGCAGAAAGATCCCGCGCTGCGTCCCGAGTCCGCGTTCGCGGTCGCCGCCGCACTACCCGGCGGCGATCCGCTTGCTGCAGCGCTCGAGGCGGGCGAGACCCCCTCTCCAGACATGGTCGCGGCAGCTGGAGATCGTAGAGAGTGGCTGCGACCCGCAGTCGGGGCGGTCTTGATCGGAGTTCTGGTCCTCAGTTTGGTCGGCAGCTTCTTTGTTGCCGAGGAACGATCGATGTTCACGAAGATCGCTGCGCCGCAGCGCCCCGAAGCGCTGGAGCAGACGGCACGCGAGATCGTCGAGGAGTTGGGATACTCAACCGATACCTACGATCGAGTTTGGGGAGTCGCGCCGGATACCAGGTACTTGCGCTACCTCGCGGATCGATCACGATCGCTGGATCGGTGGTCGCCGCTGGGCTCAGCGCCAGCCCTTCTGCGTTTCTGGTACCGACAGAGTTCGCAGTCGCTGCATCCGCACCCGGTCGCTGGCGTGTATCTAAATCCTGCGACGTACCACAACCCCGAAGCTCCCGTCGATTCTTTGGCGCTCCGGTTGGACATGCAGGGGCGCCTCAACGACTTCATTGCCCGCCCGCCAGCACGCGATCTGCTGACAACCGAGGCGGCTCCGCGCCCTCCGGTTGACTGGGGACGCCTGTTCGAACGCGCTGGTCTAGACATCGATCGCTTCCAGGAAACGGCTGCGCCGACCGATTGGAATTGGGTCGTCTACTGCGATACCGACGAACAGCACACGTGGTTTGGTACTGCTAGCGATGACAAACCCACGGTTATCCGAGTCGAGGGGCGCGCGCTTCGCAATCGCGTCGTTGCGTTCGATACGGGCTACCCATGGCATACTCCGGAGTTCGCGCTGGTCGCCGATCAACGTCCAGTGGGGGAAGCTTGGATCGGTTTCGGTTTGTTGGTCTTGGCGTGCGTTTTCGTGCTGATTGCGCTGCGACACTTGCGCCAAGGTCGCGGTGACCGACGTGGTGCGAACTGGGCGGCGCTGATCGTGTTGACCTGCCACACGGTCTACTGGCTGCTGTCGATCAGTCGGCTTCCGAACCCAAGTCCGGAGCTTGTCGCCAGTGGATTTGGCGCCATTGCCCTGGGGCTGTTCTGGGCTGCGGTTGCTTGGTTGCTGTATCTTGCACTCGAGCCGTTCGTGCGTCGCCGGTCGCCGCATCGGCTGGTCGCCTGGCAACGCCTGGTCGCGGGTCGTTGGCGAGATCCGATCGTCGGGCGCGATCTTCTCGTGGGGTTCTCGACCGGGGCGTTGCTGGCTTCGGGCGGTTCGCTGCTCGGCATCGGCGTGGACGTTGCGCAAGGAACGGCGCCCTATCTGACCGCAGCCTGGCCCGTGATGAGCGCTCGAGGCATCTTGGGGTCGCTCGCGCTCTACGGTTTGATCGCGATGGTCGGCGCACTGGCCGTGACGCTCTTGCCACTTCTCCTGCAGCTCGCCGTGCGCAAGCAATGGCTGGCGCTCGCTGTAGCATGGCCGTTGATTGCGATCCTCGCTTCGCCACCGCTCGTTGAACGCCACGATGTGGTCGTCGCGTTTGCGATCTCTGCCATCCGCGCGGCTGGAATCTTGTACGTGCAACAGCGTTTCGGACTTGTCGCTGCCTGGGCGACGTTGTTTGCCGGGTCCGCGCTCATGCAAACAGGATCGACCGCTCTCGGCGCCTGGCATGCGACGCCGCTCCTGACGGCGGTCGGCGTGTTGATTGTCTTTGGCGCGTGGAGCTACTACGCCGCGCTCGGCGGCCGTTCGCTGTTCCCGGCGAGCAAGACATAGTTCAACTGCGTTGGATCTCGGCAATGAAGCTTGCGCTTGCTGCTGAGCGGCTATGGAGTGCAGGGTGCGAACGCACCGCAATCAAGGCTCGATGGCGACCCAGCGCCGCACTGTGGATGGGGTGCCGACGGTGGGGCGCCACCAAGGAAAACAAACGTCAACAGATGAATGGCGTCGCCGATGTCGACGCCGTCATCGTAGTTGGAGTCAGCGGCAGCTGAGCATGTCGGCGGTGTCCCACTTTGGAACAGAAACGTCAGCAGGAAGATTGCGTCGGCGAGGTTTATTGACCCGTCCGCATTGATGTCGCCTCTCACGAACGGGACTTCCACATGAATGGCGCACGGCAGAAGATTCGCAATCGGCAGATTGGCGAGACTTGGTGGTTGCACAGCGGTCAACGAGTTTGAGAACGGTGAGCCGCCAGGGCCGTTGATTCCATCGACAAGGTCTACCATCAACACTGAACCCGTCGTCGCAAACGAGCTCACCTGAACATCGAGCCGCGCAAACTCGCTTAGATCGGAGGCCACCGGCAGCGGGGTTTGATCGAAAGGCGGTACGTAGTCCAGAACGACTGCCGCAATAAACTCACAGCCGTCGCCATCGTTGGGGTCAACATCGAACGCAGCATTCACGAACTCGGCGGCTGCGGCGACGGTGCCCTGCACCGAGAAGGAGCCCACTTGTGGTTCCAGCAAGCAGTCCATTGCCACTGCCAACTCGAACGCCGTGACCTCATAGTTGCTCTCACTGTAGTAGAAGCCCAGGGCGAGGGTCGTTCCTGCTGCTGCTACTGCTGATCCTACCGCGGTTGGGTCACCTGCTGGACCGCAGGTGAACGTGGCATCTGCTGGAGGAAAGATCGCTCGGCAATCGATCGAACCGTTGGTCGCGAATGGTGGTCGCGACTGGCCAGCGATCAGCGCTCCGTTGTCGACAGGAGGGAAGCCGAACTGGCCATCGCTGAAGCTGATGAGCTTGGTCTCATTCGGCTGCGGGTGGGTAGGATGGTTGGTGCAAGAGTACGTGAAATTCGCCAAGCGCAATGGGCTGGAACCCGGCGCGATGACCTGTCCGCCGAACGGCGGATTGGCGTCGAAAATCGCCGTGACTGCTCCGCCTCCCGACACGTTGTCGAGCGTCGTTTCCATGAACTCAATCAAGAGTTGCGACGTAACCGCTGGATCTATGTCGATCGACTGAAGGAAGAGGTCCCCGTGGCTCAAAGCTACAAAAAACCCTTCCCACGGTCCCGCGATGTTGACGGCGCATACGCCGACGACGTCGGAAGAATTCGGTTCGATCAGCCCACCCTCGGTCAATGTGAATCGCAGAGAAGGTGCAATCTGATGCACGCCGGAGAAGAGCCCAAGTCCGCTTCCGACCGCCACGCTCGTGCCATCCAAGAACTGCAGCTCGTTGACGACGGGGGGAGATCCAGTGAGTCCGTCCACGAAGGACCAATCGACACTCAGTGGCGCCACGATCGGAAATGCGGAGTACTCGAAGTAAGCGAGGTCCTGGCAGCTGGGAATTGGGCTCAACGGGACACCGCTGAACGGAGGAGTGGTGTCAATTGCGTACTCGAGTGTGAAGACGCCCGCAGTGTTGTCGATCTGCACAACGAATAGATCTGGATTGGCATTCACCGTGGCGAGATAGGTCGTGTCTATGTGGACGTTGGAAACTGCTACGTCGGTGGGCGGATACTGCACCCTGAGAGAGTAGGCAACCAGAAGGTTGTCAGTCACAACGCAGACTTGGCCGTCGTGCGGCCCTTCACCGTCGAGGCTCGCGTTCGTGACGTGGAGCTCGTTGACGGCTGCCAACGGGTGGCAGATCAAGACACTCAGAAGGATGGCTGCCCATACTCGCATCGGAACCCTTTCGCCATGTTCTCCGGAACGAGCTCTCTACTGTGTATGCAGTTTGGGGTCAGATCAACCGAGGAAGCTGGAAACCGCGGAAGTTGTGACTCGCGTTGCGTTCTCGCCGTTGTGTCACGCGAGCATCGCCAAGCGAGCGAGTGACCCGAAGCGGGTCCCGGAGACACTGACCCGCAGTGGAGTGCGTGCATCCCACTCCATGCCGCGACTCTTGGGCGTGCGTGCCGCAGATTTGACGCGTAGTTGACATGCGTGTGGCTAGCTTCGGGCTCGTGGAGCGGTAGTGCCGCCCCGAGAAAGGAGTATTGTCATGCGAGGTGTGTTGCTCTGTTTTCTGATCTTGCCTGTTGTTGTTGGCTGTCGGCTGCAGTCCGATCGTTCGTACCTGGAGGCGACGCCCGTCGAGGTCGTGGAAGGGCGGAGCTCCCAGAGCTACAACCCCAACAGCCCCTGGTACCGCGAAAGTGCTGAAAAGACTTGGTACTTCGATGGCTTCGTTGGGGCGGAGCTCGCGCCGGACTACGTTGGCTCTGACGACTACGAGACGGAGCCCGAACTGGACTTGCGTGTCCTCTATGTGGACCCGTGGGAGAACCGGCACAGCTTGAGCCTGGGTCAATGGAACTCGAGCTTCGACCTGACCGAAGACACCGTCCTACAGCTGAAGTTCGAGTACGAAGAAGGGCGCGAGTCTGATGACAATGACGCACTGACTGGCCTCGATGACCAAGACGCGACGGTAGAGTTGCAGGCAACGCTGGGCTATCGGTTCGGTGACTTCTCGATCGCCGCGGTCGCACAGCCTGATTTGCTCGGAAGAGGAAAGGGGTTCGTCGGCTTCGTAGCGTTGGGATACGACCGCGTCCTTCTGGACGAGAGGCTCCGCGTAGCTGCGGTTCTGGATGTGAGCTTGGGCGACGGTACTCACATGGACAACGAGTTTGGCATCGAGCGCGCAGAGGCGGCCACAACAGCGTACGCACACTACGAGCCCGGCGGTGGTTGGAAGTCGTCGACGTTCGGTGTCGAGGCAGAGTACTTCGTCACCGATGGTTGGAGTGTGCTGCTGGGCACTGAGATGGAGTACTATTTCGACAAGGCGGCGGACACTCCTCTGATCGACGACGAGGGGAGTCGGTTTGGGTTCGAGGGCTTTCTCGGCGTACGCTACAGGTTCTAGGGGTGGTCGTGCGGTTACTCTTGATCGAAGACGACTTTGACCTGGCAACCACTGTGGGGGAGTACCTCAGCGCCAAGGGTCACGATGTACACTACGCCTATGATGGGCACCAAGGACTCGAACTTGGACAGCGGCAAGCGTGGGATGCGATCGTACTGGATCTAGGCCTGCCCGGTATGGATGGGCTGGACGTGTGCCGACGGCTCCGCACCGGGACTCGCAGCGAAACGCCGATCTTGATGCTGACGGCTCGTGACGCCCTCGAAGATCGTCTAGCAGGATTTCGCGTTGGCACCGACGACTACCTGATCAAACCGTTCGCGTTGTCTGAACTCGAAGTGCGCGTTCTCGCGATCGACCGCCGCGCTCGACGGAGCGGAGAGACGCAACTAGAGGTCCTCGATCTCGTGTTCGACACCAAGACTATGCAAGTCCACCGAGCGGGCGTGTCCATCGCAATGAATCGCACTGGGATGTTGATCCTCGAAGTCTTGATGCGAGCCTCTCCCGCCGTCGTTCCACGAGAACAACTCGTGCGCATCATCTGGAACGACGAAGAGGACGATCGGGACGTCCTGCGGACACACATCTACCACTTGCGGCGGGCGATCGATCGTCCATTCAACGTTGCGCTTCTCCACACGGTGCACGGCGTGGGCTATCGAATTGCCGACGTCCGAAAGGAGGCCTGAGCGTGCCCGATGCCTACCGGTTCTCGATCTTGAGACAGCTCCTCGTCTCTCACTTGGTTCTGGGTTGCTTCGTTGCCGCAGGCAGTGGCCTATTGTTGTGGCTCTTCTTCTTCTTCGCGCAAGACTACACCATGGACTCTTTGCTGCAGTCTGCGGTGGATGCTCATGCCGACGGACCACTCCCAGCTGAGTTCGCGGTAGTTCGCGTCTATGATGAGGCCTCGCCGCTTCCCGCTGATGTGGCCGCTCTTGTCGACGATAGTGCCGACGGTGTACACGAGCTGTCAGGTAACACGCAAGAACGTCATGTTCTCGTCGACACGACCGAGGACGGGCGTCGCGTCGTCGCGTTTCTGCAGGTACCCGAGGACGACCCGAAGTTCTTCATCACGGTAGCAGTGCTCTCGGGCGCGCTCGTGTCAACGCTGCTTGCACTGGGGCTGGCGCTGGCAAGTGCACGTCGAATCGTCACTCCTGCTGTCGAGTTGGCCCAGGTGCTGGAGAACAAGACGACGCGTGGGCTACCAGAGGGTTTCTCCGCCAGCTTTCGTCGAGACGAGATAGGACTCGTCGCTCGCCGACTCGACGACTATGTGCAGGAGAACGAAGCCCTGGTGGCTCGCGAAAGAGGCTTTCTCCGCGACGCCGCCCACGAGCTACGCACTCCCTTGCAGACGTTGCGTGGGGTTGTCGACGTGGTTCGAGCAGCAGGTCCCGGGGGCGCAGCGCAGTGGCAAGACAAGATCGAACGCGTGTCGCGAAACGTGAGCCGGATGGAGCATGCGGTCCGGACACTCTTGTGGCTGCACCGGCGTGAGCAGGCGCTGGTGACTCTCGGTCGAGATGACTTTCACGAGACTCTTACAGATGCGATCGACGAGTTGCGCCCGGGTCTTTCTGCACAGGTTCAGTTGGACTGTACCATTGGCCCCGATGCTGTGGACGCGCTGCCGCGCCCGCGTGCCGCTTGGATCGTGGCGATCCTGAATCTCGTCGAGAACGCGATCACCCACACAGCCACGGGTTCGATTCGAGTGTCTGTGGATCCTCAGCGGATTGTCGTGGCAGACACCGGAGCCGGGATCACCGATGACCTACTAGCACGAGTCACGGAGCCATGGGTCCGTGGCGACCGCAAAGAGGGCATCGGCCTGGGTCTTTCGATCGTCGACTGCATTGCGAGCCGAGCGGGCTGGCAACTCGAGCTGAGCAGCGAGCTCGATCAGGGGACGACGGCGATCTTGTCTTCACTCGAAGCGGCTGTGGCAGATTCCGGACAGCGCTCGAACCAATGACTCGCTGACGCAGCAGCAAAGTTGGCGACGCGCTGCACTCCTCACGGTTCTAGCAGTGGTTCCGTTGTTGTCCGGCGGTGCAGCTTCACATTGCCGCCACGCTGGCAGAGATAGCGACGACTTGGAGTGGAGCACCGTACTGAGAGCTGGCGCCCAGTTACGAGTTCTTGCGTCAGCGGAAGGCGCGGCAGTGGTGCCAGTGCTGATAGCTACTTACAAAAATGTGGGTACTTGTGGCGTTGTTCGTTGCCAGCAATGCTGCCGGCGCAAATGGACTTGGTCTAGGTCGCGGCGCAGTTCCAAGGAGGCAACGCACATGAAGTACGCAGGATTCACAACGTTCACGGCTGAGCACGCCGACGGTGTGCTTACGGTCACTTTCGACTTTCCGCCGGTGAATGTCCAAGGGCAGGCCATGCTTGCCGACTTGAACAGCCTCGCCATGAGGCTGGAACGCGACCGCGAGACCAAGGTCGTCGTCTTCCAGTCGGCGCACCCCGAGATCTGGGTTTGCCACTACGACACAGAGCTACTGAAAGACATGTCGACGGAAGCAACTTCTCGCGACGACGTCGAGCTACTCGACTTGCAGTCGATCTGCGAGCGCATCAGTAAGGTACCGCAAGCAACCATCGCCAAGCTCGAGGGCTTTGCGCGAGGTGGAGGTCACGAGCTGGCGTTGGCTTTGGACATGCGCTTTGCGGCACGCGGCAAGTTCAAGTTCATGCAGATGGAAGTCGGCATGGGCATCCTTCCCTGTGGCGGCGGTGCATCCCGGATGGCGCGGCAGGTGGGGCTGGGGCGTGCGCTGGAGATCATTCTGAGCGCACGCGACTTCGATGCCGACGAGGCCGAGGCCTAC
Source organism: Planctomycetota bacterium (assembly GCA_039028735.1). Classification (GTDB taxonomy): domain Bacteria; phylum Planctomycetota; class UBA8108; order UBA1146; family JAJFFE01; genus JBCCHQ01. Next base: position 55,769 of record JBCCHQ010000011.1, on the reverse strand, counting down.
GGCACGATCAACAAAGCCTTGGACCCAGACGAGATTGGTGCTTACGTCGATCGGCTCGCCAGCCGCATCGCAAAGTTTCCGGCAGAATCGATCAACGCCTGCAAGCAAGCGGTGTATGAGTCGATCGACAAGCCGATCGATGAAGCCCTCAAGGCGGAAGCCTACTGGCTGTACCAAGCGACCAGCAAAACACCCGCGATCAAGCGCTTCACAATTGCCGATGAGAAGGGCATGGAGCACGACATGGAGAATCAGCGCAACTGGAACGACCTCGTCATGCAGGTTCAGGAGATCCAGTAGCGCAACACCTCGAGGTCGCAGCGCGTGAATCTCGGAACAGGCGCGCGCCTCACGGCGTTGCAGTCGCTGCTTGGCGGTGCGAGTGCGCGCGCTAGCCTGACCTTGGCTTGCTCGAGCCTCGACACGTTGTTGGTGTCATGGGCACGTGGAATCACCTGCGCACCCCAATGCGTCGGCGGTTGCGTCGACCGCACAATCGCCCAACATCGGAGCAGGTCCGGTCGGCTGCGGGAAGAGCGCAGTCAACATCGCAATTGCGTCTGCGAGATCCAACTGACCGTCGTCGTTGCCGTCACATGCATCGTGGCATGGCAGCGGCGGCGCCGGTGGCGTGGCCGGGAACAAATGGTTCAACAGCGTGATTGCATCGGCGAGATTCATGTTGCCATCGGAGTTGCAATCCCCGCGTCGGACTTCGGCGGACATGCCAAACAAAGAGATAACGGGAACACCGAAAGTATGAGCGTGGGTCACGACGCCGGCAGGCGTGACGCGAAAGACATCGTTGATCGCGTTGCCGTCGAGCAGCAGGAACTCGTCTACATCCGGCAGGTAAGTCAGTGACATCGGCGGCCCCACGGGCGTCATAGTCGGCACAGAGAGAGGTATCTGCACGACAGTTCCGGTGGCAGGGTCGATGCGCTCGAGCGCAGCCGGAGGTCCGTAGGCGCGATAGAGCTGTCCGTCGATGGTTCGGTAGGCCAGCCGGGCGGTGAGCGCTGACGTGCCCTGAAGGAACGGTGGCGCCGGTGGAATCGTGAATACGGTCGTCGCGTCGTCAATCGGCGCGACTCCGTACAAGGTGTTTCCTGCAAAGCTGATCGACTCGAAGTGCTGGCTCAGCGTACCTATCGGCGCGACCAAACCACTGACGATGTCGATCGAGACCATCATGGTGCTCGGCTGCATGCTGAAGATCGCTGCGCCGAGGACGTCGCCGGTTGCCGGGCTCACCGCCGCGCAGTTTACGTACAGCAGTGCGCCACCACTGCTCGTCAGCGGCGTCGTAGCGATCGTGCCCAACGTTGTCGGCTCGAGTTCGTCCAGCTGGCCAGCGCGCAGGGCAAACAGTCGGCTCTGAGCGCTACCCGAGGTTGGCAGTAGCGACCCCAGGAGGCACAGGGCGATGCAGATCACCGTTCGCTTGCGACGCATGGCAGCTCCTTTTCACACGGAGCCAGTCTAGCGCCGGAACAGGGCGTGAGCCAGCACGCTGCACTTCGTCGGTGGAACGGCGGCCTGCCTTAGGGACAGGCGGCCGGATCGCAACCCAGACTCGAAGCGGGGTCGCCGTCGAGTCCGCAACCGGGGAACGGCGATCCTGGGGCAGGCCCCATCGCGAACAAGTAGTTCAGTGTATGAACCGGGTCCACGAGGTTCACTGCCGAGTCATCGTTTGAATCCAGCGACTCCGGGCACGGATGCGCATCGCCGAGGAACAGGTAGTTCAACGTCAGAATCGCATCGAGCAGGTTCACGGATCCGTCGGCGCTCGCGTCGCCGCGAATGAAATCGTAGCACTGTTGCGAGAACGGCCCGGTCCACGTCAGATCGATCACGTAGTTGCCAGTGTAGTAGTAGGTACTCGCATGCACCCGCAGCGTGTAGATGCCAGCGATAGGTAGAGTGATTTCCTCCACACTAGACAAGTCTTCCACGAGGGGGACAGTAGACCCCGGCTCGAACAGGTCCCCGTGAGCCACGAAGTTGCTACCCCCGGTCGCCTGGACCTGCAGAGAGATCGTGTCGCCGGCCAGCGCGTCGATCGAGTAAATGTGCTGCTCGCCGGTTTCGGCGATGCTACCCGATACGTTGCTGCCACACGCGATCACTTGCCCGGCGCACTGATTCGCGACTGGCGCGACGGTGTTGAACTCTAGAGAGTAGTTGCCGGTGTAGTAGTAGGTGCTGGCATGAACGGCGAGTGTGTAGGTCCCTGATTGTGTCACGTCGATCTGATTCTCTCCGTTGAGATCAGCCAGCAGTGCAGTGGTTGCGCCCGGCCCATAGAGGTCGCCGTGGGTCGTGAAGTTGCTGCCGCCGGTCTGCCACAACACCAGCGAGATCGTGTCTCCGGCCTGAGCATCCAAAGAATAGAAGTGCTGTTCTGCCGTAGCCGCGATCGTGGACGCCACGTTCTCGCCACACGTAATCGCTTGCACGCCACATTGATTCGCCAGCGGTGCAATGGTGTTGAACTCCAGTGAGTAGTTGCCGGTGTAGTAGAACGTGCTGGCATGTACGCCCAGCGTGTAGGTTCCCGTTTGCGTGATATCGAACTGGTTCTCACCGTTGAGATCGCCTGCCAGCGGCGTCGTGGTCGCACCGGGACCATAGAGATCTCCATGAACCGTGAAGTTGCTGCCACCCGTCTGCCACAGCACCAGTGACATCGTATCCCCAGCCTGAGCATCGAACGTATAGAAGTGCTGCTCTGCCGTGGCCGCGATCGTGGACGCCACGTTCTCGCCACATGCAATCGCCTGTACGTCACATTGATTCGTCAACGGTGCAATGGTGCTGAACTCAAGTGAGTAGTTCCCGGTGTAGTAGAAGGTGCTCGCGTGCACGATCAGCGTGTAGGTGCCCGTTTGCGTCACATCGATTTGATTCTCGCCGTTGAGATCAGTGGCCAGCGGCACGGTGGCGCCCCCCGGAGCGTACAGATCTCCATGTACCGTGAAGTTGCTGCCGCCTGTTTGCCACAGCACCAGCGAGATCGTGTCGCCCGCCTGTGCATCGATCGCATAGAAGTGTTGTTCGCTTGTGACGGCGATCGTCGAGGTGACGTTTTGCCCGCAACTCACCGCTTGCACACCGCATTGGTTCGAGGCCGGTGCGATGGTGTTATACTCGACTGCGTAGTTGCCGGTGTGCGCGAGGTTGTCGTCGTGCACCCGCAGTATGTAGGTGCCGGACTCGGTCAGGTCGATCTGGTTCTCGCCATTGAGATCCTGCAGGATGGGTGTACTGGTAGAACTCGGAGGGTAGAGGTCGCCATGCACTGTGAAGTTGCTGCCGCCCGTTTGCCAAAGCACCAGCGAGATCGTGTCCCCCGCGGTTGCTTGCAGCACAAGTACATCCTCTTCGCCTGCCCCGGAGATCGAACCTGCGAGTTGCGTGCCGCAGGTCAGTGGCTGGGCAGCGAGCGGCGTCGCCATCGTCAGAATGAACAGACACCAGATAGATACGTTGCGTGACATGGTCACCTCCTCCACGGATCGTAGTTGAGCGGGTATCATGTGTTGCATGGAGGAGGCTGGACCCATCAGTTCAGTGTGTTCGCTAAGCTATAGTCAATGAGGCGCTTATGTCGCATCGTAGCGTGCTGCCCGACTCACGAGCGATTCTTTGGTTGAGATCGTTTCGCGGCTGGCGACAACTCGAACTTGCACAAGCGGCGGGCGTCGACATTGCAACGCTTCGGCGTGCGGAAGCCGGCGAGCGCGTGACTGCTGCGTGTCTTACGAGCTTGGCGAACGCTTTGGATGTCGGCCTCCAAGACATCGCTTTCCCGCAGACGCTTGCCACGGATCACTGGTCGGTACCTCGTGTCCCCTCGCCTCTGTTCGTCGGGCGCACCGACATCCTGTTGCAACTGTCCAACGCATTCCGAGCGGCGTCGCGTAGGTCGGAGGCTCCCACGCGACGCGTTGCACTTGTCGGCATGCCAGGAGTGGGCAAGAGCGAGATCGCTTGTCAGTTTGCTGTCCGCCAGCAAGCAGGGTTTGGCGATGTGTATTGGATCGACGCCGCGTCGTCGGATGGGGGTGCCAGCTGCCTCAATCGTATCGGCACTCTTCTCGGTGTGCGCCGCAACAACGACCCCGAGGTCTATGCACGCGCCGTGTTCGCCGCGCTCACACACAGCACCGACTGGCTCCTCGTGATCGACGGTGTCGAAACACAGCCGCCGTGGTGGAGCCAGTTGCCGCGCGACGTCGCGTCGGGGCATGTTCTCTTGACGACAGCGAACGAGGACTCGGTCCCGTCCGGGTTTGTTCGCGTCGATGTGCCGAACCTGCCTGACAGCGATGCTGTCGACTTCCTACTGCTGCGAGGTGGTCGTGGTGATCTCTTGTGCCACCGCTCCGCAGACCGTTGCCAGGAATGGGGTGTGCATCGTAGCTCTTCGTCGCGAAAGCGTCGCCGATCAGCGGCCGCCACGGCGATGTCGCCGCGCGAGGAGGGGGAGCTACAAGCCGCCACGTCGTTGACGCTCGCTCTTGGTAACTACTTGCCTGCTTTGGAGGCAATCGCTGCGTTCGTGTCGGCGCGTCGGTGCAGCTACACGACGTTCGTCGACGACCACTGGCGCCGGTTTCGGTTCCCGCGCACCGTTCGCGCGCCGTGGCGCCGGGGTTTGGCTGCCGTGGAAGCCGTCGCGCCTACTGCCGCACGGCTGATCCGACTCTTGTCGGTGGCGGCAGTCGCGCCAATCCCGACGGACCTCGCGATCGACCTGGCCCACACCGAAAGCGTTTCGACCGCAGACGCCCAGGCAGCGTTGTCCGGGTTGGTGCGTCGTTCGCTCGTCGCGATCGATACCGAAACGCAGCAGTACACGTTGCACTGCATCGCACACGAATCGATTGAGCGCTCGTTGACGCGCTCGCAGCGAGCTCGGCTGCGCAGCGACCTCTGCGAGGTCATGAAGCGTCGGTTCCCGACAGCACCACTGGCCGAGCAACAAGCGTTGGAACCACACGTTCGGCGCTGCATTGAATACGCGCGCAGCGTTTCTGACCGCGGCGGCGACATGGCTCAACTGGTGCGAGCGCTCGGCTGCTTGTTTCTGCAGACGGGGCAATTGGGCGACGCCGAAACGTACCTGAAGCTTGCGGTGCGACGACTGTCCGAAGCGTTCGGCCCAACAGACATCGACGTCGCGAAGACGCAGAGCAACCTCGGTATGGTGTATGGTCAGATGGGTCAGCACGAAAAGGCCAAACGGCGCTTCGCCGTCGCCGCACGCGCCATCGCCAATCTCTCGGAGGTGCCCCCCAGCGTGCTTCGCGATGCGACCAACAATCGCGCCCTCGCTGCGCTCGGACTTGGCGAGTACCGCGCTGCAGAACGTTTTCTGAAAGAGTGCATCGCCCTCAGTCCTCGCCAAGGCAGCGCCCGCTATCGCAACAATCTCGGTGCACTCTGTGAGGAGCAGAAGCGGTACGAAGAGGCCCTCGAACACTATCGGGAAGCGCTCGATATTCGTATGGAAGTGGCCGCCGGAGACCACGCCCAGGCGGCGCACTGTCTCAACAACCTCGGTCGCTTGCTGCTGATTCTAGGTCACCAAGACGAGGCCGAGGAAAGGCTCGTTGCAGCGGTGAAGGAGTGGCGCAAGTCGCCGGGGTCGCGCATTGAACTGGCCAGCGCGCTGAACAACCTGGGCGAGCTCTACCTCGAAATGGGGCGCCAGCGGCAAGCCGATTCACACTTGCGCAGCTCTCTGGAGCTGCGACGTTCGGTACTGCCGGAGAAACACCGACACATCGCTCTCAGCTATCTCAATCTGGCAAGGCTCGAGGCGGCGTCGCCCCGTGGTCGCGCAAGTGCCTTCGCTTGGGCTCGGCAAGCGCGGCGCATCCTCGACGAAGTCGGAAACACCCAGGAGCTCGCGGGGCAAGTCAACGCGCTCCGAGCCGCCTTGCCTGGACGCTCGGCGACGCTGCAAGCGCTGGAGCGCGCCGTGCAAGGTTGACGATAGCGACCAGCAGGCCCGAGGCTAACAGACCGACGCCAGGAACAGAACGAAGCCAAGAACAGAACGAGCGCAACGTCGTGTTCGCCCAGCAATGGAGTCGAAGTTTGAGCTCAACCTACTGAGTCTTCGCCGAGTACCTTCCTCCTTCACCGAGCGCAGCGATGGCTTGCTCAGTGTCGAAGTTGCCGGCTGGAAGCACGTAAGCAAGGCCTTGGTCGTAGTCGACGGCTGCATCTTTGACGTCTGCTAGGGCAAGGAGCGTGTCCCGCACGCTCAGTTTGCATCCAACGCCTCATGTCATGCCTGCCACAGAGAGAACTACGACTCCTTCTTGGCCTCGAATCTCTTCGAGCGCACCTTCGTTCGCCCGAACTCCCATGAAGCTCATGACCGCCATGACACCGACGACGCAGCACACGCCCAGCAAGCCGAACATCACCCATTTCTTCATGACTCGATCTCCTTAGGTTCTTGTTACCTTCCGAACCAGAGTCTCATCGAAACTGTGCCATCGCAATCTCTGCCTGGGTGAATCCCACTTGGGCGAGGCGTGAGGGCGAGGTTTCCGCAGTGCCGTTTGAACGACTCTGCCTTCGCCCAAGCCATCTGCGAGAGCTTCAATCCCTGCTCTCGCGCGAAGAACCGGCGAAATCGCTTTCTCCTTGATGCGAGCCTTTGTACCGTGACGACTGCTTAGCTCACGAACTCATAGCTCCTGGGGTTCCCCATGATTCAGATCGACGAGTCGTACGTCGACTCCGCTGCGCCGAACGCGAGTGCCATCAAGAACGGGCGCGGGCTGGTGTTGAAGGGTAAGTATCTCGCACTCAACAAGTCTGAAGATGAGACAATCATCTTTGGAGAGTGCAAGGGTAGCGGCAAATCCAACTATCACTGCTCCTGCGACTTCGTTCGTCCAGAGGCTCCGACCCACCGCTGCAGTTGTCCAAGCCGACAGTTTCCGTGCAAGCACTGCTTGGGCCTCATGTACGCCTGGACTCAGGGAAAGTCGTTCCAAGTCGCGGAGGTGCCGAGCGACATCGAAGAGAAGCGAGAGAAGCTCGCGGCTCGAAAGGAGAAGCAGAAGGCCGACTCGGGCAAGCCCAAAAAGGTCAACAAGACCGCGCTGAACAAGAAGATCCAGGCTCAGCTCAAAGGGCTCGACCTCCTCGAGACACTGACTCACGACCTCGTTCGCATGGGCATGGGCAATACGAACGCGAAGACCGCCACACAGATCGACGACCAGGCGAAACAGCTAGGCAACGCCTTTCTTCCAGGAGCACAAGCAGCACTACGGGACTACACGAAGCTCTTCGCCGGCGACGACGGTCGAATCGGCGGCAACGGCGAGTCAGTGAACCTCGAAGCAATCTACAGCGAAGCACTCGATCAGCTGACACGGATCCACGCATTGATCAAGAACGGCCGAGCCTACCTGAGTCGCCGCCTCGCGGACCCAGATCTCAAACCAGAAACCGAGACCGCCATCGCAGCGTGGTTGGGGCATGCGTGGCAGTTGTCGGAGCTTCGGGACGCGGGACTCGTCGAGAACGACGTCGAGTTGGTGCAACTCGCTTTCAACTCGCACGACGACGTTGCCAGAAGAGAGTACGTTGATACGGGCACCTGGATCGACCTTCGCTCGGGCCGCGTCTCGATCACTCAGACCTTTCGCCCGTACAAAGCACTCGACTACATCAAGAGCGGTGACAGCTTCTTCCAAGTCGCAGTCGTCAAAGAGCTGTGCGTGTACCCGGGAGACGTCAATCCTCGCGTGCGCTGGGAAGAGATGGCCCCGCGCCCGTTGAAAGATGCAGACTGCCGAGCCATCCGAGAGCTCGCTGGCAGCGACTTCGAAGCACTGATCAAGTCCGTCAAGGGTCAACTCAAGGCGCCGTTGGCTGACAAGCACCCCGTCCATGCGTTGTCATACGCAAACATGATGGAAACCGAGGACGGAGAGTTCGTCATCGAAGACGCAAGCGGAACTCGGATCGCTCTCACCGATCGTGGACTGAGCGAAGAACCTTCAAGTTGCCATCTGTTGCGGTTGCTGTCTGACGATCTATTCAAGGATCAAACACTCGTCGGGCGTTTCGATCACGATCTCGATTCTCAGAGGCTACGCGTCAAACCTCTCGGGATTGTCACCGAGACGGCGATCGTCCGGTTGACGTACTGAGGGGGTATCTGATGAGCATCGCAGTTCTGAACGAAGTCTATGCCGAAACTCGGCGCCTCGCGATCGCAGGCAGCAATCTGGCCAGCGACGACTTTCGGCTGAAGAAGCTCATCGACCCGCTGCAGAAGGCCGGAGAGAAGGCTCCCGTTTTCGCTCGGGTTGCACAAGCGGTGAAGGATGTTGTCAGTAGCGACGCAGAGTCCTCTCCGCAGAGGCTTCTCGAGCTAGGAACCCTCGTGACAGCGATCCGATACACCCAGGGGAGGACCGGTGCGGCCAAGGAAGCGCGCTCGATAGAGGGCTCTGACTTTGGTCTTACGTCTTCGAACACGAGCGCACGAGTGCTGAAACCCTTGATCGAAGCCTTGAAATCGACAGGCTCCGGACGTTTGGAGATCATTTCAGAAGCGCATGAGCGCGGAGTCTTCAACGACATACGATTAGTGAAACTCGCAGTAGCCGCGATCGATGATGGTTACAGCGAGATCGGCGAATACGTCGCAACGCAGATACTTCCGGCATACGGCACTGCGATCCTCCCCGAGCTGGCGCAGACGCTGGACGTCAAAGGGAAGGGAGGGCACGCTCGCCGCTTGGTGTTGATGCACAAGCTCGACTCGGTCGGGTCACGAAAGAAAGTCGAAGAGGCGCTCGAATCCGGCTCGAAGGAACTGAAGGTCGCAGCTATCTCTTGCCTCAAGGATTCGGAGGAGCACCTCTCCTTTCTTCTGAGTCAAGTCAAGGCAAGATCCCAGGAGGTTCGGCGTGCTGCGCTCGACGCCATTGCTGGCTTCTCGCAGCCTGAAGTGGTCGAGGCTCTCCTCGGCGCGCTCGGTGGTACGGACGCCGTCTTCGCCCTTTACGCAGTGAGTCGAAATCGCAGTCCCGAACTGCTCGACAGGTTGCTCGAACTGACGAACGAGCAATTGGAAGCGGTGCTTGCCACGAAGGACAAGGCGAAGCGCCTCGAGGCTCTCACAAGACTCTTCGATCTGCTTCTGGGATTTCAGTCGCGCAGTGACAAGAAGTCGATCTCCTTTCTGCTCGGATGCTTCGAGCAGCGTGAGAATCTGGCGAGAGTCAAGAACCGGGGGGGCACCGATGGTAGCTGTGTCGTCGAGCGAGTTGCCGGCCTGTTGGCAGAGTCCAAGTCGAAGTCGGCTCAAGAACAACTCATCGAGGCCCATGAGTCCCTGCCGCCAGATGCCCTCGAGTGGGCGCTCGTCGCCGGACTCCAGACCTGCACGATAAAGAGATTCTTCACGTTGTTCTCGCCGTACTACGTCGCCACTATCCCCAAGAAGCGCGGCGCCAATCCTGCGAAGGACAAGCAAGAAGTCGTCGCAGGGTTCTTGTCTGGAGAGACGGGACATTCGTCGCAGACGAGCAAAGCCAAGCTCGACTCGCGTTGGCTAGAGGCTGCGGTCAAGCTGAACGACTTGCCGGTCGTAATGGCCCTAGCACAGCCCAAGCACAGAGGCGCTATCAAGCTACTCTCGAAGACAGTCGACGCGAAGCTCAAGGGGAAAGGCGCGACAGACTACGACGTCTCGGATTTGCTACGCGTCATGATCCGTATCGAACACCCGAAGTGTGTCGAGCATTTTGTGAACTTGTTGGTGGTGCAGGACGGCTCCCGTCCAGGCTACTACACCCACTGGCTCATGGAGTTGATTCCCTATCTGCCCAAGGATGCCGTATCAAAGATCGAGGCAGTCGTGCCCAAACTCTCTGAGCAGACCATCGATTTGCTGATCCCGGTCCTGGAACAGCTGAAGAAGAGGTAGCAGGAAACGATGTCAAAGAAGAAGTCAGCGGGCAACGAAGGCAGCGTGCTACGACAGCCTGCCGAAGCGTTGTTTGCAGAGGAAATCGACGCCCTGATCAAAGCAGAGAAGCATGATGTTCCGACCGGTTGGCAGATGTCCCCGCGTTCCGTGCTCTTGTACGTCTGTGGTGGGAAGTGCGGAAAAAGGAACATCACTCCTAAGTACATCGGCCATCAGCGCCTGGTGGAGATTGCCATTTCTACACTCGTCACCGACCGAGCCTTGTTGCTGATCGGCGAGCCCGGAACTGCAAAGTCATGGCTTTCTGAACACCTCACGGCAGCGATAAACGGCAACTCGACTCGTGTCGTGCAAGGCACGGCCGGAACCACTGAAGAACAGATCCGGTATACCTGGAACTACGCCATGTTGATTGCCCACGGCCCGAGTCATGAGGCTCTCATCAAGAGTGAGATCTTCCGCGCCATGGAGAACGGCGCGATTGCCCGTTTCGAAGAAATCACTCGCTGCGCATCCGAAGTTCAGGACGCCATGATCTCGTTGCTGTCCGAGAAGCGCATCTCGGTCCCGGAACTCGAGACAGAAGTCGCAGCTTCGAAGGGTTTCTCGATCATCGCTACGGCAAACACCCGTGACCGCGGCGTAAATGACATGTCTGCGGCACTCAAGCGGCGCTTCAACATCATCGTTTTACCTACGCCAAGTCAGCTGGAAACCGAGATTGACATTGTCAGCAAGCGAGTGCGCGAGCTCGCGTCGAGCCTCGACCTCAACGCGGAGGTACCGGCCGAGGACGCTATTGAGAAAGTCGTCACGATCTTTCGGGAGCTTCGCGCCGGCCAAACCCTGGATGGAAAGAGCAAGGTGAAGTCGCCATCGGGGGTTTTGTCGACGGCCGAGGCGATCTCACTGCTCGCGAACAGCATGGCACTGGCCGGCAACTTCGGGAATGGCGAAGTCGATGCAGCTGACATGGCATCAGGTCTCCAAGGTGCGATTGTCAAAGATGAGGAGAAGGACCACATCGTCTGGCAGGAGTATCTGAAGAACGTGATGAAGAAGCGGGGTGCCGCTTGGAGACCGCTTTACCAGGCGTGTATGGAGCAGCATGACTGATTCTCTGGATCAGGTTCATGTGTTCGGAATCCGTCACCTGTCCCCGTCCGGGGCGTGGCACCTCCGTCGATTTCTCGACCAGAAGAAGCCCAAGGCGGTCTTGATCGAGGGGCTGTCAGACGCTGGGGCATTGATCCCAGACATGACTCGACGAGGCACGGTGCCTCCGATCGCCATCCTTGCCTACACGGAGGATCTTCCGGTGGGCACCGTTGTCTACCCCATCGCGAGGTACAGCCCGGAGTATCAAGCTCTCGTTTGGGCGAAGCAGAATCGTGCGAGAGCCGAATGGATCGATCTGCCCTCCGACGTCTTCCTCGCCCTGCAATCCCAGCAGCGAACGGACGAGACTCCTCTACCAGACAAGGAACTTTCCAAAGACTCGCCAGAGCAGCGGAAGGGAGAAGCACCGCAAGAAGAGCTCGACGTCGAGGCTCGTCATGAGCGTGAGTCTCTCTATGAACGATTCGCAAGGCACGCCGGCGAGCCCGACTATGAAACCTATTGGGAGCGAAACTTCGAGCACAATCTGACCGACGATTCTTACCGCCTCGCGGCGATCGAGTTCGGCGCTGGGCTGCGCGAATTCGACGAGCGTTCGCCCCAGTCCGATGCAGAGAATCTAGTTCGTGAAGCATACATGCGGCGGCGAATCCAAGAGACGATCGACGCCGGCATGGCTCCGGAGGACATCGTCGTCCTGGTTGGAGCGTATCACGCGTCAGCGATCGGTGGCCACTTGCCGGCGATGACCGACGACGAGCTCTCAACACTCAAGCGTCGTCCCAGCAAACTGACGCTGATGCCGTACTCCTACTTCAAGTTGTCGTCGCAGTCTGGCTACGGCGCCGGCAACCACGCACCCGCCTACTTCGAGCTGCTGTGGGAGTCCTTACAGGAAGCCCGAATCGAACACCTGCCCTCGCGCTATCTGTCCATGGTCGCAAGGCACACTCGCGAGCAGGGAACGCACCGATCGACAGCCGAGGTCATCGAGGGGGTTCGTCTCGCGCAAAGTCTCGCTGCGCTCAAAGGCGGCCAAGCACCGACGCTTGCGGACCTCCGCGACGCCGCGACGACACTCATTGGCCACGGCGAAGTCTCCTCGGTATCCCAGTCGATGGCATACGTCGAAGTCGGGACGGCCATCGGTCAGCTCCCGGCGGGAGTCAGTCAGACGTCCATCCAAGACGACTTCGAACGGCAGCTCGCTCGCTACAAGCTAACGAAGTACCGCACGACGGTGAAGCAGGAGCTTGGCCTCGATCTCCGAGAGAATAGACGCGCCAAGAGCGAGGAGGCTGCATACCTCGACCTGAATCGGTCGTCGCTCCTCCATCGCCTCCGAGTCATCGGCGTCGAGTTCGCAGTCGAACAGGAAACTCACCAAGACTCGACGACTTGGGCAGAGAAGTGGCATGTCCAATGGTCGACCGAGTCGGAGATTCAGCTCGTCGAAGCGGTGCTCCTCGGTGAAACCATCGAAGTAGCGACCGGCTACTCCTTCAAGTCGAAGCTGTCGAAGTGCGAATCCGTTGCTGAAGCAGCAAGCATGGTGAGTGACGCTTGCAAGTGCGGAATGATCGCCGCGATGGACCAGGCGCGTCAGCGCTTGCAGGAACTGGCATCGGGAACATCCGAGTTCAGGGCTATTGCACATGCTGCCAACCGCCTCGGCATGATTGCTCGTTACGGAGATGTACGACAGTTCGACCCTGAACCGTTGATGCCTCTAGTGGAAGACTTGTTCGTTCAGGGATCGCTGGCGTTGATAGGGGCGGCCAATTGCGATGATGCAGCTGCCAAGTCAGCTGTCGTTGCGATCGATGAGCTCAACAAGGTGAACCTCGAGTACAGCGATCGCGTTGACGAGAACCTGTGGGTTGGCGAGTTGAGGCGGCTGGCAGACTCCGATCAGCACAACCCACTACTGTCGGGGTACGCGTGCGCGATTCTCTTGGAACGCAACCTCGTAGACAACGAGGATCTCGCCCGCGAGATGTCCCGCCGTCTATCGCCAGGTATCGACGCGGACCTTGGCGCGGGGTGGTTCGAAGGCCTGTCGAAGCGTAATCGGTATGCGCTGCTCGCGCGGCAACCTTTGTGGGAACAGCTGGCCGGTTACGTTGAGTCCCTCGAAGAGGGGGAGTTCCTGCGCGCACTCGTCTTTCTTCGTCGCTCGTTCGGCGGGTTCAGCCCGCAAGAGAAGCGGCACATCGCAGAGAACTTGGGCGAGTACTGGGGCGCAGGTGCTGACGTTGCGAGCGAGATGTTGAGTCAGCCCCTGACGAACGAGGAGGAGCAGTCGTTAGAAGAGTTGAGCGACTTCGACTTCGATGACCTCTAGTGGATTGCATTGGAACCAGGGATGGACCACGAACCGATCGATCGCGAACAGCTGACACGCTGGCGTCTCATCTTGGGTAGTGCTTCCGAGGAGCGCCTCGGGGAGTACGTTTCCGACGGCGATGGGATAGGCCTCTCGGGGGACCAGCACCTCATGGATGAAGCTCTCGCAGCTATCTACGATGATACTGGCGACGGTCGAGATTCTCAGCGTTCAGCCGGACTCGGATCTTCCTCTCCACGACTGTCGAAATGGCTTGGAGACATCCGCACGTACTTCTCCGAGGACGTCGTTACCGTGATTCAGCAAGACGCGATCGAACGCCGAGGCATGGACCAGCTGCTCTTCGAGCCCGAAATGCTGAGGAACGTCCAACCCAACGTTCAGCTTGTTGGCACTCTCATGTCGCTCAGCGGCCAGATCCCAGAACGCACCAAAGAAACAGCGCGTATGGTTGTTCGTTCAGTCGTCGAGGAGATCAAACTGACGCTCGAACAGCAGATTCGGCGGGCGGTCATGGGCGCCCTGAACCGCAACGACCATTCTCCAATCCCGCACGTCAACAACATCGACTGGAAGTGGACCATCGGGCGCAATCTGAAGAACTACAACAAGGAACTCGAGCGACTGATCCCCGAACGCGTTTACTTCTACTCACGGTCGCAGCGCACCAACAACTGGACGGTGATTGTAGACATGGATCAGAGCGGCTCGATGGCTGACTCGGTCGTCTACGGCGCCGTCTGTGGTTCGATCTTCGCGAGTCTCCCAGCGCTAGACACACGAGTGGTTGCGTTTGACACCGAGGTTGTCGATTTGACGGAGAAGTGCGGTCTCGATCCGGTGGATATGCTGTTTGGCGTTCAACTTGGTGGTGGAACAGACATCAACAAATCGGTCGCATACTGCGAACAGTTCGTCTCAGATCCCGCCCGAACATTGTTCATCATGATTACGGATCTGTACGAGGGGGGCAACGAGGCTCAACTCGTGCGCCGCCTCGGCGACATGGTGGCTTCTGGGGTTCGAGTCTTGTGCCTACTGGCGCTCTCAGACAGTGGCATCCCGTCCTTCGATGAAGCATTGGCGCGAAAGCTCGCGAGGCTCGGCATCCCCTGCTTTGGATGTTCCCCGCAACGACTTCCAGAGTTGATGGAAGGCGCTTTGCGGGGCAATGATCTCGAAGCTCTGGCCAAGCGTATTACCACGTCAGAGAAGGGTTCGTAGTGCTGCATCGGCACCAGCTCGGTTTTGTTTCTCTCTCAGGTATGGAGCACCGCCGCATCACAATGGCGCACTGACGCGCGTGCGCGCGCTTGACATCTCGGGTTTCGTGGAACGAATATCATCCTGAGCATGATGGTTCATCCGGCAGAGAGTGCTCCGGCCAGAGTGCCGGAAGCGCTTCTTCGCCGCCTTGGATCGGGCGAAGTTGCTGCCTCCGAGGGCAGTTCGAGACGCTTCGTGCGGGGCAGAGGTGGTTGCTGACTGTGACGACGTCGAGTTCTTCGAGGAAGTCAGCGAGGTGCCCCAGTGATCTCGAGTCACCTCGCTGTCTTGAGGTTGCTGCTGCCCCCGCATCAACCGCCGAAGAAAGTCTCCTGCATCCACGATTGCCACTTGGGTTCCTCGCGCGCAACGAAGTCAGCCGCGCCGTCGCCATAGAGGTAGATACCGACTGCAAACATCGTCTGGCCGCCGATCGTGAAGGCCAGTGGCGAAGCCGTGCCCGATACGGACCCGTCGACTCGCAAGATGGCACTGGGTGCCGCCCCTGCCTCGACTTGATGGACGGTTCCAGAGAGCTCGGACGCGCCGGCGATGGCTGACTTCCACGGAGCACCTTCTTTTGCGCCATCGAGCCCGAAGGCGCCTGTCATCGTCTCCCAGACGTTGGACTGTGGCATCCCCGTCGGCCCCATCAAGTGGATGGCGGCACAGGGCTGACCGCTGAAATCGGTCATGTAGCGCTGGAGAATGCGGAAGAAGCGGGCCCAACCCAGGTCCATATCGCCGAGTTGATTGTCCCAGTCGCTCGAGTCTGCAAAGTAGCTGTTGACCACGCGCACGATGCACGTGCCACCGGCTTTGGTTTCGACGGTCCACTCATGAGCGAGTGCCGGGGCGTCGGGGCCCCAGGACTGACCTTCGGCGACAAAGCGACGCGGCGGATCCCACTCTGTGTATTCGCCGACCTTCTGCTTTTCGTCGCCGCTTCCCATGTAGATCGCGCCGCCGACCTTCTGTTCTGTCTCGTCCGCATTGGTCCCGAGCGGCATGAACCAGCACTCCATGCCGGGACCCGTTGCGATAGCCTTCCAGACTTCTTCCGGCGTGCCGGGAACTTCGATCTCGACCTGGATCCATCGCTTGCCAGAGCCGTCACTTTGAACGCTCATGATTCCTCCTTCGTAGAATTGTCTTGGGGTAACGGGTGCGCGACGAGGACCACCCGATGCGGGCGGCCATCTGGAGCTGCCGTGTCGTGGTAGCGGGCAACGAGTGACGTCATCGCGTTCGTGAGTTCACCGGTGAATGCGGCACGGTCTGCCGCCGAACGAAATCGAATCTCGGTGTCGATCGCTAGCGTCGCGACACCCTTCTTCTCCTCGCGTGAACGTCGCAGTAGCCCGCTCAGTTCACGGATGATCCGAGCCGCCAAGGCGAGGAGATAGGTGGCTGACAGACGGTCGGCGCTTCGTTCCGGGTCCGCACCGACAGGCCCGAGCGCATGCGGCGAAACGACGTACGACGAAGCGGTGGCCACCAACAGCCGTTCGGTCAGCCCACCCCAGCGCCGTTCTTCGGCGACCCGCACCAGTCCGTGTGATTCGAGCGAGCGCAGGTGGTAGTTGACCTTCTGTCGGGACAGTCCGACGCGAGTGGCCAGCGCCGCTGCGGACGCGGGCTCGGCCAACTCGGCGAGGAGCCGACTGCGCACAGGCTCCAGCGCGATCGTTGCGGCGCCGGGATCATCGATGACATCTACGTCCAACATGCCCACACGATAGCCTTGACAAGATTTGTTGTCAAGGGCGAGTTGGGCGCTCGTCGGATCCTCTTAAGTCCTTTTATTTATTTTGCTTATCTCTGCTCGCCATCAGCCCTGGTGGTGACGACTGATCTCGGGAGCGAGAAGCCGTCAGTGACCGGTTAGGATCAGCGTCTCACTCTAGACCGGAGAATCCATTGCAACGACTTCCTGTGATCACGCTGACCGTAACCCTCGCGTTTTGTGGGACCCAACTCACCGCCGCGGACAAGACAGACCAGGGTCCGGTGCGGGTGGCGCCGCGGCCTCAAGCTCGCCAAGAAGTGCAACATCTCGGAGAGCGCTTGCCGGACGTCCACGCCACGGACCTCGCAGGGAAACGGGTTTCCCTACTGCAGCTACAGGGCGCGCTGGTTGTCGTGACACGCGATGTCAATTGTCCTCTTTGCAAGCGCTATGGACCTCGCCTTGGGAAGTTGACGAGAAAGTACGCGGCATCGGGGCAGAACAAGAAGCCAGTGACGTTCTTGTTCCTGAACGTCAACGAGTCCGACACGCCGAAGATGATGCACGACGAACAGAAGGCCTTTGGTTTCGATGGTATCTATGTCCACGACCCCAAAAGAAAGGTTGCCGCTGTGCTGGGGGTGCGCACGACCACCGAGGCCTTCGTGATCGACAGTGCCGGGACGTTGCGATACCGAGGCGCGGTCGACGACCAGTATGGGATCGGCTACTCGAAGCAGGCGCCCAGCCGCAACTACCTGATCGATGCTATCGACGAGGTGCTGCAGGGGCGTCCGGTGTCGACTCCTGCCACGACGAGCCCCGGGTGTGTCATTGAGCTCGACTCTCCTGACTGGCAGCCTTCAGGCAAGATCACGTACCACAACCGAATCAGTCGCATCGTTCAGGCCTCCTGCCAGTCCTGTCATCGCAAAGGTGGCGTCGGTCCGTTCCCGCTGGAGGCCTACCGCCAGGTCAAAGCGCGCAAGAGCATGATCAAGTACGTATTGGAGGAGCAGATCATGCCACCTTGGTTTGCGGCGGAGGGTACCGGCCCCTGGCTAAATGATCGGCGACTCTCCGATCGTGATCGCAGCGCGCTGCTGTCGTGGATTGATGACAAGTGCCCCGAAGGCAGTGCGAAAGATGCACCTGCAACCGTTACGCGCGACGAGGGTTGGCACATCGGCAAGCCAGATCTCGTCATCGAGATTCCGGAAACGCAGTCGATTCCGGCGGAGGGCTTTGTCGACTATCGCTACATGTACGTAAGGACCCCGAACAAGGAAGACCGCTGGATCCAGAGCATGGAGATTCGGTCCACAGCCCCCGAGGTCGTGCATCACGTGCTGGTGTTCCAAGAGGAACCGCGACAACCTGGCGAGAGTCGACGTGCTTTTCGGCGGCGCTTTGCCGGCGGGCTCCATGGCTACTTCGCAGGGATGGTGCCGGGCCACGGTTGGACGATCTATCCCGATCACGTTGGCAAGAAGCTGCCCGCAAACGCCTCGCTGAAGTTCCAGGTCCACTACACGCCGAACGGGAAGGCCGCCAAAGATCGCACCGCGATCGGTTTCAAGTTTCGCGACACGCCTCCCCAGTACGAGATCACAACGGCGTCCGCGGCTACTACGCGGTTTCGTATCCCGCCCGGAAATCCAGCCTATGAAGTCAAAGCGCACTTTGCCTTTTCCGAGGACGCGACGGTCTATTCATTCGCACCGCACATGCATCTGCGCGGCAAGGCCTTCCGCTACGAGCTGGCGCGACCCGATGGCGTCCGACAGCTGCTCCTCGATGTTCCTCGGTACGACTTCAACTGGCAGCTGCGCTACAAACTTGCCGAGCCGATCGACATTCCTGCAGGCTCTGTCATCCATGCCACCGCCTGGTTCGACAACAGTGCCGACAACCCGGCCAATCCTGACCCGAACCAAACAGTACGCTTTGGCGAACAGACCTTCGACGAGATGATGATTGGCTACTTCGAGTGGTACGCGCGCCCGCAAGCACAGCGGGGCAGCTTCTAGCTGTCGATCGACACTACTCGTGTTCGAACAGAACGCAGATCGGGGATGGAACGGGGAGGCAGGCTCGGTTGTAGGTCAGGCCGCCAGTTTCCTGATCCACGGCAAACACCGTCAGCGTGTGCGAGTGTTGTCCCGCAGCCAGCAACCAGCGTCCCGTCGGATCGATGTTGAAGTTGCGCGGCGTTGCTCCTCGGATGGGTTCTCGTTCGACGACCGTCAGCTCGCCGCTCTCCTCGTTCACCCGAAAGGCTGTGATCGTGTCGTGGCCGCGATTGGCGGTGTAGACGAAGCGCCCGTTTGGATGCACGCGGATCTCTGATGCGCTGGCGAACACTTCCTGGGCGACTTGTTCCTTGGGTACCGTGAGCACCGTCTGCTTCGGGATCAACGTTCCCGCTTGGGTGTCATAGTCGAACACCGTGACGCTGAGTTCGAGTTCATTCAGGACATAGGCCCACTTGGCAGTAGTGTGGAACTTCATGTGTCGCGGCCCGCTCCCAGGGGGAACCACACCGACTCCATGGCGGGTCAGTTTGGAAGCGGCCAAGTTGACTTTGTAGATGACCACTTGGTCTAGGCCCAGGTCGGGGACGAATACGAAACGATTATCACGGGAGAAGCCAACCCAGTGGGGGTGCGGTCGGTTCTGCCGGCGGGGCACGACTTTGGAAGCTCCTTCGTGCTGGATCAACTGTGTGCGCTCTTTGATGGAGCCGTCCGTGTTGAGGGCAAATACCGCGACCGAGCTCCCTCCGTACTGCGCCGTCAGCAACATCCTGCCGGTTGCATCCACGGCGACATGAGCCGTCCCAGGACTACCGATCTCAATTGTGTTGACGAGGGTCAGCGACACTTTGCCGTCCGGTCGATGGACCGCGTAGGCCGCAACTGATGTGCTGCCGTCGATCGAAGACTTGGCATAGAGCGGGCTACCGCTGGGGTGCATCGCCAGGAAACCGGGGCCGCGCATATCGGCGACCAGCGTTGGAGTCGACAGGGTGCCGAACTTCGGGTTCAACGTGGCGTGATAGATGCCGGTGCTGGGCTTCCTACTGCCGGAACCGAGCCAGACATCCATGGCCTCCGGCGCTTCTTGGGCGAGGCTGACCGAACAACCCAACAAGATGAATGCGACGTAGATCCGGATCAGCACGGGCGAGTCCCTTCGCAGCTACTCTCGGTGGCTTGATGGCAAGACAGCCATGGTAGTCGAGCCTCTCCGCGATCACAAACCACGATAGCCAGTCCGGTCGCCGGACCGTCGAACCACCAGCTGGCGAAGATGGGCGGAGGTCAGGGCATCGAGTTGGCGAGGAAGCTAGCTGCTTCTCGGGATCCCCGTAGATCCTACTGACAGTCGATCACTGGGCTGCCTGCGTCGCACCGATCTCGTGATACGTTAGTTTGCGTTTCACGATCGAAGCGGCCTGACCGTCGACTTCTGCATAGGCTTTCGGGTTCCACAGCAGGGGTTCGCCCTTCTGGCGTGGATCCACCATCTCGAGATCACGTCCCCAGTGCCACGTCACCCGGCGCTCTTCCAGGTTGCCGAAGTAGTAGTTCACGAGCTTTGGATCCGGGCCCGCGTAACCGTTGGCCACAGTCAAGTTCGCGCGAGGCTGGCTATGCTCATTGGCTTGGAAGCTATCGACGAAGATGTCAGCGACGGCTACGTCGAGTGGGATCCAGCCAAGGTTCGGAGCGTGGAACTCGATCCAACAGTGATAGCTCTGGTCCTTGTCGACGCCGCTCAGGGGGCCCTTGAAGAAGGAGCCGTAGACGGCACGTGTTGGGATGCCCGCCGCGCGAGAAACTGCGGCATAGAGAGAGTGGAAGTCGGTGCAGTTGCCGGTGCAGCTGGCGTAGCAAAGCCGGCTGTTGCCGGTTCCGGTTGGATTCATTGTCTTGGCGACGTTGGGCTTTGGATCCTTCACGTGGTATTCGACGTGATCGAGGATCGCGTCGTAGATGCTGCGCGAAGCAATGACTGGGTTCTTCTCCGTGCCGACTACTTTGCGCGCCATCGCGATCACGTCGCCGTTGATCACGCTCTGGGAGGAGCCCTTCAGGTAGATGCTGAGCTCGGCGAGCTCTTCGGCCGTGTGCGGACGTGTCTTCGACGGATCGAGGTCCGCGTTCACTTCATATCGTTCAATCTTGAAGCTCGTATCGACGTGAAACTCCCCGGGCTCGGGGTTGTCGAGGTGGAGGTACAAGAAGGGATTGCCGAGGCGGTCACGGACCATCCTCGCAGGCAGCCCAGCGGGTTCGACCTTCCAGTCGGAGATGCTCTGCATGCGGTCGTTCTGGTTCGGCACAGCGAACCAAATGTCCACGCCCTCGGCGCCGTTAGGTACGGTGACAGCGAAGTTGTGTTGAACGTCGAAGTTTCCGACTTTGCCAGTGGACAACCCGGGGCTGTGTTCACGACCCGGGGGCTGAGCACAACCGACGCAGAGAAACACGACAGACAACATCAAGAAACGCATGATCACTTCTTCCTTGCGATTGAGGAGACCCTCTCCTAATCCAGGCGAGGATCTACACGGAACTGTACTCGTGGAGTTTGACGGACCCGCACAGCGAGCGGCGTCAGGGATACGGAAGGGGAGAGTCAACGAGTCTCGGAGTCATGACTTTCACCCTACGAGATTCGACGCGCGACGCAACCCTCTTGTCGCAAGCGGGCTGCGTGTCACTTAGCTACACCTCAGTAGCTGAATCACGACGCAATCTTTCAATAGCAGGGTCACAGCCCCAAAAGGCAGGCCCGCTAGCGCGCCCTCCGCAGCACGTCGGCGGGGTCCGCTCCCACCCGACGCACCGCTTCCGACAGCGAGCGAAGTCTTACTTCGCGATAAGCCCGGTGAAGACCGAGCTTGCGTACGCTCTCGAGGGTGAGATCGATTCTAACGTCTGGCTGCAAGCCCGTGCCTTGAAACGGTTCACAGCACGCCGCCATCCCGCCGCCCGCACCAAACTCGACGTAAGTCCCATCGATGATCTCGAACTTGTGCAGTGTGTACTCGGCGCCCAGTGTCGTCTCACCGATCAACATCGCGTCGCGATGGGCTCGCAGGATCGCCGCCGCCATCTCAGCGCAGCTCGCCGTGTGCCGGTCGACGAGGACGAAGACCGGGCACGCTGGAACTCGTGGCGACGGTGTGATCGGAAAGCTCACGTCCTTGAGGTTCACGAACTCCCACAACCAGAAGTCGTAGACGGCTGCAGTCCGATGCGAGATCGGCAGTTCCTCTTCTTCTTCCGGAAGGAACGGGTCGACGAACTCACCGAGCACGTTCGCTGTGCCGCCGCCGTTGGCCGAGAGATCGATGATCAGTGGCTTCCCAGCGTCGAGCTGCGCATAAGCGCGATCGACCCGGTCGGAGAACTCCTCGTGAGTCTCCTGCGCTTTGCGCCGACTCAGGCTGGTCAGCCGCACATAGGCAAAGTCGCGGTGCTTCCACATGTGGAAGACCGGCGAGTCTGCTGCGGTGATCCGCTCTGCATCGCGGAACGGGCTCGTTACAAAGGAGAACTCCTTGCTCACCTTGTTGCCGCTAGACGGCTCGCCGGCCACTGCGGCCGACTCGTCAAGCTTGCGCAGTCGCGCGATCGTCGCCTTTGTACTGTGCCACGTTGTCTTGTAACTCGACGACAACGTCACTGCAGCGTCGCGCAATAGCGACAGGTCGTACGGCTGGCCGTCCCTTTCTACCGTTACCTCGAGCGTTGTCAGCAGCAGGCCGATTCGAAGCCAGCGGCTGTTGAGCCAAGTAGGAGCCTGCCCTTCGATGGCGAGCACCTTCTCCCAGCGCAACTTCGACTGCAGCTGCCGTCCTTCGAGCGCTGCAGCGATGTCGGTAGCGCTGCGGGCTCGGCTCGCAGGCCAACTCGTGTGATCCGGCAAGGGCACATCCTCGTAGCCTTCGGGGTAACCCACAAAGAGGTTGTCGCCGATCGTGATGAAATGACAGCGATCGGGGTAGCCGACGAGGTTGCCGTCTTCCCAGTGCCGCGGCGAGAAGTGCACGGTTAGGTGCGGGTCGTCGAGCTCCAACAGGAGGTCGCGTAGCAGGCCATAGAAGTCGGAAGGTCGCGCCGCAGCGATCGCACGGTCACGATACCGAGAGCGAAGGGCTGCGACGTCGAGCGCACCGCTCTGCCCCGCGCCGCTGGACAGCTCCATCTGTTGCAGGCATGCGTCGAAGGTTGCCTCGCGAAGGGCCGCGTCGAAGTGATCCGGGTCGAAGGAGCGGCAACCGACCAGGAGGGCCAACAGCAAGAAGAACGCCGCGCCGCCGCGGCAGGCTGAAGGACGCTTTCCATTCTTACGCCTGCCTAGAGTGGTCTGGTCGAGGCAATGCAAGTTCGCCAAGGCTCCTCGCCTCACTGCAACAAAGGACAGCATTCAATCAGTAGAGAAGTCGATCCCGGTCCATCAGGGAGTATACGAACAACAGTCGCAATGTCATCGAATCATGCCTGAACGGGGCGGAGCGGGCGCTCGCGAAGAAGCGCGCGGCGATTGCTTCTGGCGTGAGTCCAGTGGCGCATTCACCGCGGCGCAAGAGTCTCGATCAACGCACCAGCTGCCGACCTTGCGGACGAGCGATGCCGACGTGGCAGTCGGAGCGGGGCTAGCGACTCGAGATTGAAGTAGATGGCGACCACTCCGTAGGCGATGGTCCAGACGTTCTTTGCATCAGCTCGAGGGAAGGTAAGTCGAAGCTGGTCTCTGACTGCGTTGATCGTCTCCTCAACGAGCAAGCTGACGAGAGCCCGGATCTCGTCGAACTGGCCGGAAGCGACGATCAGCGCCTCCATGATTAAGACATCATGGACGTCACCGGACGACGTCTTCGCAAACAGGATGTCTAGCAGATCGCGTGTCTGCCCCTCGCGGATGTGCTGTGTCATCGCTTGTAACTGATCACGATACCTCTGCCCGAAACGCTCGGCCATGGCCAGAACGAGGTCATCGCGGTTGCCGACATAGTGTCGAAGTAGGCTCCTCTTGACCTCTGCTTCTTCGGCGACTCGCTCGAGCGATGTTCCTTCTAGGCCGAAGCGAGCGACGCAGCGTTCATAGGCAGCTAGGATCTGCTCGGTCCGTTCTTCGGTGAGGTCTCTTCTCGGCATTCACTTCCTCCGTGGTTTCGCGCACGAAAATATTCATAGTTGACAATCTATCGCCGATGCCGTAGATTGTCAAGGTCGACAATGTTCGGCGATGGAGAAAGCACATGAAGGAGACTGGCATGAGACCGTGGTTGCTGGCGCTCTCGGTCGTCGGGCTTGCGACCGGCCTGTCGTGCGTCGCCGTGAGAGGCGCGGGAGACAGCGACGACAGCCGCTCTCGACCCGAGCCGCCCGCAACCGGCAAGGCGCTCACAGAAGAGGTTTCCTACACGAACGACATTCGTCCCATCGTTGAGAACTTTTGCACGACGTGCCATTCAGGGGCGGACCCCGACGGCGGCTTCGCGTTGACCAGCTTTGACGCCGTGCGCGCAAAGGTGGAAGACGGGGAGCTGTTGGCGCGGATCAATGACGACGCGGACCCCATGCCCCCAGTTGGACTGATGTCGAAGCGGCAGCGTGCACTATTTGAGGCTTGGGCAGACGGAGGCTTTATGAACCAAGGCGATCCCTCTCAGGCGCCGAAGTACGCACCGTTCCATCCCCCGGAGATCGAAGCCCTCGACATCTCCAACAGCGGTTTCGAGCTTCTGGAGCGGCTGCAGGGGCACTGGATAGGGGACATGACCGTGATGGGGCAGGACTTCTCGTGGTTCTCGTGGGACTACCGCGCGATTGCTCCAGCCCACGTGCACGCGATCTTTGAAGGGGGCACGATGGGGAACCTCTTCACGTCGTTCTTCGTCGCTGACTTCAAGGGGAAGCGCACGATCATGGCTCGTAATGGGGGCATCTTGAACGGCATCTACCGAACGAGCTACTTCATCCTCGATCGCCTAACAGAAGATGGGCGGTCGACCAAGTATCGCCTGGTGGACGCCTACGGCGGCGAAGGCATCATGTGGATGAGTCTGGAGTTCACTGGCGATGAATTGCAATTCAGGTCGTACACCAGTCGCCTTGGTCTGGCCGCACCGCCGAAGATACACATGCGCTTCACAGGTAAGCGCAGGCATCCCGAGCTTGCGGGCGCGGCTGCAAAGACGGTCGGGTTCCCTGAGAAGAACACGGAGTACAAGTTCCCGAAGGGAATGCCCATCCCAGATTGGGGACCAGACTTGCCAGTCACTTCGTACAGCTACATCTGGAACGATGCGAAACTGTCACTCGATGCGTTGGCGAGGCTTTCAGGGGATCCCATTCGAATCGACCAGATACCGCATCTGGCCAAGCTGCGGGTCACGTTTCCGCGTGCCACCGATCTGGAGGACGCAACTCTACACGTCTACCTGTCGAAGGGGCTCCTGACAGACTCGACCGGCAAGCTTCTCATGCAGCACGGCGTCCCCCGACAAGATGCGTTCGATGGAATCCTATCGTTTCCCGAGCTCACCGCCGGAGAGAAGGAGATGACCTTCACGTATCTGCACCCAGGGATCTACTACGTGACCGTGGTGGCCGAAGTGAACGGGGATGGCTACCCGTCGCGCGGAGACTGGTCTCAGCCAAGCGTGAAGGTGGACGTGGGGGCGAAGTCCGATGGGCACGTGAACATCGAAGGTGTCATGGTCCGCAACTAGTGCGTCCGCAGCGCAACGCCAAGGACGGATCACGCTTTTGATACTCGATGCTTTGGGGTCGTTTTCGCGCGGCCATCTTACCAAGTGCCCGTGATCTCAGTGAGTCTGAGTGAGCACCACCCGCAAAACGATCAGTCCTCGACGTCGAACGTCCCCTCGACACGCAAGTAGAGAAGGGTCGCCTTCGCAGAACCTGCCGAGACCTTGTGGACCGCGTCGCCTTTCGAGCTGAAGAGACTACCAGGATCCAAGGTCTGCTTCGCTTCGGGGCCTGAGCCGTGAAGATCAAGGCTACCGTCAATCACGACAGCGCGAAGCGATGCGCCCTTGCTGCGGATCGTGCCGGATGTGCCAGCCGGGAACCGGACCAGGGCTCCAGACGCAGCACTGTCTTGCGGATTGCCCCACACAAAGGCGACCTGAGGCCCGCCCGGTGTGACCGGTTGCCGCGGCGGATCGATCCACACGAGGTTCGTCACATCGACGTTGACTGGTTTCTCCCCGCTGTCGAACGCCTTCTCGGCAGGCAGTACTCCGAAGGCATCATCGACCTCGATGTAGGCCAAGCAATCGTCGCCCTGAGCGGCGGTGATGTGCACGTGCCCCGCTGGCTGCGTCCAGAAAGATCCTGTGGGCATCCACATGTCCTCGGCGTTCGGATCGGCGTTGTGGAGAAGGCCGCGGATGACGACTCCTCGGTAGGCGCCGTCGTGGATGTGTGGCGGTGACCGAAAGCCATCCACCGGCCGCAACAGGAAGCCAGCCGGACCCGGTCCCGTGCGATCGCCCCACAACGTTCCGGCCTTCGGGCTCTTGTCGCGGCGCAGTGGATTGAGTTGCTCCCAGTTGACATCCGATACCAGTACGACGTCAGCCGGCGATCCAATCGGATCTTCTTCCGAGGCGAGGCAGCCGGCAACGCCAAGCAGGGTGGCAGCCACGACGGCGAGCGTTGATTTGGACACAGGGTCTACTCCGTTCAGCAGCGTTATTGTGTGTGTTCGTTCGCGATGTGTACCTGAAACAGCGTCTGGAATCCCCAGAAACCTGTCGTTTCTTTTCTGCGTTCTTTCCTTCGGTCGCCGTAGTGGTTCGGGAGACTTCTAGACCTGGTTTCCTATGTCGCTCGCTGTCAAGTCGAACTGACTCCGAAGTCCGCTTGGCATGGCGAGGGAGCTCCGCATAATGCTGCGCTTCCAAGCCGAATCACAAGAAAGACCCAGCATGAAGATCTCCCGCGTCAAACTTTCAGAAATCAAGCTCAACAGCGAGTACCTCCGCGTGGAAACGGATGTCACCTCGCTGAGGAAGAGCGTTGAGAACGTCGGTCTGATCCATCCCGTGACGATCAACAAAGACAACGAGCTACTTGCCGGTGCTCGCCGCTTTCAGGCCGTGCGAGAACTTGGTTGGGACGAGATCCCCGTGCATGTGGTCGACCGAGACGTTCTGGTCCAGGAACTGATCTCGATCGATGAGAATCTGGTGCGCTCTCCTCTCGGCAAGCTCGAACTCGAGAAGTTGCTCAATCGTGGGCGAGAGATCTTCGAGACGCTCAACCCTACGGCAAGCAAGGTGGATCTATCGGCCGACGACCTCTCTCCCGAAGAGAAACAGCAGCAGAAGGAGAAGGAAGAAAACGAAAAGGATTCCTTTGCTGCGGTTACGTCAGAGAAACTCGGCCTGTCGAAGTCCGTCATCAAGGGCGCCATCAAGCGAGATGCCCTGGCGTCCGACGCCGTGAAGCACGCACGCGGACAGGGAGAGCTGAACGCGACCACGACCAACGAGATCATTAGGCTCGACAAGAAGGCGCAGGAGCAGATCTTGCCGCTGGTCGCCAACAAGACTGCGAAGGACGCGCGCCGGATCGTAGCCGTGGCCAAGAAGGAGGGGATCACGGCCGCGATTGCCGAAAGCGAGAAGGTCGTCCCATTGCCCAGGGAGTACCAGCAGATGATCTCTCCATTGCGAAGAGTCAGCAAGTCGATCACCCGAATCCTGGTCGAAGAGTTGCGATACGAAGGTCCCGAACAGGGCAAGATCAACGGTGAACTGCGGGAGCTGAAGAACAAGCTCGATCAGTACTTCGAGATGATGGGCACCAAGGAGGGAACGCCCGATGGGAATTCGGCCCTGCACGAAGATTCGGCTGACGGTGAATCCACCAAGTCGATGGAGCGCGACCCTATAGCCGAGCGCGAAGTCCTTGCGTAGTTAGGCTCTCGGATCGGACTCGGCAGAGGGTTTGCGCACGGTTCCCAATTCCGTCAGTAGCACAGTTGAGCTTGCAACTACGCGCAACTTGTTTCACTCCGAAGCGTAGCGAGCCAGGAACAGCGCTACCATATCCTCCTTGAGCGGAGTCGCCGCTTCTTCGCTCACCGGGCCGAGGTACAGGCACGGCCAAAAGAACCCCCCGGAGACCATGGCCCAGAACACCTGGGCCGCTCGCGTCGGATCCTCCACGCGGATGCGTCCATCCGCCGCGGCGTCCCGCAACCATGACACAAGTTGGTCTTCTTCTTGCGCCATGCGGGCCATCGTCTCCCGCGCCATCTCAGGATTGGCGATGAAGACCGTCGTCGCGACTTTCATGAGTCCCAGCCAAGCTGGATTCTCGGCGACGGCACGCTTCGCCTCGACGAACTCGCCGAGCTGCTCCGCCAAGGCGCGCTCCGGGTCGTACTGGATACGCTTCAATTCCTGCAGCTCGTCCTTCAGGCGGTCGAAGACGGCTTCGAAAAGCAGCTCCTTGCTTGCGAAGTGGTTGTAGACGGTTCGCTTGGAGGCCCCAGCCGAATCGGCGATGCGGTCCATGCTTGTGTTGTCGTAACCCACGGCCTGGAACTCTCGGGCGGCCGCGTCGAGGATCTCGTGCCGTTTGCGGCTGGTGTCGCGCTTCGGGGTCATCGCATCGCCTCACTGGGGTAAACTACACTGTGCAGTGTAGGTTTTTCTTGATGTTGGGGTCGTGTAGACTACACTGTGCAGTGTAGCCTATGGACCCCGTTTTATCAACTGGCGTAACCGCCTTCCAGTCAAGGAGTTGGCTAATGCAGTACCTGCCCCTCGGAAACACTGGCCTCTACGTGTCCCGTATCTGTTTCGGCGCGATGACCTTCAACGACGAAGGGTCGGCATTCGCGCAGATCGTCGGCGGAATGTCGCAGTCCGACGCCGACCGCATGATTGGCACCGCCCTCGACGCGGGTGTGAACTTCTTCGACACCGCCAACATGTACGGCGAGGGATCGTCCGAGCGAATGCTCGGCAAGGCGTTGGCCGGCAAACGTGAAGACGCCGTGATCGCGACCAAGGTCTACTTCACCAACCGCACCGAGATCAACGCACTTGGCACCAGTCGTCTGTCGATCATGCGTGAGGTCGACAGGAGCCTCGAGCGTCTGGGCACCGACTACATCGATCTGTACCAGGTGCACTGTATCGACCCGACGACCCCGCTCGAGGAAACGCTGCGCGCGCTCGACGACTGTGTACGCCAGGGCAAGGTGCGCTACATTGGCTTGTCCAATTATGCCGCGTGGCAGATCGCCAAGGCCGACGGCCTCGCGCGCCACCTAGGCACCGAGCGCTTTTGTTCCGTGCAGGCATACTACTCACTGGCCGGGCGTGAGCTCGAGCGCGAGATCCTGCCCGCTGTCCGCGACCTGGGCTTGGGCGTGATGGTGTGGAGCCCGCTAGCCGGTGGTTTCCTCTCGGGCAAGTACACTGGCGAGGGCGCGTCCGAAGGACGCCGCGCCGCGTTCAACTACCCGCCGATCGATCTCGAACAGGGAGACCGGATCGTCGAGGTCTTGCGCGAGGTCGGTAGCGCCCACGACACGTCCACGGCGCGCGTGGCGCTGGCGTGGCTACTGCACCAGGAAGGTGTGACCAGCATCATTGTTGGTGCGCGCAAGCACGAGCAACTGGTAGACAATCTCGCTGCCGTCGATCTGCAGCTGTCTGCCGACGATCTGTCGCGCCTAGACGAAGTCAGCAGGCTGAAGCCGGAGTACCCGCATATCCTTCCGCCTCGCGAGCGCGGAGTCGATCCGTTCGCCGCCTTGGAGGAGATGTCCTAGTGGGCAGTTGAAGTTTCGTGTTGGGACCATCAAGAGTACGAACAGCGGTGTTTGATGATTGGGCACCCGATTTTCAACCCCAACGACAGTCGGTCGGCAAGCGCCGTATGTACTAGGGCTTGCTGGCCGCTGTTTCCCGTACTCGTCCGCCGATCACGAGGGCGGCGGAGATAATCAACAGGTTCTTTACGATGTACTGCCCCTCCATCGTCAACGCGAAGGGGAATCCATCGGATTGAAAAGCCACTTCCGGCAGCACAATCAAAGGTAAGAACGTGCCGATCATCTGACCAGCGAGCAGCGCGATCGCGATCCGCGTAGTGTAGTTCCACAGAAACAACAAGCCGATCGCGACTTCCCACCAACCGATGATCTTCACCCATACCGCAGGTGTGAAGAGTGGCATCCACGACACGGTCTCGCGAACGAGGTTCTCAGCGGGGGAGAGGCCGAGTGGTTTGAGGAGTCCAAACCAAACGAAGACGATCGCGAGCGAGTAACGCAACGCGGGTTGACCCCAGCGCATCATCGTCGAAGCGATGGCTCGGTCGATGGCATCGAATCGGGTGTTCATCACTCCTCATGTTCAGTTTGGTCGCGCAGGTCGCCGGATTCCTAGCGCTTTGAGTCGAGAGGTGAGTGTCGCCGGATGCAGCCCCAGGAACTCGGCCGCACCGTCCGATCCTGAGATCTTCCAGTCGAGATGCTCGAGCACTGCAACCAGATTGTCGCGTTCTCTTTGCTTCATCTGAGCATCCGTGAGAAGGGCAGCTGGATCTGCTGCGACTTGAGTGCGGCGGGGCGCCGACGGGGCGGCAGCCAAAGGCAGCTTGAAGCAAAGCGGGGCGACTCGCGCGCGGATCACAGCTCGCTCGACGACGTTTTGTAGCTCACGGATGTTGCCGGGCCAGTCGTAGCCCTTGAGAACTTTCACATGTTGCTCTGTTAGTCTTGGCGGTGGCAGTCCCAGTTTCCGTGCGTGATGCTCGAGGAAGTGTGCTGCCAACGGTGCGATGTCCTCCTTCCGCTCCCGCAGGGGGGCCACTTCTATCGGGAAGACGCTCAGTCGGTAGAACAGATCCTGTCGGAATCTCCCGGCCTCGACTTCTTCCTCGAGGTTGCGGTTTGTGGCAGCGACGACACGAACGTCGGTCGTGCGCGTGTGTTCATCCCCGACGCGTTCGAACGAACCCTCTTGCAGGACGCGCAGTAGTTTCCCTTGCAGGTCGATGGGGATCTCCCCAACTTCGTCAAGGAACAGTGTTCCCCCATCGGCGAGCTCGAAGCGTCCAACGCGGTCTCGCACAGCCCCGGTGAACGACCCCTGCAAGTGACCAAAGAACTCGCTCTCGAACAGCTCCGCCGGGATGGAGGCGCAATTGACGGAGATGAGCGGCCCCTCCTCCCGTGAGCTCTGGTCGTGAATCGCGCGGGCGATCAACTCCTTGCCGACACCTGATTCGCCGAGTACGAGGACGCTCGAGTCGGTTGGCGCTACCAGTTCGACCTGCTGCAGCGTCTTTAGCAACGCTCCACTCGAACCGATGATGTCTCCGTGTTGCTGCGCCGCACGCACTTCGTCCCGGAGGTATTGGTTCTCGAGAGCGAGCTGCGCCTGCAGGTGCTCGATCTCTTCACGCGCTCGCGCGTTTACGATCGCGATCGCCAGGTGATCCGCAATGATGCGGAGCCACATCAGCGAGTCCTCCACAAGCGGCACGCGCAGAAAGATCCCAATCACACCGATCACTTCATCGCGATGCACGAGGGGTTGTCCGACGAATCCACGGACTTGCTCACGGATCGCCCACGCTGGGTCGGCGATCCAGTGCGATCCTTCATCGATGTCGACGATCTCGACCGGCTCTGCGTTGGCGGCGATGTGACCGACTTTGCGCACGCCCATCGGAAAACGACGAAACCGTCCGTCGATCCCATCCCAGTCCTCATCGGTTGCCAGCGGCGAGCCGGCGCTTGCGACGAGGTGCAAGCAGCGCGTGCGACTTACGCAGTCGGTCTGCAGGTAGCACCGATCGCAGATGTCTCCTCGATCCAGCAGCCAGATCCGGGCCAGCGCCACGTCCTCGAGCTCGCGAAATCGTTTCACGACCAACGACAGGAGCTCGCTTGTAGTTCGCATCTCCGCCATCTCGAGCAATAGGCGATGAAAGTTGGCGGCGGGGAGCGATGAGTTGGCTTGCTTCATGTCTCCGATGAACAACGAGATCTCATTGGATGTGTAGTGAAATCTCTGGATTCATGAGATTTCGTTGCCCGCCTTGGGGCGGCCAAATTCTCTTAAGCATCGTCTATTAAGGATCTTATGGCGCTTTGTCTGGCTTGGGCACTGTGGATGCCTAAGAGGAGGGCAGTCGTGTCGTTTCTAACCAACCTCTTCCTGAAAGGAGACAACATGTCTCTGCCGAACCCTGGCTTTACGATCGACCCGAAGACCACCGCGCTGCTGGTGACCGATCCGCAAAACGATTTTCTCAGCCCGCAAGGCGTCACGTGGGGCGTCGTCGGTGAGAGTGTCACGGAGAATGGCACCGTCGACAATCTGGAGACTCTGTTCCGCACCGCGAAGGCTGTCGGCATCCCGGTCTTCGTTTCTCCGCACTACTACTACCCACACGATCACGGATGGAAGTTCGAGGGAGCTCTCGAGCAGCTGATGCACGACATCAACATGTTCGACCGCAAGGGTCCGTTGACGACCGAGGGCTTCGAAGGCTCAGGAGCGGACTGGCTCGAGCAGTACAAACCGTACATCGAGGATGGCGAAACGATCGTCGTCAGTCCGCACAAAGTCTTTGGCCCAGAGACGAACGATCTCGTGCTTCAGCTCCGAAAGCGCGGCATCGCAAAAGTCATGATCGCCGGCATGTCGGCCAACCTTTGCGTCGAGAGCCATCTCCGCGAACTTCTCGAACAGGGCTTTCAGACAGCCGTCGTTGCGGACGCAACCGCAGCGGCCGAGGTTCCTGGTCTGGATGGGTTTGCGGCGGCGACGACGAACTTCCGGATGCTTGCGAGCGAAGTTCTTACCACCGAGGAAGCCGCGCGACGTATGTACGCAGCTACCGAAGATGCAGCTGACGTGGCAGCACTCGACAGTGCGACACACGGCGCCATGCAGCGGTAAACCAAGCAGACCTGAATCTGTCCAAACTGACCAATGAATCGAAGGAAGAAAACAATGAAACTCTTCGCTGCCGCGTCTGGCCTTGTCTTGTTTCTTGCTGCAGCCGTCCTGCTCGCAGGCGACAACAGCCAAGGCTCTTCTGAGTCGACGCAGGTTCCGTCCGTTGTGCAGGCAGCCGTCGCGCACAAGACTGTGGAGGTGGATGGCCTAGACGTCTTCTATCGCGAAGCTGGACCGAAAGGCGCACCTGTCGTCCTGCTGCTCCACGGCTTCCCGACATCGTCGCACATGTTTCGGCATCTGATTCCGCAGCTCGCGGATCGCTACCACGTGGTCGCGCCGGACTATCCCGGCTACGGCAACAGTTCAATGCCAACTGTGGATCAGTTCGACTACACATTTGACGGTCTTGCTGACGTCGTCGAGAAGTTGACCGTGAAGTTGGGGCTCGAGCGCTACAGCCTCTATCTGATGGACTACGGGGCCCCAGTGGGTTTCCGTCTGGCGACCCGGAATCCGGACAAGGTCGAGACGTTGATCATTCAAAATGGCAACGCCTATGCCGAGGGTCTTCGCGAGTTCTGGGAACCGCTGAAAGCGTACTGGAAAGACCGCACTGACAAGAACGCCGAGCCACTCCGCGGTTTCCTCAAACCGGACGTGACGAAGTGGCAGTACACGCATGGAGTGCGGGACGTCACCCGAGTCAGCCCAGACAACTGGAACATCGATCAACCGCTCCTCGATCGTCCGGGTAACGAAGAGATTCAGCTGCAGCTCTTCTACGACTACGGCAGCAACCCACCCAAGTATGCGAAGTGGCAGCAGTATCTTCGCGACCGGCAGCCACCAACGCTGATTACGTGGGGGAAGAACGACCATATCTTCCCGGCTGAGGGCGCCACTCCGTACTTGAGGGACCTCCCAGGCGCAGAGCTTCACCTTCTCGACACCGGTCACTTCGCGCTCGAAGAGGAAGGTGACACCATCGCGAGGCTCATGCTGGAGTTCCTCGACAAACACGCGGCCGCGGCGCGCTGAGTTGCGCATCGACCACTCAAAGGGGAGCGAGCGAGTTGGGGCTTTGCAGGTCCACTCGTTCGTTCCCAAGAAAGGGAGTCGGCCAATGAAGCCGACCAGTGACGTAGCATTCACCGACAGCGTCAAAGCCGCGCAAGAGCAACGCGGTTCACGTGGAATCTACCAGCGGCAAGAAGCCAACGGGGCGTGGCACGATCGCGTCACGGATGCACTGCGAGAGTTCATCGCCGACCGTGACTCGCTCTACCTCGCTACGGCGAGTGCGGACGGCCAACCGTACATCCAGCACCGTGGCGGCGCTCGGGGCTTTGTGACGGTGCTCGATGAGAAGACGCTTGCTCTCGCGGACTTCAGCGGCAACGCACAGTACATATCAATTGGAAACGTGGACGAGAACCCGAGAGCAATGATGTTCTTGATGGACTACGCGAACCGAAAGCGGATCAAGATCTGGGGGACTCTAGAGTACTCGGAAGATGACGCGTCGTTGGTTGCGCAAGTTCAAGACGAGACGTATCGAGCGCGCGTCGAAAGGGTGCTCCTCTTTCGAATCACGGCCTGGGACGTGAACTGCCCACAGCACATCGTGCCGCGCTACACCGACGAACAGCTCGCACCGATGCTGGAAGACTACCAGCGCAGAATTCGCGAGCTCGAGGCGGAAGTGCAGCGGCTGAAGGCCGACGAAAGGTCAGGCGAGTGACTTCGTTCCAAAGCACCGGGCGTCAGGCGACTCACGGCGATCAGGATCCCGGTGAGATCGCCTCTGGTGACAGGAATTCCAACTTAGGAGCGTCGCTTCTCCAGCTATTTCTTGCGTGAACTCGTTCTCTTACGGCGGACAATCTCGCCGGTCTCGTTCCCGACCTGCGTGCCGTCCGGTCGGCGATGGATGTAGTCGAACAGCAACTCCTCATCAACTTCGACTCTAGCACCGGCATGCAGATCGGGAATCTCAAACGGATCGTTGGTTAGGATTCCCAGAATCTGTTTGTCCTTCCACGTAACGACCTCGACCCACATCCACTCGGTTCCGCCGGACTCGGTCTCAAACGGTGCCTTTACCAGAAGCTCTTCGTTCAGGTCGGGCCCGTCGGCGAAGGTCGGTTTGAGTTTGAGCACTTCGGTCCGTGCACGTTCGCTAGCGGCCTGGAGTTCGTCGTCGTGAGAAACCATCGAGATCTCGTCGCTGCTGCCGTAGAGTTCACTGAGGGTTCGATCTTGCGCTACTTGCGGCGACTCTCCTCCCTCGGCATTGCCAAACACGATTTCGATCAGGCGGTTCTCAGCGTCACCTTCCTCAGGCGCGGTGTACTCGACGATGAGTACGGCGCTGCGCTTGGCGTTGTCGAGGATGTTTGTTTGTTGAACGTCCCGTGTCTTCGGGTTATCGACTCGGTCGATGCTGA
The DNA here is from genome assembly GCA_039028735.1 of Planctomycetota bacterium. Lineage (GTDB taxonomy): Bacteria > Planctomycetota > UBA8108 > UBA1146 > JAJFFE01 > JBCCHQ01. The sequence continues at coordinate 20,891 of JBCCHQ010000011.1, read as the reverse complement.
CCTCGAGTACTCCAGAAGTCTCGAGCCTCGGGCGTTCATATATGGTCTGGCACACCAGATTGATGAGGTTGCCGATGCCACGGGTGGATCCAGACGGAACATCGTTGACGACGACTTCGGGCAACCCAAACTTGCTCATTCCGAGGGTCACGATTCGGATCAACGGGCCGCTACGATAGGCGTGCATCGTGATGTGTTCGCTGAGCTGCGGTGGGCCGGACTTCCAGGTCAGTCGTTCGTCGTTCCAAGCTTGGTGCGAGAACACTTGTCGGGTCGCCTCATCCCAAGCGAGGCCGCTAAGCTTGCGTGCCAGGTGATCCGTCAGCGTCAGCATCTGCCTATGAACGGAATCGGCCTGGGGGGCAGTGGTCATCGCTGTCAGCACGAGCACTTGTTTTGCGTTTGGAGCCTTCTTGCTCTCCTCTTCGCTCAGGCCCCGTGACGAAAAGCGAATGCTCTCGGCGTCCGGCGGGCGGTACTCCGAGATCTCTGGTTCGTGAAAGACTAGCGCCGGCAGCTCCGGGTCTTCATTCTGAAACGTTGTCACTTTGAGCGCGCCCGCGTGCTCTCTGGCCGCAGCCTCTGCCTCCGCCTTCAGGTCCTTCTCGAGGTCTTCAAGCAAGTAGACCGCGAACTCGATGAAAACGACGTCCTCGACGAGGGAGCCCGCAGGGACCGGCCCATGTTTGGCCGTCGTACCTTGTTGGGACTCGGTGCTGCTATCGGCTGCCTTCGCCGCGACGGGTTCGGGCGCAGCGGCTTCGGGATACTTCGATCGCCTTTCACATCCAATGAGTGAGAGGAAGACGATCAAGCTCGCCACCGTTCTAAGCATCTTTCCCCTCGCTACGGAATGACTTCGTGTCATGGCCCTACGATGTCGCAGGTAAGAACTGCGACATGCCCGACTTTAGTGTCGCGCACCCTCGCGAACACCGGCATTCGATGCAACGTCACGAGTGGGACAATAGTGTTGCCTGTCCACTCACATGCCTCAATACTGAATCCTATCTCCAGCATTCTCGTGCGTTTCCAGCGACGGTCACCCGACCACGATCCCGGCGAGATCGTGGGGCCAGACTTGATGCCGACCTAGGCACTCCTGCCGCGGCTAGCGTCGTGCGAGGCCGCTAGCAACAACTTCGACCGTGCGCGCAACCGCTCGAGCCCCTCGACCTCAGTGAGCCTCTCTTGGGGGAGCGCAGAAGCGCCGTTGCACGCGCCCCAGATCGCTCCAGCCATGGCCGCGATCGTGTCAACGTCGCCGCCAATCGCGATGGAGTCGTTGACCAGTCCTTCGAACGCACGCTCGCGATGGAGCAGTGCGACTGAGATGGCCGTCACGACCGACTCGGTGGCGGCCATCCCGCGACCGAACTCGCGCCCGACTTGACGTGGAACAGGGAATTCGTTCTTTCGAATCCAGGACTCGAGGATTTCGAGTCGATCTATGAACTCAGCTGCGGTGGCCTTCGACCGCAAAACCTGAACTAGCGAGAGGTCAGGTTCGTCGAAAAGGGACAGCGCAGTCGTGACTGCAATCAACTGCGCACCCTCGACTGCGAGGTGGTGTGCGTGGGTGATTGCGGCAACTTCACCCGCCTGCGTCCAGAGACGATCGATGTCCCAATGGAAGTAGAGTCCGACCGCCGGCGAACGCATCGCAGCGCCGTTTCCATGCGAGCCGTCGGTGTAGACTGCAACACGCGCAACTCTCCAGTCTTGCCCGCGTCGAATCCGCTTCAAGACTTTGGTCGCTCCGGGACCGTAGCCTCGGCTCCACCGGTAGCTTTTCGCGACGCGAGCGGCCAGGTCATCGAGCTCGACAGCCTTGCACTCGACGAGACTGTCGACGATGTCTAACGTCATCTGCGTGTCGTCGGTCCACCGTCGAAGTCCGTCACGTGTCCTCCCGACGAAGCGCCACAGCAATCGCTCGAATGGGCCTCCCTCATGCGGTGCACCGAGTGCATCGCCGAGGGCAAGTCCCAAGAGCGCACCCTCGAATCGATCACCGAACTCGGCTTTGGTTCTGTGTTCGAGCGGATCAACCACGAGTTCCTCCGACCTGGAAAGCCAGCTTGCGTCACCCTCCCGGACACCCGCATTCCACCCGACGCATTGGCCTAACTTGAGTCCCGAAGGCGCAGCGCGGGCATTGTGGACTTAGGTCTGATCTCGCAAGTCGCCAAACCCTTGCGGGGGAGTGTCCCAGCCTTTGCGTCTGTAGGCCTGCTCTCGAGGACGCTTAGAGTCGACGTCGGGGTGTACGGCAGTCGCCAACTCGACAACTTCACTGACAAGCGCCTCAGTCGATGTCCAAGCGTCCGCAATCGAGTTCCCGTAGCAGCGCTCAAACCGCTCGATCATTTCTGAAGGTGTCCGCTCCATCGACTCCACCTGCCGGGCCATTCGCTTGAAGCCGGCAAAGTACCGTCTGTTTAGCGCAACGATGGTGGTGAAGATCCGCTTTTGAAGTCCTGTGAGATAGTTGTAGAAGAGGGTTACCTCATCTCGCGCTATGAAGTACTCCATGTGTTTCTGAAAGAAGAACGGGTAGTTCTGTCGAAGTGTTTCCTTGGCGAGCTGGTCTGGATAGTCAGCCACCTGCGCCTGCCGTTCCGTCAGCCAGGTCTCGTTGTGCAGCGGCTGCGCGTGCTGGATCGTGGAAACCAAGGTTTGCTTTTCGAGGCTCGTATCGGCCTCGCTAACGACGTTCGTGATCCAATCGTCGACCCGATCGATGAGATGATGGCATAGATCCACCTGGAATCCGTGAACCAGTAGGTTGTCTTCGGTCCCAGTTGCCGCGCGAGGTGAAGGGTCGAACGCTCGGAATCCACCAATGCGCTCGGGGCGAGTCTCCGACAGAAGGCGAAGTCGGACCTCGTCCTTCGGTGGCTGTGTCCAAAACACCCCAAGCTCGAGGTCCGAATACGAGTCAGCCCATCCTCGGGCAACGGACCCGCCGAGAATCACAGCCCCAATCTGAGGAGTGTTGCGTAGCGAAGAGGTCAACCGAGCAGCAGCCTGTTTCCGCCATGAATTCGGGTCCATCGGAGCTCCACTGACACGACTCTATTGAAGGCGATTCCGGCAAGAAGTCCGGCCAAACCTGAAGATACCGGACGTTCGTCCTGCTCGACGATCAGAACGCGCAGCCTCCGCCGCGCGGCTGACTACGAAGATCGCGTGACGCGGGCCAGTCGTCAGACCGCAAGCAGCACTGCCTCTAGTCTTGAACCAAGGCCCAAGCCGCGGGAGGAGACATCACTGACAGTTCGGAAGCTTCAAGTCAAAGCTCTGGCTTCTACAACGCATGAGTCCGTGTTGCTTCGAATCCAGAATACCAATAGTCACCTCGCTCAACTCAAGATTCAACAGGGCGGAGGGTGGCTCCGCCGCTTCGGTATCGACAGAACCCTAGGGCCCGACTGACCCTGCTTCGAGGGCTCCAGGAGGGAGAGAAGAAGTTGTTGTTCGGGCTCGGGACTGAGTTAAGATCCGGCAGCTGCGGGTATCCCTCACGGTCTATCCCGCGGTCCTAGCTTTCGTGGGCTCGCGGCCTGTCGTAGTGGTGGCATGGCCCCTCGCGGAAGCTGGCGGAGGATTGCAGGAGAGCTCCCGGTGTGGGTCGTCCCCCCGTACCGGCTGCCCGACCAGAAAGGATCGGCATGCGTAAGTCTGCCCAGTTTGTCGTCATTGCGATGGTTGTTTGTGTGTTCTCTACCAGCACCGCGTTGGCGTGCCACTCGGATTACTTCAACGAGATCTTCACCAAGATCGAGCGCATGAAGGGTTCTCTCAACAAGGACCAGATCGCCTCGCTGTGGGACCTCAACAAGCAGTTCCGCGCTACCGAGCGTCTCTACAACCAGCAGGGCAAGCCGAACCGCGCCCTCGATCCGCATGTCGACACCTTTGTCGCGGCTGCGGCTGGGATTCTCGATAGCCAGCAGTTCACGAAGGCTACTGGTAAGAAGAAGACCGAGACGCAAGAGCTTCGCTACGAGGTGAACCAGCTCCGCAAGGAGATCGCCGAGATCAAGCTGATGCTCAAGGGGATCAAGGCAGCCAAGAAGTGATCAGCTTCTTCGCTTCGCCGAAACAGCCTGCGTAGCACACCGCTACGCAGGCTGTTTTTTCTTCACCTCGTCTCTGAAGGGGCTCGCCTTCTGGATCGCCTTGTCATTGGACCCGCGCCGCCAACTCTCAGCACGAAGATCTCCCATGCCCTGCAGCTCCGCGCGTCCTCTGATCACCCGCAGCCTGATCACCCGCAGCCTGATCACTCTGGCCCTGATCACTCTGGCCCTGATCACTCCGGCCCTGATGACTGGCGCCGCAGCTCTACTGCTCCCGGCTCCTAGGGCGGCCCGCGCCCAGTCATCGCAGCCCGAGTTGCCCAAGCAGCCCGGCATTCGCGCCCTCGACGATAGCTTCCTGGCCTTCACCCGTCGCACTGCCAAGGAACCCCTCACGTACCGCGCCATCACCCGCGAGTTTCTCACGGCCGCTGGCCGCAACAGCGCAGCTCACGAACGCACCATGGCCCGCCTCGCCGATGAGTTCCTCCGCTTCTTCGAAAAGGAAGGCTCGCCCACCAGCGCCACGACCCGCGCCGCGCTGCTGCAACGCTTTCTCTTCGTCCAGCGTGGCATCGACGCCGACCTCGATCTCAGCACCCTCGACAACCTCTACCCCGATGCCATCCTCGAGCGCAAACGCGGCTTCTGCCTCGGCCTCTCGCTACTGCTCGTCGACCTCGGCGAACGTCTCGAGTGGCCGCTGCAGATCTTCTGGGCCCCGCGCCACATCTTCGTGCGCTACGGCACGAACGCCGATCTCAACATCGAAACCACGCAAGGCGGCAAGGTCCGATCGGAAGCCTGGTACCGACAGCGCTACGGATTGCTGCGCCGCCTCGAGCCCCGCCAGGCCGCCGCTCACCTCATCAACAATCACGGCTACGCTTTGCTGAAGCAGGACCAGCTGGACGTGGCCCGCCGCGAGTTTCAGCAAGCTCTGCAATTGGACGGCCATCTCATCGAAGCCCGCATCAACCTCGGCGTGATCGCCGCCCGCCAGCGTGACTACAAGGCAGCCCTGGGCGAGTTCGATACCGCCCTCAAGGCCTGGCCCGAAGACGATATCGTTTCCATCAATCGCGCTAGCGCCCTGATGGAATTGAAGCGCTGGCCCGAAGCCCACAAGCAGATGCTCACGATCCTTGCCCGCCGCGGTCATCTCGATGGCCTCGAGCGCGCCTATACGCGACTCGCCGATCACTACGGCCAGTCTATTGAAGAGCCGGTCGCCTGGACCGCGCTGCAGCAGCTGACCACCGCCCGCAACGCGATTCTCGCACGCACCCAGGACAAGAAAGCGGGCCTGCACGGTAGCTATTTCAAAGGCGTTGAGCTGGCGGAGAAAGACCTCGTCCTGACCCGCATCGACTCCGAGATCAGTTTCCGCTGGAGCTGGCATTCCCCTGATCGCCGCGTCCCCCGCGACTACTTCTCGGCTCGCTGGCAAGGCTGGCTCGAGCTGCCCGAGGAAGACAATTACACCTTTTACGTGCAGGTCTCTGATGGCGTTCGCATCTGGATCGACGGCCGCCAGGTCATGAATTCCTGGCGCCGCGCCAACGACAGTTTTCCCAAGAGCAGCATCGAACTCACCCCCGGCCTACACGACCTGCGCATCGAATACTTCGAGACCGTGGGCGAATCAGGGATCAGCATTCTGATGACCGCCGACAAGAAGGAACGGGTCATCGATTTGAAGAAGCATCTGTTTCACCCTGAGGTCAAATAGAAGAGTCGCTAGAGGTCGTGCGGGTGGGGCAGTGCGAGGACGGGTTCTCTTCACGGACTACTGGGAGTACGAACTCGTGCTTCCGAAGGCGTCATGATCCCATGATTGTCGGACTCTCGGCTCGAATGCGAAAGCGCTGCCTAGCTTCGATGGAGCTGCGTCATCAGTAAGAGGGCAACTACGCTGGACAAGAGCGTCCGTGTGAGGTTCGCAGCGTTCCAGCGCGCTTCGAACTCACGACGCGCTTCACTCAAAGCGTCTGTGTCCATGCTTGGTATGTCGAGGGTTTGCACTTTGTTGTTCAACGGGATATTGATGACAACCGTCAGTAGCTGAACACCCAGCAGGTACACCACTGTCGCCGTCGTCACGAGTGTGCGCCCCGTTGCGTCCATGCCTGCGAAGCCAACGGCATTGGCAGCAATCAGTGCGACGGCTGATCCAAGCCAGACCAGCATGAAGACAGGTTGCCCCTTCTGGATGACCCGGTCCATCACCTGGAAAGCGCGCAGGAAGTCGCCATCACCCAGGGTCCGAATCCCAGGCATCACCACAATGGCGAAGGTCAGGACGAAACCCGCCACCAGGGTACATAGGAACGTCGCGACGATAAGCAGGATCAGGCTCGTCATGACTTCAGCCTTTCAGGTAGCTGCCGCTTCGGAAGTGTGACCGGGTTGCACAATAGTCAGCGCTTTGTTCGCGTATCGAGTTGTCGCGGAACGTCAGACTCGCGACGCCTCGCTCTGCAGGTCGCCGTCTCTTTGTTTGCCGTCGTTTCTCTTCTTGATGACGAAGCCGCCGAGCCAGAAGAACCCGGTGAGCCCGATCACCGCGAGGATTGCTGGGAGAGGATTCTCGACTGTGCTCACCGAACCGGCATACGACGCGATCATCGCGTAGGGCGCGGTGCTGACGACCCAGGCCAGGAGGAACTTCGCGAACGGCATGCGAGTCATTCCTGCCATGCAGGCCGACACTTCGGGCAGGAGCGGCATCGCCCGCGAGAGCAGCACGACGACGGCTCCGTGAGTGCGAAACAACTCGACCGCTTCGGCACGCTTCTCTTCGTTCCGAATCAGGAAGTTGAGCAGCGAGTCTCCGTACCTCCTGCTGATGCCGTAGCCGGTCGTCCCGGCGAGCAGCAGGCCGGTGAAGGCAGCGATCGCACCGTAGACAGGTCCCAGAAAGTAGCCGCCGAGAAGTGTGACGGTGGTGGATGGAATGGCGATGAAGAGATCGACGAAGAGCAGGCCCGCGACGGCCAGGGCGGCGTAGGTCGGGTCGGCCTCTTCGGCCATCTCGATCCAGAGCTTGATCTTCTCGACGGTCACGAGCCCGGTGACCTTTAGCAGGATCAGGATGCTGGTGAAGAAGAGCCATAGCACCAGCACGATCTTCAAAAGAGGTTTCATCTGCGTCCCACTTGCCTCGTTCCCGGATCAGTCGAGAACCCCTACGATCCGACTCCAAGTCGGCGATCGGGCCCCTTGGTTGTTCGGGGAAACGCGCCGTGCAGATTGCGCATTCCTGGGAAGTCGCCGAAACTATTGCCCCTTTGAACTCGCGTTCCACGACGGGTTGTAGCCCACAGATCGTCGGAAGGATAGTTCCGTATGCCTATTGTTCGTGCCGCAGATCTCGTGCTTGGGGACGAGGAGCTAGACCGAATCGCGGGGCTCTTCGGCCTGCGGAAGATCGAACCTATCGGTGGTTTCGAGAACCTGCTGTTCCGCTCGACGGATCCACCTGGCGTCGTCGTGCGCGTCACGCACGCAGGCCGCCGAAGCGTCGATCAGATCAGAGGGGAATTCGAGTTCGTTGAACATCTTGCCCGGCGCGGCGCGCCCGTCGTACGTCCCGTGCACACAAAAGACGGCCATCTGTGTGTCGAGCGGCTGACCGAGGCGGGAGCGCCGGTGCTCATTGTTGCGATGTCCGCGGCTCCCGGGGCCCACAAGTCACCGGAGCTGTGGACAAGTCAGGACTGCGAGACCTACGGTCGTACACTCGGCCGGTTGCACGTGGCCGCAAACGACTTCGTTCCCAGCAAGCCCTCGCATCGACGACCGCCGTGGTTTGGCTCGCAGCTGGATCCGGGGTTTGGCGACGATCCGCTACGGTCTCGCTTTGAGACAATCGTCGATCGCGCGCGTGCGGTCCCTGCCGGCGGCACCGAGCTTCTCATTCATCAGGATGCCCATCATGGCAACCTGCACGTTGCCGAAGACGGCACCATGACGCTCTTCGACTTCGACGACTGTGCCTATGGGAGCGCCACTCACGATTTGGCGATCTGTCTTTTCTATCGCTTCTTCGGCGAAGAGAACCTCGACCACGAGGCCATCGCGTCGTTCACCGGACCATTCCTGCGTGGCTATACGTCAGTGCATAAGCTTCCCGAGACCTGGCCTCACGGAGTCGATGACTTTCTCTCCCTCCGCGAAGTGACCGTTCTGTTCCTAACCAAGACGATGCCGAAGAAGCGTCCGATTCACGAACGTTTCCTGGAGCGAGCCGCACGCAACGTGAGAGAAGACGCACCCTACCTTGATCTCCCCGCGAGCGAATGGGCCAATCCCTCGATCTAGCGGGAGAGTTACGAGCGTTCGGCGTCGCGGTACAGCTTCGACAACCGCCGATAGGTTCGGCGTCATGTCCTTGCGAGTCCCGCCGCGCAACGCAGCGTAGAACGCATCCATCGCCCAAACGATCACTCGATATCGCAGCGCCATGGAAGGCAGATCTGAATCGAGCGTCACGAATGCCCGCTCGCTCCTCGTCGAGTTCGAGAGTGTCGTCTGATTTGGCGCGGAGAGAAGGAAACGTAATCAGGTTCTGTGGAGTCTCTGGATTGTCAAACGCCAGACTTGCGGCAGATACTCGCAGTGAAGGGGAGTGTGTCTAGCGTCGGATCAGGGCCGCAGCCACTGGGACCCGAGGACGGGGGCGCGGCACCAAGCGCACCAGTCGGATTGTTCGGCTCATGCATTTGGTGGCAGGTATCTCGAGGGTCCAGGATCGTTCTTGGTGATAGCAGGTCGATCGCGACCTCAAGTGGCAGGCTGTTTGTCACTATTGTGTGAACAATAATGTTTCGTCGCTCGATATTCTAAGTAGCGGATCCGGTGCTCCAGCAGAGCGTTCGGTTCAGGCGTGGGGCAACTTTCTCGGACCTTAGGGTTGCCGTCTGGTTTTGAAGCATACGCACCAGTGGGACCAGAGGATCAACGGTTATGGACGTCTTCTTTCTCGTTGTAGCGTGGGCAGTTGGCCTAGCGGTTAAGTTGATCAAGCTCCCGACGCTTGTCGGGTACTTGGTCGCTGGGCTGCTGCTTGCAGCATTGGGTTTCAAGGCCGACGCCACACTGAAGCAGATCGGTGACCTGGGGGTGATGTTCCTCCTGTTCACCCTGGGGCTGCACATCCGTCTGCAGAATGTGTTGCGTATCGAGGTCCTGGGCGTAGGTGGGCTACACCTGCTTGTCAGTGCCATGATCTACAGCGGGGTGTTACTGCTTCTGGGGTTCACGGGCACTTCAGCGTTGCTGATGGCCATCGGCCTTGGGTTCTCGAGCACGGTGCTCACGGCGAAGGCTCTCGAATCTCGAGACGAGCTGGACTCGTACCACGGGCGCCTAGCGATCGGCATCTTGATTCTGCAGGACCTTGTTGCTGTCGCGCTGTTGGCCTTCACGGGGTCGGCGACACCAACGCTTTGGGCACTCTGCCTGATTGGCCTGCCGCTACTGCGACCGGCACTCCTCTACTTCCTGCGTCTCACCGACCACGACGACCTGCTGCTTCTCTTTGGCGTGCTGCTGGCGGTAGGCGGTGGTGCGATGTTCGAGCTGGTCGGTTTGGATGCCAAGCTCGGAGCTCTGGTGGCTGGGATACTCTTGGCCGGAGACACAAAAGCGGATGAGCTGTCCAAGCGACTGTGGGGGATCAAGGAACTGTTCCTGATCGGCTTCTTCCTGCTCGTGGGGCTCGCAGGATTTCCGGAACCTAGCGGTGTGCTGACAGCGCTCGTTCTACTCGCGCTGTTGCCGCTCAAGGCTGTCTGCTTCTTCGGCCTGTTCATGATCTTCAGATTGCGCGCGCGGACGGGCTTCATGACATCGCTCGCGCTGGCAGCATACAGCGAGTTTGCGCTCATTGTTGCGACTGCGGGGGCGGCGTCGGGAGTTGTCCCGACCGAGGTGGTGCTCGCGATCGCGTTGTTGGTTGTGCTCTCCTACGCACTCAATGCCTACGCGAACCAAAAGGCCAACCGGCTTTGGCTGCGCCTCGAATCGTGGTTGGTGCGGTGGGAGCGGGCCGAGGTGGAACATCCCGACAAGCAGCCCGAGTCCATCGGCTCGGCAGCCTACATTGTTGTCGGGATGGGACGCGCTGGTGCGGCGGCGTACGACTACCTGGTGGAACATGGAGAACGACCGCTGGGTTTCGAAGCGGATCCCAACCGGCTCGCCGAGAATCTGCAGGCTGGTCGACGCGTGCATTTCGCCGATGCGCAAGACCCGGAACTGTGGCGCCACCTCAACCTCGATCAGGTCCAAGGCGTGCTGCTGGCTGTGCCTAACCTCAAGGCGAAGTTGCGCTCCGCCCGGCTACTGCGTGAGGAAGGGTACCGCGGCGCGATTCGCGCACTCGTTCGCGAAGAGGCTGACGACGTCGCACTGCGTGAGGAGGGTATCCAGGCTGTCGGGGTGCCGCTCGTCGAGGCAGGTAAGGAGATGGCCGAGCTCAGCTTGCAGGAGACGCCGGTCCCGGCATGATCTAGCTCTCGGCTTGGCATTCTATTGAGTTTTTCTGAACTCGATCGCCCTTCGGTGGGATGTAGTGACTGAGCGCGAGTCGGAATGCGCTCAGGACGGACGATCTCGTTGGACATCGAAGAGCTTCTACAACATGAGGACTTCGTTCGTGGTCTGGCTCACCGCCTGGTCTTTGGCGGTGACCGAGTGGACGACGTGGTTCAAAGCACGTGGCTCGCTGCGCTCAAGCGCCCTCCCGCTCCAGGGCCCGGGCTGAAGGCATGGCTCGCGACCGTTGTGAGAAACGTGGTTCGCCAACAGGGGCGCAACGAAGATCGCAAGCATCGAAGAGAGCAACGTTCGTTCTCACCGACCACGGTGTCGACACCAGAAGAGCTCCTGGAGCGAGAGGAGCTCAGGCGGCGGATCGTTGATGCGGTTCGCCAACTAGACGATCGCCAGCGTGACGTTGTTCTTCTTCGCTTCTTCGAGGGCTTGCCTCCGCGCACGATCGCGGCTCAGCTCGGTGTGCCCGTAGAAACCGTCAAGACTCGCCTGAAGCGGGGGATGGCGCGACTGCGCGAACAACTCGACGACCGAGCGAACGGCAATCGCCGATCTTGGCAGCTTGCGCTTCTGCCGCTGGCTATGCCGGTGCCTCCGTTGAAGGTCGCATCCGGGGCGGGCGCCACCGCTGCGAGTATCGGGAAGGGAATCCTCATGTCGACAAAAGCGAAGCTCGCGTTGGCGTTCGTCTTTATTGCTCTTTTGTTGTTGGTCGTTCCACGACTCATGCAGCAGCCGCCAGCCACCTCTGAAGGATCGCGGAGCGATCTTGCTGCTTCTCCACAGCGGCCTGGTGATACCCACGGCTTCGAAACACCATCCGACAACGCATCCGAGCGCTTGATCACAGAAAGTGGACGCGTTCCTGCTGCCGCTGACGAAACACCGTTGGAGGCGCCTACCGTTGCAGGAACGCATGTACTGCGCGTGATTCTCGACGGAGTCACAGCACAGGAAGCGGCGACCTCGCGCATCACCTTGACCGGTTCGGACGAGCGTCGCAAAGAGTGGCCATCGGACCTTTGGGCGTCGTGGCAATGGCAAGGCGCAGCGAGCGCACTGAAGAGCGAGTTCAATCTCGACCCGTTCTTGGCGCGCGTGTCGGCGTACCACGAAGAGCTCCGAGTGGATGAGTTGGAGGTCGAGGTCGAGCATCCGGCGTGCTTCCTCGCTTTGACCCGCGTGCCGCTGTCTGACGGCGTGGAGTGCCCGAATGGTCAGACCGTTCACGAAGTGCGGGTGCAGTTGGTGCACCCAGAGTTCTGGCCGGCGTTCACGCTGGCTGTGCGCGACGCGCAGACGCTGGCGCACCTCGACAACATCGAGCTTCGCATCGACCAAGGCCCAGGCATGGCCATCTGGGGGCGCGGGCGCACTGAGATGACGACGTTGTTTGGCGACGGCGTGAGTTCACCGATCGAGATGATGGGCGGGCGAGTGCCGAACGAAAACACGGTCGCAGCGTTGGCGCTGTCATCCACGAACGACGATCCGCACCTCGTCGAGCTCGCGCGACGTCGGCCGCCCGCGCGTGGCATCCGCGTATCCGCGCGGGCACCCGGGTACGCATGGGGTTCGGTTTCACTCGACGTGTCAAAGGGCGAGCGCGAGTTGCTCCTGCAGCCTGGCGCGACGCTGGACGTGCGGTTGACGAACGTGCAGGTCGAACGCTACTCCGAGCTCGACACACGGCCGATGCTCTGCATCTACTGGATCCGCGAGGACCGCGGAAACAGTTGGGTCCACTTCGCACCGCTCGACGAGAAGCTCGCGAGCGATGGCCTCCTCCTCGATAGTCTGGTGCCGGGTGAGTACCGCGTCGTCGTCGAGCTTGGTGGCGGGTCGTGGACGAAGCAACCAGTCCTCGCGCGCGCAGAGCTCACCGGGGAGCTTGCCCTCGCCGCCGGCCAGACGCGCGACGTGCTGTTGGAGTTGGCCGACCCGCCCGCGCCTCCGGCGCGCGCGACCCTCGGAGGCATGATCTCGTTCCCAGCTCCGACGGTTGAGTGGGCCGAAGAGAAGGTACGGTTGCAGGTCTACTTTCAACCGACGCAGAAGTGGCGTCGACCGGACTTTGAGTTCTCGCTCGCCGACCTCGAGCGCGTCGGCGGCACGAACCCCAGTTGGTCGTTTCGCATCGAGGACCAACCGATCGGAGTGTACCGTGTTCAGCTGATGCCGTTTCTGAAGGTTTGGATGATCGACTTGCCCGCTTCAGGACGCGACGACGCGCAGTTGGTGATGCCAGAGCTCGCCGAGGTGGTCGCCGAAACCGTGCACAGGGAGACCGGCGAACTCGTACCGCTCAACGAGATGTACTACCGAAACGAAGAACCCCATCCGCTGCAGAGGCAGAACGACTTCACGAAGGCTGACACTGAGGAACCGGGCCGCTTTCGTTTTTGGGCACCGCCCGGCAAAGTGATGGTGTGGTCGAAGTACCCGACCGGCGCGGATCGCGACCCTGGCTCTGGGAAGGTCCTCGATTTGAAGCCGGGTCTTCAGACACTGACGCTGAAGCTCCGACCTGCCTACGCGATGCGATTCGAGTTCCGCGAAGACGGCGTCGCGCTACCGGTCGGCGACCCTGGGATGTACGTGATGCGAAACATTCGCCCGATCGACCACGACGGTCGCGTGCTGCGCGACGGCCTGCAGAGCAACATGCTCGTCGAGGTGAGCGCCCCCGGCGTCTACGAGGTCAGCTTCAAAGACATCGACGCCGACAAGTACCACCCGGTCCCGCCCCGACGCGTCGATGTCCGCGTGGGCGACCCGACGGACGTGATCGTCGAGCTGCGTCGGAAGTGAGGCCAAGATATCTCGTGACGATGGAGGCATGAGACATCCCGACCCTAGGTCATCGTCCCGTGCACCCTTCCGCGCGCGACGGCTCCACTCTGCGAGTTGCGGCGGTTTGCGATCCTGCAGCACCGCCGTATCTGGCCTCTCTCACTCGGGGTCATAGAACCACCGGGAGTACTTGACCGGGCTTGCACGGCATACGAAACTGCGCGCTAGGCTCGTTGCCTCTCAGAAATGAACAATCAGTGAGAGAGAGTACGTATGCGTGCGCTGCTGATCCTCTGCTTTCTTGTTTCTGCCCTGTTTGCTGCAAGGACGAGTCTTCCAGCTCAAGTCACGATTACCCAAGCCGACTTTTTTGGGCTAGGCGATTCGTACACGGAGTCGGTGCTATGCATGACTTCGACGTGTGGTTCTCAATCCATGCCGGGTGTGCTCGGGACGCCCGGACAGAACGCTTGGGACTTCAACGTCATTCACCAGAATCAACTGTCGTGCATCGTGACACACGACTTCGTCGCGCCGGCTACCGGCGGCTTCGGTGGTGACACGCTTTTTCCTGGCGCTGACTTTGCCCAGCATACGCAGGGTTCGGGGACGCCCCTTGGTTATCGCTACTTCAGCAATGACGTGGCTGGTCGAACGTACTACGGCCTTTACCAGCCGGGCTTCTCGCATCAGCCCGAAGCGATTTTTCCGAGCCCAGCCATCGACTACCCGAGTTCCTTCACGCTTGGTAGCTCATGGAACTTCAGCTATCAGCTTGATCGTTTGATCAACTTCATGGGGTCGGTCACACCGTCCCGGAATTTGGTGACGACAACTGCCATCTGCGATGCGTGGGGCACTATGACGTTGCCGAACCTTGGGACCGTGAGCTGTCTGCGTGTCATGGACCTAGAGGTGGTAGATTTCCTGATCGACCCCACTGGTCTCGGGGTGTTCGTTTCGGTGGGACTGTTCGAGCGACGATCCTACAAATGGTTCGCGCCAGGACTGGGGCAGATCGCACGCGTGCGTTCACTGCAGTCAGTGAGTTGTCCCATCAGCACCCCGCCACTCGACTTCAGCAATGAGGTGTGGGAGTTTCGCGTGCAGATCGCGAACTCGATTGCTCCGGCCGGTGACTGGGTACGCGGAGACGCCAATGCCGACGGTACATACAACATTGCCGATGCGGTCTACACCCTGACAGCGCTCTTTGGAATGGGACCACAGACCTGTGAGATTGCTATGGACGCAAACGATGACAACACCGTTAACATTGCCGATTCAGTCTTTTCCTTGTCTGCGCTGTTCGGCGGTGGTGCGGCCCCACCTTCACCGCACCCGAGTTGTGGTAGCGACGGGAATCCTGGAGCGTTGACGTGTGGTGCCTTCCCAGCGTGCCCATAGTTGTTGAAGGGTCAAGAAAGAAGCCACTTGGCGTCCGTCGCCTGACAACACAAACGTGTCGTGGATGAAGAAGTATCCCCGACCGGATTCGAACCTGTGACCTTCGGATTAGGAAGAGGTCACAAGGTTTGAAACCAAGAGGCCAGTAGGGTAACGACTTGATCACAAGTTACCTTGCTGGCCGTCTCTATTGTCGGTGCACTTCGCATCTGATGAAAGCCCACGATGTTACAACGCGGGCCAACGGGTACGCGAAAGGGCACGCAAGAAACACAGCGTTCAGAGTGTCGTTGAGATGTTCACGATTGCGGCAAGAGTTGAACGCCGCACAATATGAGGCTAAACAGCCAAGGGAGTCCGATGGACCTGTCTCGCCTGAGTGACATTGACTGGAACAGTCTAGAGCACGCATACGGTGAAGCCTCTGATGTCCCAGACCTGCTCAGGGCACTGGCTGAGGGGGACGACGATGAGCGTTCGAAGGCCCTGTACGAACTCTTCGGCAACATCATCCACCAAGGCACAGTGTATCCGGCAACCGTCGCGGCGATTCCGTTTCTGTCTTCGATACTTGAGAGCCGTGACGGTGACGACGAGGGCGTTGTCATGCTGCTAGCGGGTATCGCAGGCGGCAGCGGGTATCTTGAAGTCCACGCACGCCATGAAAGAGGCAGAAGACAGTGGGAGGAGATGCTGGCCGAGAAGGGTAAGCGCCTGGACATCCAGCTCGAGAACGAGGCTCAGTATGTCTCTGCGGTTCGAGACCTCATGCAGGAGAGGCTTCGTCTCTTGGTTCCGTTCCTCGTCAAGGGATCTCCGAGCACGCGGCAGGAAGTGGCCTACGCACTTGGTCAGTATCTGGCTCAGAGCAGTGCGCTACTCTCACAACTAGAAGAAGCTGTCGAGCAAGAGAGTGACAAGAGTGTACTCTTACAGTTGCAAGAAAGTGCTAGAGCACTACGCGAAGGGCGTCGTGCGGATTTCGCAACAGATTGATGTGTCCGAGACTCGGCTGGAGAGCGCCGTCGAAGACGACCAGCACGTGAGTCTCTCGATCCGCTCAGATGAGAAGGCTATGTTCACATGCTCCCTGAAGGAGACTGAGGATCAACGCGACTCGCGGGGTTGTCCGGGCCTACATGGACCTAGTGGATACAGACACAGTGTCTAAGCCTGAAGATGGACTGGTTCACATCCTCGTCTGTCGTAACTCCGAGTATCGCACGACAACAAGACTCGAGGAGGCAGGTCGCGCGAGTCAGCTAGCTGGCGAGAGCCTAGTCGCCTGACGTCTTGCTCGGAGCTTCTTCTTCGTCGAACCTGCGCATCATCTCTTCGAACTGTCGCCACTCCATGCGCACAATCTCCTCTTCCGCAGATTCGGGGTGTAGAAGATGCATTCGATAGGTTTCGAGGATGTACCCGGATCGCGAATCACCGTCGTAGACGCGCGAGAAGCCATCGGCGTCGCGACCGACGCTGTCGAGGTACCGGGTAAGCTCGTGCCCACCGCCCCAAAGCAACCATGCGTTGCGCATCCACAAGCCGGCGCCGAAGTGCTCCCCGATGGCACCGCCCTCGTTGTCCCGTATGGCCCTTCGGCGTTCTTCGGGGAGCACGCGGTCTAGCTCAGCCCAGCACTCAGAGAGGTTACGAGGTAGGTTCCACTCTTCCTCCGCCGCCGTTGGTGGCTCATCGGACGCGACGGTGGCTGGCTCTGGAACTCGACAGCTCGGCAGGTTTGCGGTTGCAAGCGCTGACAAGGCGGCGATCAGCAGGAGTTGTTTCGACATATAGGCGGTGACTCCCTCCACGTCATCTGTTAGTGGCCGTGCACGCGCACTTCCTTAAGGATACGCTCTGGCACTCCCGGCGGGTAGCGTCTCCGACACTAGTTCTACGCACCCTCTCAGCTATGAGCGCCGATGGAAGGGTTCGTCGCGGGAGTGCTCGCTGTGCCCGGAAGTGTCGCCCATAGGCTCCTTCGTGAGTTTTCCAGACACTGCACGGTACGACCGCGACGTGCGCTTGAGCCTTTAGAGCTATTTTCCAACACGACTGCGTCGGACCAACCGCGCTAGCCGGTTGGGGTTACGATTGCCCAGTGTCGGGATGTTGCGCTAACATTGAGCACCGCTGCGGGTTCAGTCGAGTCTTCTTTCCGGTCGGTCGTGTACGAGGCAACCGACGCTAGCGTTGCTGAGGAGGAGAACAATGGGCGTTGACATCACGCTAACTGGGAACCGCCTCGGACCCGAAGGGTGGAGAGAAGTCTTCCACGCTTGGACATGGAGTGGAACGACCCCCTACGGGTGGGCTGGCTTCTCCGAACCGGATAGCAACCAGGTACGAGTGGCCCACCTGTGGCGCCCTGGGTCAACACGCGGAGTCCTCTTGCGCTGGCCACCGGAGCCGCAGCCGCTCGAGCTGCGATTGAACGCGCTCGCCAGTCGTAGCGATTGGCAAACGGCATTCTCCGTGCTCCGCCGAGCCATCTCGCTGGCAGGTGGTTCCGTTGAACTCGATGGCGAGCCACTCAGTTTGGAACAACTCGTGGACGAAGAGGCGGTGCGGCGCGGCACCGATGATTTCCTGTTCTCGTGCCAGGCGTTGCGCCAGGGAGGCACGACCCACTTCGGATCGTTCTCCGTAGAGATTTCTGCAGCGCTTCTTGCAGGTTGCACGCTTCAGACACTGGATAGCGTCGAACAGGAGCTTGCAGATTTGATCGAGCCCTTCGCAAGTGCCATGGCGCCCGCGATCGCTCGCCTTGCAACAGGGTCCAGCTATTGCTATTGGATGCTTGGTCCGACACTTATCGACAAGAACTGCGAATTCGTCGAGGTGTGCGTCGGGGAGGGTCCAGCGAACACTTACATCAAGCTCGATGAGCTGATACAGATTCTCGGCGCTAGAGTTGGAGACGCAGGGCCTTCCTTCTATCTCCCACGAATCGACTGCGACAAGGAAACTCATCTGCTTGAGCGCTTGCTCATGGCCGGCAAGAAACACGCAGAGATGGCCGAGGCGGAGCGCCTGGCACCAGATCGCTCGTACCTCAGCACGCCTGAAGGTGTAGCGCTCGTGGCCAAGTACATCGTGCAGGCAGTGATGTTCATCGGCGACTCTCCCGAGGATGTAGTTGCGCGACTCACGAACGGTGGCCTCGACCCGGCCCTTGTTGAGACCCTGCTTCAGGGAACGCTCATCGCACTGGATGCAGTCCAACGGACACAGGAACCAGCCGAGATTATGGAGGTCATGAAGAAGAAGACTGGAGCAACGGACGCATTGGCCGCGCAGATTTGGACCGGCGTACTTGAGGGGCTCTAGCCCAACTTGACAGATGCTTGGTGTCAAAGAAGAGTACCCCGTGCAGGACTCGAACCTGCGACCTCTCGGGTTAGGAACCGAGTGCTCTATCCGCTGAGCTAGCGAGGCACTGATCCGCTCAAAATGTCCGGGTTCCGACCGCCTCTCAGCGGGAATGCTGTGTTCCCGCCGCACGTCCTTAGTTGCACGGTCGTAACCACTGACAGCTTCACGCAGCTGCGAAGCCCGTCAATCCGACGGCGTCTCGTCTAGGGACCGAGTGCGTTCGTCGAGAAGATCGCCCGCAGCGTCCACCAGGTGACATACGAAGTAGTCCGCCGATCGTCATCCCAGCACGTATCCCGGAACGATAGTGTCGTTGAGTTGGGTCCAACGACGGATGATCTTTGCTTCCTTCTCCGTCGGCCAACGGTTGTTCCGACCTCGGGCTTCCACGAGTGAGTTGGTTGAAGGACAGAGCTCCAGGGTCTGCACACGCTTGGGCCCACGCCCTTCGTCGAGCTCCATGCTCCAAATGGATGAGCGACCCGCTGCGCAAGATCCGGCGTAGGTCGCCACGCAGTGGTTCATTGCTCGCCCTTCGGCGATCAGCGCGTCTGTGCTGAGAAGCTCGGTCACCGTCCATTGCCTTCTCTCGTCGTCAGTTGGCTTACCCTCCGTCCAACTGAGCCCCCTCAGGCCGCATGAGTGCCACTTGATGTTGGGCTGGCGTGTATGAAGTCCAAGCTCACGATGCCATTCGTCGACTTGGCGCAATAGTGTCGCGGCATTACGTCCCGTCATTGAAAATCCCGGGCGGGGTGGAGGCTCCAGCCGGACTACTCCAGGACGGATGAATACTTCTTGGCCGTCGAACTTCTGGAACTTTATGTAGTCGATGATGGGGCCATAGTGCACGGGGTCGAGCATCGGGTTTGCGACGAGAAAGCGAATGACAGTGTTCCAGAAACCCTCGTGCCGAAACTCGCGACCAAGTGCCGTGCCTCTCAATCCTTGGGATACCCTCGGATTGCCTCCGAAGGCATGGACTTGGCCCCAACGAAACGCTTGCTCGACGGTGTAGTCGGAAGGGGCTTGCATGAAGTTGTGAGCTAGCTTCTTCGTCACACGCACCGGAAGTCTACCGGCTGTCCGTAGATTGCCCCCTCGACCGAGGTGCAAGAACCAGATCTGTGTCCGCGTCTGAGTGAACCAGGCCGAATCCATGAAGAGTGGAACTTCGTACTTCGCGAAGAGGTGGCGGGCGAGTGAACTGAACTGCTCGCGCGGTCGTCGCGAACTCGGCTCCCAGTCCTGTGGATCACGCAAGTAACCTCGGTAGTTTCGAGCGAGCAGCGAGAGCGCGCCGATGTAGCAATTGTGTCGATCGATCTGGTAGGTCGGTACAACGCGTTCCACCGTGAGAAGCCCTGGAGCTCGCGCGGCAACGTGCATCATCAGTTCGCGATAGCGTTGGCCGGCGACCTTGCTCCCAAAGCTCTTGCTCTCTTCGGCGATCGCCAACATCTCTGGAGGAGCTCCGTCGGCAGCGCCCGACAGAACATCTGCCAAGAGCCCAGCCGGATCCTTCCTTCTTCGCTTCCCGATACGAAGGGCCCTGGATGTCCGTAGCTGCTCGAATCGCTCGAGCTCTCTCTTCAACTGGACCTCGGTCTTCTTGAGCCGGGCCGGGAAGTCGTGCGCCTCACACCACTCCAGGTAGGCCGCGTCTCCATGAAGTGACATCAGTTGTTGGTAGTAGTCGAGGCGCGCCCTTTGATCAGGTGTCATTTCGGGTGCGGTTTTTGTCTTGCGCGTCTTCTTGGGCTTAGCCATTGGCTAAAGGTCTCCTCGCGTCTTCACGATCTCAAGCCTTCCGGCGCTGCGCAACGTGCCCGAAAGCGTCGCAGGTTTCCGCTGCCTTCTGTCGATATCACGAGATTCGCAGGACAACAGAGAGGACAACGCTCGCCTGGCGGTTGTCATTCGTGAAGTATCCCACACAGGATTTGAACCTGTGACCTTTGGATTGGGAGCAAAGCGAGTTTCGTCGTTTGCCGATCGACTCAGCTTCACTTCGGCGCGAGCCGAATGCCTACCAGCCCCGTGATGATCGCCGCGGCGCAGATCCAGGTCATTTGCGGTCCGGGTGGTGTCGCGAAGCCCCCGAGGTCAATGAAGATGAAGTACGCGAGATCGGCACAGCCGCCCACAAGCACAGCGGTGTAGACCATGGCCCGCCTGCCACGCCAGATGAATGGCCCGGCAATCGTTGTCACAAGACCAAACCACGCGAGGTTCAAAGCATGTTGCGAGAGGACGGCGTCCTCCGCGGGGTGATAGTCGCGTACAAGTTCTTCGACTGGCACCTTGGACGTGATGCCCTGGATCGCACCTGCGGTGTCGCCCCCCGAGATCTTCTGGAGCGTGACCACGCCAGCGAAGATATGGACCAGGCCCCAGATCACCCAAAGCACAGCGGAAGTTCGAAGAGCCCACCGGGCCGTTGGGTTCTCGCGATCGGTCTTGTTCACGTTGAAAGGGCCTATCTTCTTCGGGGGTTCCTAGTGGTGGACATCGCCTTCTGGAGTCGAGCGCGGATCTTGCGATCCATCGCTTTGATCGTTATGGACTCGAGCTGGCGGAGCAGCGCTTCTTCAGCCTCGCCACAGATCTCATTGACGAACTGCCCGACCACGATCGGGACGAGTTCCTGGCACGAGGCTGGATGGCGGG
>JBCCHQ010000010.1:0-72017 GCA_039028735.1 Planctomycetota bacterium | reverse complement strand
GGAAGAGCTCGAGTCGCAGGCAGAACAGTTCGAGTCCCAAGCGCAACAGTTCGAAAACAAGTCCCAGGGGCAGGAGACTGAGCTAGAGAGCTTGCGTCAGCAGGCCGCCGAGCTGACTCGCGTGCAGGCGCGACTCGAGGAGCGAGACGACGACGTCAACAGCCTCGAGACGCAGCATCAAGAAACGCAGCAACAACACCAGACGCAAGTCCAGCAGCTACGCGACGAAATCGAGCAGCTGCAGAGTAGCGCTGCAGACGCAGCCTCGACCAGCGAGGCGAAGGCCAGCGAGATTGCGGCCGAGGTGGAGACGTTGCGGGCGCTCCTCGATGAGTCGGAATCCGAGCGCAGCCAGGCCACCGCGAAGAACACCAAGTTCGAAGAAGAGATCGAGCGGCTACACCAAGCTGCAGCAGCCCGCGAAGACGATGGCGAAGCCGAAGCGACCGTCGTGCGCCTCGAAGCAGAAATCACCCGACTGAACGAAGCCGCCTCAGAAGCTGCCGATGAAGCTGCGGTTGCCGTCGAGCAAGCCGCCACAAAGAGCGCCGAGAAGGCGACGAAGAAGGCAGCCAAAGAGTTCGACAAAGCGGTCGCCCAGCATCAGACCGAACTGGAAGCTGCGCTCGCAAAAGAGACGGCACTGCAGGCACAGCTCGAAGAGGCAACGGCGGGTCTTGCCGCCGAACAAGAGGCGCAGACAGCCCTGCTCGAGGAACAGACGCAACAGCAGGAGCAGCTGCAAGAACGCGTCGCAGAGCTAGAGACTCGCAACGAAGAACTCGCGGCAGGGAACCAAGAGCTCGAACAGGTGCAGCTGAGTCTCACAGCCGAACTCGACGGCGCGCGCAGCCAGGAGTCAGCGGGTGTCGAGCAGCAGAAGGAGCAAACGAAACAGCTCAAAGAGCTCCAAAAGACGGTGAAGCAACTCGAGAAGCGCAACAGTCAGCTGACCGAGCAACACGCAGCGCTGACGGCTGACCTCGAAGGTGCGCGCAGTGAACACTCCGCGGGTGCCGAGCAGCACCAGGCACGCGAGCAGGAATTCAGCGAGCTGCAGAAAAGCCACGAAGATCTGCAGCAACAGAATCAAGAGTTCCAGACCGCGCGCGCGCAACTGAGCGAAGAGCTCGAAGCGCTACGACTGCAAGAGTCGCAAGGGGCCAACGACCTGAAAGCCCACCACCAGCAGGTCGAAGCTCTGAGTCGTCAACTCGACGCTGTGCGAGAACAACTCGAAGAGGCGAACGAGGAGAAAGAACAGGTCGATCAGAAACAACTCGCTGAGATGGAAGCGAAGGACAACCAAATCAGCGAACTCCGCAACAAAGTCCTCGAACTCATGAAAGCTGCAGACGAAGACGAGGACGACGAAGAGTACGAGTACGAGGATGACGACGACGCGGAGTACGAAGAAGGCGACGAATATGAAGACGACGACGAAGAGTACGAGGACGAAGAAGAAGACGACGACGAGTACGAAGAGGACGAGGAAGAGGACGAAGAAGACGACGAGTATGAGGACGACGAAGAAGAAGAGGAAGAAGACGAAACCGAGGAGGAAGATGACCTCCGCGAACTGGCCGGGGTCGGACCCGCGCTCGCCGAGCGCCTCCAAGACCTTGGCTTCTTCTCGTTTCGTTCGATCGCCGAGCTCGACGACGATGACGCAGACCTCATCAGCGAGGAGCTACCGCCGTTTCGCAACGCGGGCAAGCGCAACAAGCTCGTCGAAAGTGCTCGCGAACTACTTGCCGAGAAGTATGGCTAGCGGAGAGCCCGCAGCTAGAGGACCTGCACGAAGCGACCGCCGTTCTCCTGCGCGAGTTGCTGCATGAAAGCGGCGCCTTCCCCGTCGCCGATGAACAGCGTGTGCACCGGTGTCCGCTGCCAGTTTGCGGTCTGAAACGCGGTCAGACACAGCGCGGAGGTGTCGACTCCTTCACACAACGGCTGCCCGTCCCCCACGACCAGCACCGCCTTCCCTCGCTTACGGCAGAGCTGACTCAGCGCCAGAGTCCGCACGCCGGCCGGGGCCAAGCAAGTCCACGAATTCGGCGTCAAGGCCTGTACCCACGTGATTGCGCTGGCCTTCGCTGCCGGGGTGGCGCGACGCGGCTGCGCACTCCACTCGGTGTGGTTTTGGTTGAACGCAACGATCGCAAACTCGGCGCTGCGGCTCAGTGACGATACGGCCGCAGTGACCTCGCCCTTCAGCACCTCCATCTTGCCCCCCACTGCCATGCTCCCAGATGCGTCGAGACACCAGAAGAACCCCTCCCCCTCGTATTCCTGGCCGTAGAAGACAATCGTCTCGGAGTCATCCTCGTCGCGATCTGCGACGCCATATCCCGCCGGCAGATCCAGGGGCACGACTGCGGATGGTGTGCCATCGTCGCCACCCATTCCCGTCAACAGCGAAGCGACTAGGAAGGCCACCCCCAGAAGAGTCGAACGGCGCAGGAGCGCCACACATGCGATCAGTGCAATCTGGAACATACAGACCTCTCGGCCGGGAGCGCTCCAGTCGCTACGGGTCGATCTCGCGAACCGCTGCCGCGCAAGCGCCATTCCAACCGCGAGAACGTCTACAGAGACGATAGCAGAGGTTCTTCGCTGGCCGATTCCGGAGTTGCGACCGAATTCGGTCACCGCGAACACGTACCAAGCAACACGCCGGAGTACGCACGCCTGCAAACCCTCATGAGACCGGCAATCAACCAGCTCGAATGGGGACCGAGCTTCGAGGACGACAGGCAGTGAGGACTTTCAATTTCGCTGCGCGTCGCGATGATGGCCGCCACTGCCTGGCCACTACTGCGGGCGCTCACTGCTGAGCCGCGCCTGGAGTGTCGCGACCGAGGATCTGAGACGCAGGAGAACGCACCGATGCCGAACCGATTCACAACACTACTAGTCATGACGAGCGGGCTGATCCTCTGTAGCACCGCCCGCGCCGATGAGAGCGCGACCCGCTTGCAGAATCTGCTCGTCGCACTCGGCGGTCGGGATCAGTACTCAAAATCCCTGAACGCGCACATCACGGCGACCGTGCGAACCGTGGCTGCGCAACCAGGCCTCGAGGTCAAGGCCACAGTCACGCGTCACAACCGCGACGACGGATCCGTACGCGTCGAGCGCAACACCCAAGGGCAAGTGCGCACGATCGGCACGGATACTCACAACTACTGGCAACAGCAGCGCGACGGCAAGGTGTCGCCACTCGCAGCCGAAGAGAAGACCGGTCTACAGCTCGACGTCATCCGTGAACAGCTGCCGCTGCGCTACGCCGAACTCGGTTACATCGCGACCGCGGGCGAAGCGGGCAGTCTGACCTTTCGGCGCAAGGGCGTCAGTCCCGAAGCACGCGCACCGGGCGACCGCTTCCACTTCGTGCTGGATCCGAAGACCCATCTCCCCAAGAGCGTCACCTTCGACCGCAAGGACCCGTTCGGAAAGCGCGCCATCGAGCACACAATTCAGTTTGCGAACTATCGGACCGTGTCGGGAGTACCGATCGCTCACACGACGACTCGCTTGCGCGGCGGCAAGCCCACGCACACGACTGAAGTGACGAAGATCGAGATTGGCAAGCGAGCCCCGGACGCGCGATTCTTGGCGCCCACGGAAAAGCCCCCCACCAAGGGTTGAGGTCGCCGCTACAGCGCAGTTCGAACGGCGCGCCGGTACAGCTCGACCCCCAGCGGCACCGGTAGGTCCTGCTCCCGCGGCGGTGCGCCATCGGCGCCGCGAAACCGGGTCCAGTGCGGATGCTGCACCGGGGCCAGGAAGCGCTCGGGGTGCGGCATCAATCCCAGCACGTTGCCGGCCTCGTTCGTGATTCCGGCGATGTCTTGCTGCGATCCGTTGGGGTTCTGCGGATAGGGAGTCGGCGTGCTGTCACCCACGTACTGCACGGCAATGCGCTGCTCCGGGAAGTCACACGCAGCGCCATCGGCGCCGAAGAACTGAAAGCGCCCCTCGGCATGCGCGACGGGGATCAGGTACTCCTGCCCGGGCTCGAGCCACGGCGCGGCACCGGCGCCGGCGCGCAGCCGTACCCAGCGGTCTTCGAAACGCCCACTGAGATTCGGCAGCAACGAGGCACGACCGTTGTCGTTCCCCGGCAACAACCCCAAACGCACGAGCGCCTGGAAACCGTTGCAGACGCCCAGCACACGTCGCCCCGACTCGACGAAGCGTTGCACGGGCTCCATGAGCCGCTGGCGCACCGTGTGTGCGAGCACGGCACCCGAGGCCACGTCATCTCCGAACGTGAAGCCCCCGGGAAAGACCAGCATCTGGTAGTCGTCGAGAAGCTGCGGTGATCCGGCGATGTGATTCACGTGCAAACGATCGACCGCTGCACCCGCGTCCTCGAGGGCTGCCACGGTCTCACCGTCACAGTTGGTTCCGGCGGCGCGAACCACCAATGCTCGAAAACTCATTCTACGCCTCCCCAGACTCCGCGGAGTGGTTCTTTCCACTGGGCGCGGAGCTCGGCAACCGGCTCGTCGACCAGGACGGTTTCGTCACGAAGAATCGACAGGCGCCCATCGTCGGTCACGCGTCCGATCTCGACAACTGGGATCTCCGCAGCATTGATCAAGGCATCGACGTCGGCTTCGCGCACTTCCATCAAGAAGCGGTGCGGCCCTTCGCCAAACAACAGCTCGAGATCAGAAGGCCCTTTGCCAAAGACACCCAACTGCATTTGCACGCCGCTGCCACTGCCGCCGATCGCCATCTCTGCCGCAGCGACCGACAACCCACCTTCTGAAAGATCGTGACACGCCAAGACCTTGCCAGACGCGATCCAGTCCGCGACCAGGCGCGCGATCTCGGGTCCGCCGTGCGGATCGAAGCGCGCGTAATCGCCGCCGCTGCCGCCGTGGAGCGCCTGCAACCAGCTCCCACCCAAACGCGACGCAGTCGCGCCCACCAACAACAGGCTTGAGCCCGCTTCCTTGAGATCAGAACTTGGCGCTAGCGGCGCGCCCGCCACGACGCTGACAGCGGACACCAACAACGTATGCGGAATCGATCGTGAAACGCCACCCGCACGGAAGGTGTTGTGCAACGAGTCCTTCCCTGAGACGAACGGCGCCCCGTACGCACGGGCCGCGTCGGCGGCGCCGCGCGAACACTCGACAGCCGCGCCGAGGATGTGCGGGTCGTGCACGTTGCCCCAGGCGAAGTTGTCGAGCAGCGCAAGTTCGTCGAGGTTGCCGCCGCTCGCAACCACGTTGCGCACCGCCTCGTCGACGCTTTGCGCCCCCATCTCGTACGCGTCGAGTTCACCCAGACACGGTTGAATCCCGCAGCCGACGACAACGGTGTTGGAATCGTCGCGCAGCGGCCGCAACGCGACCGCGTCGTTGGGCGCGTCGTGTTCTTCCCCGGTCAACGGCCCGAGCACGATACGACCCTGCACTTCATGATCGTATTGGCGAATGACGGGCTCCTTGGACGCGATCGTCGGGTGCCCCATCAACCGCCGCAACAACTCGCCGTGGGAGGCACCCGCCAGGTCGATCTCTCGTTCTGGCGCCGGCTCCGGACGCGAAGCGTGGCGGGTCGTGCGCGGGAGGCCATCGTGCAGGAATTGCATCGACATCTCGGCAACGACGTCGCCGTGGAAACGAAGCCGCAACATCCCGTCCGCCTTGAACTCGCCGAGGACACAGCCTTCGACTTCTTCCTCGGCAAGGATCTCGAACAGGCGCTCTTTGTTCGCGGGCGGGACGGCGAGCACCATCCGTTCCTGCGCCTCGGAGATCCAGATCTCGCGCGGCTGGAGCCCAGCGTACTTCAGCGGTGCGTTGCTGAGTTCAACCTCCGCCCCGCACTCCTCCCCCATTTCGCCAACCGCGCTCGAGAACCCCCCGGCGCCGCAGTCGGTTACGGCGCTGTACAGGCCTTCGTCGCGGGCTCGCAGCTGTGCGTCCTGCACCTTCTTTTCTTCGATCGGGTTGCCGATCTGCACTGCACCCGCCGACAGTGTTTCCGACTCTTCGGTCAGCTCCCGCGATGAAAACGTCGCACCGTGAATGCCATCGCGCCCGGTGCGGCCGCCGATCGCGACGATGAGATCGCCCGGCGACACCTTCTTGTCGATGCAGTTGCGGGGGATCAGCCCCAGAGAACCACAGAAGACCAGCGGGTTGCCGACGTATCCGGGGTGAAACAGGATCGCCCCGTTCGCAGTCGGGATCCCCATTCGATTGCCGTAGTCGCGCACGCCTGAGACCACTCCCTGAAGCACACGGCGCGGAGGCAACGACCCCTGCGGGATCTGATCGGCCGGGGTGTCCAGGTTACCGAAGCAGAATACATCCGTGTTCAGGATGGGACGCGCTCCCAGGCCAGTGCCCAACGTGTCGCGAATGACACCGCCGATACCGGTACCGGCCCCCCCGTACGGTTCGAGCGCGCTGGGGTGATTGTGCGTTTCGACTTTGAAGGTCAGCGCCCACTCGTCGTCGAGCGCGATCACGCCGGCGTTGTCGCGAAACACCGACAGACAAAACGGAGCGTTGAGTTCATCGGTGACAGCGAAAATCGTCTCCTTCAGGAGATTGCCAATCGTCTCGCCTTCGTAGTTGATTGGACTCGTGAAGGTCTTGTGGCAGCAGTGTTCCGACCAGGTTTGCGCCAGCGTTTCCAATTCAACGTCGGTCGGTTCGCGATCGAGCTGGCGGTAGTGCGCCTGAATCGTCTCCAACTCTTCGAGCGACAGCGACAACCCGCCGTCGTCGGAGATTCGTTGCAGCTCGGTCGCGTCTGCCTGGCGCAATGCGACGGTGGCGCAGCCGAGATCAGCAGCGGCATGCGCGCGAAACGGCGACGGCCAAGCCTCTGCTTCCCCACCGAGAAACACCGCGCAGTCGTCGACAAGGGGGTTGGCGAGATGAGACTCGATCAGCCCTTTGAGCTCTTCGCGCGAGGGCGACCAGTTGCGGAAGCGATAGCGACGCCCCGTTCGCACGTCGCATTCTGCGACCGGAAAGCCCGAGTCCGCCAGCGCGTGTTCGACACTCGCCGCGATCGGATCCATGACGCCGGGCTTGCGCGCGACCAGCGCTACACTCTCGGTCGCATCACGCTCCGGGAACGCAATCCCTTCGCGGACCGTGGCCCGCCGCGCAGGATCGCCAGCGAGAAAAGACTCCGCAAACTCCTCTACTCGAGCGCGAGGCTCGCTGGCCGGAATCTCGAGGAAGTACAGATCATCGCGGAAGCTCGCGACTTGCGCGCCGACGACCGCGGTCGCCTGCGGATCCGTGCCGCCTTGGGGGTCACCGGTGGCATCGATGGTCACCGTATATGTCTGGCGCATGCTGGTCCCTTCGCTGCGGAAGGCCGGGATTGTACGGGTCCCCGGCATCGTGTCAAAGGGGCCCGGGGGCGGTTCTGGGAGACCCGGAAGAGAGCTCCGGTCGGGGTTCCCCTCAGCGTGGCTGTTGGTTTAGAATCCGCCTCTCATCAGCGTTTGATTTGACCAGTCCTCTTGCTTTCTGGGGTATGGCACCTCGTCCGGGAAAGGCCGTTCATGGATCCAGTTTCAACGACCGCGGGGCTCGAATTCGAAGCCCCGATCCTGGAGCTCGAGGCCAAGATCGAGGAGCTCCGCAACTTCTCCGAGTCAACCGAGGTCGACCTCTCGGGGCAGATCGAAGAGCTAGAGAAGAAATGCACCGAGAAGAAGCGGGCGATCTACGACCATTTGACACCGTGGCAGAAGGTGCAGATCGCGCGCCATCCACAGCGCCCTGTCTTTGAGGACTACATAAAGTGGATCGTCACTGACTTCATGGAGCTCCATGGGGACAAGGCCTACCGCGACGACCCGTCGATCGTCACCGGTCTCGGACGAATCGGCAATCGCCGTATGATGATCGTTGGGCACAGCAAAGGGAAAACGACTGCCGAGAAGATCGCCTGCAACTTCGGCTGCGCCCACCCCGAGGGCTACCGCAAGGCCATGTTGAAGATGCGTTTTGCCGAAAAGTTCGGGATCCCGATCGTGTCTTTCATCAACACGCCCGGCGCCTACCCTGGGTTGGGCGCTGAAGAACGCGGCCAAGCCTTCGTCATCGCCCGCAACTTGCTGGAAATGGCAGAGATCAAGGTACCGATCATCTGCATCGTCATTGGCGAAGGGGGCAGTGGCGGGGCGCTGGGTATCGGGGTCGGCGATCGCGTGTTGATGCTCGAAAACTCGTACTACTCGGTGATTTCTCCCGAAGGGTGCGCAGCGATCCTGTGGAAGGATGCGGCCTACGCGTCGCGAGCAGCGGAGATCTTGAAGCTGACATCCGCAGACCTGAAGCGCTTCGGCGTCATCGACGAGATCATTGCCGAGCCCCTCGGCGGCGCGCACCGCAACGGCCCGCAAACGGCGCAAACGGTCGAAGAAACAATCTTGCGCCATCTCGACGAGGTGGCCGGGATCGATCCGGCGGAGCGCGTACAAAAACGCTTCGAGAAGTTTGCCGCCATCGGGGTCTTCGAGACGAACGACGCTTCATGATCGAACTCTTCCTGCGTGGCGGCGTGCTCTTCATGCTGCCGCTCTTCCTGGCGTCGATCACTGTTGTCGCGATCACGATCGAGCGCTTCCTGCGCTACAAACAAGCCGAGATCGACTACGACGACTTCGTCGACGAAGTGCGGGGCGCACTCGGCACCGGCATCGGCGAAGCACGCGAAGTTACGGGCGCGGTCCCTGGGCCGGTCGCGCGGATCTGGGACGAGGGGCTGAAATCGGCCCGCCAGCCCGTGCCGATCATCCGCGAACGTATGGAAGTCGCGGCTATGCGCGAGGTCAGTCGCCTCGAGCGCTTCCTGCCGCAGCTGGGAGTCATCGCGCAAGTTGCACCGCTCGTCGGCATCCTAGGGACCGTCTGGGGAATGATCGTATCTTTCCAAGGAGTCGAAGGTGGCCTCGCGATCGGTGCCGGAATTCATGGCGAACAACTGGCCGGCGGCATCTGGAAAGCACTGATCACGACCGGTGCGGGCCTACTGGTCGCCATCCTCGCGCTGGTTGCCGACCACTACCTGCGGCATCGCGTCGAGCGTTTCCTCGAGGCGATCGAACGGTCCGTCCCCGACGTCGTCTTTGCCCTCGTCGATGTTTCACGCAAGGGCAGCAGTAAACAGACGCGCCGCGCACCCGTCGACGATCCGATGACCGAGTCGACCGTTGCCTAGTCCGACGGCGTTCGGCCAGCGCTTGCGCCGCCGCGGCGGCGCACAGGCCGCGTCCGGCACCAGCATGGCGCCGTTGATCGACGTCTTGTTCCTGTTGCTCATTTTCTTGCTCTTGTCGGCGAATTTCGATCGGCAACGTGTGATGGAAGTGGCGTTGCCCGAAGCCGCGCAAAGCAGCGAAGCCCCGCGGACCGGAGATGCGCCGCAGCGAGTCGTGACGCTGCGGGTCGACGACGTGCTGCTGTGGAATGGCATCGCCTTGACGCTCGACGAATTGACGACGGCGTTGTCGCAGCGACCGCCTGAAGAGCGCCTACTGCCAATCTTCGTCCGCAGCGACGCCAGCGTGCCGCTGGGTCGTGGGGTGGAACTGCTCGACCGGCTACGTGGGATCGGCTACCTGAACTGCCTCCTCGAGGTGGCCCCGCCGCGCTAACGCCGTGGTGGATGGACCCCGATTCGACGCCCAGAGGTCGAAATCTCGAGCAACTGACCGAAACTTCGCAAGTTCAGGCACCCCGCACGCGTCCACTAGACAGCGGGAAGCCCGCCGGCAGACCGCGCATCGTAGCGAGGAGCTGCCCTTGAGGTTCCCCCGTCTCGGCGGGTAACATGGATCCCAGTCATTGCTTCGGGGATGCGGCCCAACAGTCGACGCCGCGACGCATGATTCCTCAAAGACACGCATGCAACGAATGAGCCTGCAACAACGATCTGGAAGGCGGCAGCAATGCGACTCTCCCTCAAAGCTCTACTCCTCTTCGTGGCCCTGCTCGGCCTCGGCGCCTGCTCAGGGGGCGGGGACGATGCCAAGAAGGCCGCTGCCAGCAGCGCCTCACTGGACAGCTCCCGCGACGCTGTGCTCGACGCGCAAGAAGAAGCGGACGACGAGAAAGCCGAGAAATTCGCGGCGAAGACGTACAAGAAGGCGGTCGAGCGTCTAGCAGCAGCCGACGAAATGCGCGCCGACGAAGAGGCAGACCCGAAGGCGGTCAAGAACCTCTACAGCAAAGCCAAGCGCGACTTCGGCAAGGCAGCGACGGCCGCCAAGAAGGCCAAGAAAGCGTTCGACAAGTACGAGAAGGCCAAGAAGAAGTTCGACAAAGCGGTCGCCAAGCAGGATGAGGCGAAGCTCCCCTACAAGACGATCGACCCCGATGGCTGGAACGAGGTGGAAGAGCGCCTCGCCGAAGCCAAGGAGTACGTCGAAGAGGAAGACCTCACCAACGCCAAGCGTCGATACGACAAGGCTTACTCGGCATTCAACGACTGCGTCCGTCACACCGAACGACGCCTTGGCCACAAGAAGAAGGCCGAGGAAGCGCGCGCGAGAATGACCGCCGCAATGAAGGAAGCCGAAGGGGTCCAGGCCGCTGAGCTCGCGAAAGACTCTATGGTCTACGCGGCCAGCGAAGCGAAGCTCGGCATGGAGAAGTTCACCGCGGGCGACTTCAACATGGCAGAGGCACACTTTGCCAGTGCGACCAGCACGTACGCCGAAGCCAAGAATTCAGCGATCTTCGCGGCCGAGATGAAGAAGAACCCGCCGGCTGAGACGAACGAGACCGCGTCGCTGAACGGCAATCCACGCGAGACCTATCGCGAGGCGCCCACTCGTGAGAAGCCGGAAGCCGGCGACGAGGGTGGAGACGACGAAGGTGGCTTCTCCGACGACATGACGATCTTGCTGACGCATCTGCACGGAGATCCGGATCTCGAAGACGGCATGCTGACGCTGACCTACGGTTCCGGTTCGGGCCTGGAGCTGAAGAAAGACCTGAACGTCGCCAGCGCCAAGAGCTCCAAGCACCTGCTGTTTCACGGCAGCTCTGGAGTCGGAAACTCGAACTACGCGGTCGCTGGCAACACCGGCGGCATGATCCTGTTCGAGCCGATCTTCAAAGATCGCGTTCGCATCGAAGTCGACTTCCAAGCCCAGCTCAACATGGCGAACTCGCCGAGCTTCGAGGTCATCATCAACGCCCGCGACAGCAAGAACTACATCTCCACGTGGTATGGCGCTGACATTCGTGTCACCAGCGGCGGCAACCCGCAGGTTGCCAGCCCACCGTCGAATCGCGAATGGACCAAGCACCCGAACAACTGGCTCGACCGCAAGGAGAACCAGACGCTGATCCTGCAGTACGACCGTCCCGAAGATCAGAAGAAGGGACTGGTCTCCGTCTATCACGCAGGGCAAGAGCCGTGCGGCCGCCTCCCCACCAAACGCTCCAAAGGGCGCGTCGGCCTCCGCTGGTACAACGCAAAGTGGTACATCACCGAGATTCGCATCACGGGTAAGGTCGACGAAGAGTGGATGGCTGAATTCTGCGACAAGTACCGCGATCAGATGGTCGACGGCGGCGACGAAGAAGACGACGAGTGGAAGCCGGAGAAAAAGGAGCCCAAAGGGGGCGACGACGAAGAAGACGACGGCTTCGACTTCTAGGTAGACCTTCACAGCACTGAACGTTCGCAACTGAGCTCGGTCACCCATCCTGGGTCACCGGGCTTGGTCTCTTTCTCACCTACTGACGACGATCGCAGGAAAACCGTGAAGAAGACCGTTCTCAATCCAGTACACCGCGACCTCCAGGCCAAGCTCGTCGAGTTCGGTGGCTTCGAGATGCCCGTCCAATACACATCGATCGTCGCCGAGCACAACACGGTGCGAAACACGGCTGGATTGTTCGATCTCTGCCACATGGGACGTTTCGAGGTGCGTGGAGAACGCGCGGTCGAAGCCGTCGATTCCGTGGTCACCTGTAACACGGCAAAGATGACAACCGGGCGCATCCGTTATGCGCTGGTTCCCAACGAGCAGGGTGGCGTGCGTGACGACATCCTGGTGTACCGATTTCCAGAGTCGGTGTTTCTCGTTGTCAACGCCGGCAACCGGGACAAGTTGCTCGACCACTTCGGCAAGCACTTGCCCGATGACGTGGAGTTCGAAGACCGTATCGAAGAGCTGGCGATGATCGCCGTGCAGGGTCCCCTTGCGCACGAGATCCTAGAGCCAGTGACGACTACCGAATGGGTGCCGACGTTTGGCGACCTCGGTTACTACAAGATCACCGCGGCACGCCTCGACTTAGATGGCCAAAGCTACGAGGGCTGGGTCTCGCGCACCGGGTACACCGGCGAGAACGGCTTTGAGATCTATGTCGACAGTCAGCGGGCGGCCAGCCTCTGGGAGCAGCTATCGCAGCTGGGAGGGGACCGGATGCAGCCGTGCGGATTGGGAGCCCGCGATACCCTGCGCATGGAAGCCGGCATGCCGCTCTACGGCCACGAACTGGGCGAGGACATCAACCCGTACGAGGCCGGGCTGGGCTCGTCGGTAAAGCTGAAGAAGGCGACGTCCTATCTCGGGATGGACGCGCTCCGCGAGATCAAACAGGCCGGGCCCGAGCGGCAGCTGCGCGGCTTCGTCGTCGACGGCAAGCGCATTGCGCGCGAAGGGATGGCTTTGTTCGCCGGGGATCGCGAAGTCGGAATCACGACCAGCGGCGCGCCCTCGCCGACACTGGGCAAGAACATTGTCATGGGGCTCGTAGCGAGCGACGTGGCCGACGATGCTGCGATCGAGGTCGACATCCGCGGGCGACGCGTGCCGTTGCTCCCCCACGACCTCCCGTTCTACAAGCGCGGGTAACGCCGAAAACCCCTTGCAGGCGACGCGGCTCCGCTCCATATTCCGCGGGTCGGGTGTCGGGCGCCCCCGACCGCAATTGGAAGGAGCTCCCTGATGAGCAACCCAGATGACCGTCGCTACGCCAAGTCACACGAGTGGGCCCTCGACGACGATGGAGTCGTCATCGTAGGAATCACCGAACACGCTGTGAGTGAACTCGGCGACCTCGTGTTCATTGACTTGCCGGAAGTCGGCACCGAGGTTGCTGCCGGAGACTCCTTCGGGGAGATCGAGTCGGTCAAGGCGGTCAGCGAGTTGAACTCGCCCGTCAGCGGCACGGTGTCCGATGTGAACGGTGCTCTCGAAGAGGACCTCGAAACGCTTGCCGGCTCGCCGTACGGCGACGGCTGGATCATCAAGGTGAAGCCGAGCGATCCCGACGAAATCGACGGGCTCATGTCAGCAGCCGACTACGAGCAACTGCTCGAGAGCTAGCGGCTGCGTCGCTCGAACCACGTACGCATCGTCTCCACGTCTCTGTGAATCTGCTGAGTCAGCTCTTCGACGCTGTCGAAACGCCGCTCATCCCGCACCTTGCCGTGCAGGGTCGCCTCTAAGCGGCGTCCATACAAATCCCCGCTGAAGTCATCGATGAACATCTCGACCTGGTCGATCTGTTCATTGAAGAAGCGTGAATATTCCTGCGGCTGGGTCGAGTCGAGGAAGGTTGGACGACGGCCGATGTTCACGAGCGCGCCATAGCTGCGACCATCCAATTCGACGGCAGCCAGGTAGACGCCGTGCGGCGGCGCGGCGGAATGAAACAGATTCATGTTCGCGGTCGGAAACCCGATCGTCTTGCCGCGGCCATCGCCGTGAATCACTTCGCCATACAGAGACACGGGTCGACCGAGGAAACGCTCCGCCCGCACCAACTCCCCCTTGAGGACAGCAGCTCGCACGACGCTCGACGAGACCCGCTCCCCGTCGATCTCGAGCGCGGCCCCCGACTGCACTTCGAGTTCCCAGTCTTGGGCCGCCAGGTACTCTGCAGTCCCCTGTGCTCCTTTGCCAAACGCCGAGTCGAATCCCAACAGCAAGTGTCGGCACGAGAGCCGGGTGAACAACACTTCCTCGACGAAGCGCTCGGCAGACCACGACGCCAGCTCTGCGTCGAAATCGAGGACCAGCGTGTGATCGACGCCACAACGCTCGAGCAGTAGCAAACGGTGTTCGAGGGAGCACAGCACGGCGGGCGGTAGATGGCCCAAGACGACCATCGGGTGTTGGCGAAAGGTGATCACGACGGTTTCGCGCTGCAGCTCGCGCCCCCACTCGCCCAGCCGCGTCAGCAAGGACTGATGACCGCAATGCACGCCATCGAAGACGCCGATCGTCGCTACGCTGCTACTGAGTGGGTTCTGCTGCAGTCCACTCAACGAGCGGTGTACCTGCATCCGTGACGTCACCGTGCCTGCTGGTCCTTGTAGTCGCGCTCGAGCTCCTTGAGCGCTTTGCGCAGCGGCATGCGGCCGGTCAACGACAAGCGCGTGATGAACAAGATCCCGTCGAGGTGATCGTTCTCGTGCTGAATGCAGCGCCCAAGTAGGTCATCGGCAGCGAAGCGCTGCGTATGCCCATCCAGGTCCTGGGCTTCGACGACGAGACTCTCGGGGCGTTTGACCTTCGCCCGGATCTCCGGCAGCGATAGACACCCCTCCTCCTCGAGCGACTCCCCGGCAAGTTCGCTCAAAACTGGATTGATCAACACCTGCTCGGCTTCCGGCTTTTCCGGGTCTGCGGTCAGGTTCATCACAAAGATCCGCTGCAGCCAACCGACCTGGGGCCCAGCCAAGCCGATCCCCTGCTCTTCGTACATGACGTCGAACATCCGCCGCGCCGCCTGCCGCACGCGGTCGTCGATCGGGTCGATTTCGACAGCTCGACGCCGCAACACAGGGTCTGGGTAGTAGCGCAGCCGCAGCTGGCTCGGGTCCTCGGGGGCACGGTCGAAGTGGTCGCTCATCTAGGTGATTCTCTCGCTGTGGGCCAGACGCGGCTCCAATGAGCCCCGCAGCCGCTGCCTGAAGTAGTAGTCCGGTCTGCAGTTGCAGCACAGACGCTGCTGGCACCGCGCGGTTCGGGTGCTACCCTAGACGCTGAGTGAGCACCGAGCCTGCGAGGCCCTGGGTAACCACCGGCCAGTCTGGGTAACCAACGGCCAGTCTGGGTAACCAACGGGCCTGGCTGGACAACCGTATCAGGCTGCCCGCGCCACAGGCCCGAGCCGCATTCTGGCAGCCAACAGCCTCACCGAGCGCGGAGGCGCAGAACTCTCGTCCGCGACGCCCGCGGCGTCCCGCCAGCGCCCGGTCGCACCGTCGTGAGCCGAACGGCGGGTATCATAACACCACGCCGCCGGAAGCCCAACGGACTGTTGACCCTAGGGGATTGGCTCGCTAGTATCCTCGATTCTTCCCGGCCCGGGGTATGTCCATTTTGGGGCAAGGGATGGGAACAAACGTCCGCCGCTGCCGCAACTCGCTCAGCGCCGCGCGACAATCGGCAGAACAGAGAGCCCGCAACGCTCTCGCGAAAGCCACAACACTTGTAGGAGCCGAAGCAGCATGGGAGCCGCGGACAACTTCTTCACGAAGGCAGAGCAGGCGCTCAAGAAGCGCAACTACGACTACGCCATCGAGCTGTGGTTGCAGGGCCTTGCCATCGACCCCGATCGACTCGACGAGCGGCAAAAACTGCGAGCCACGGAGATCAAAAGGATCCAGGAGAATGGTGGCAACACCATGGGTGGCGCCGCGCTGAAGTTCAAGAAGCTCGGCCCGATGGGCAAGATCAAGAAACTGGGCATCGCCAAGAAGTGGGAAGAGCAGATCCTCGAGATCGAGCAGTTCCTCCGCGACGCACCCGAGAATCCGGATCAGAATCTGAATCTCGCAAACGCGTTTCGTAATACCGAACGCGTCGACTCGGCGATTTGGGCCTACAACTGCGTCGTCGGCGTACAGCCGACAAACGTGGATGCGCTGAAATCACTGGGACGCCTCCATGAAGGGCAAGGCGACGTCGAGTCTGCCATCAAGAGCTGGGAGCGCGTGAAGTCGGCCAAACCTGAGGATCAAGAGGCTGGCAAGGCCATTCGTGACCTCTCGGCCGCCGCGATGATGAAACAAGCCGAAGACCGACGCGCGAAGTCTGGCAGTGACGGCTCGTTCCGTGACTTGCTCAAGGACGCGGACCAATCGGAGAAGCTCGAGCAGAAGCAGAAGATCATTCGCACTGCCGACGACGCGAAGGGCGCGATCGAGCTGAAGAAGGAAGAGATCGAAGGCAACCCGGGAGTCACGCGGCTGTGGCGCGAGCTGGGCGATCTGCACCTGAAGATCAAAGACTTCGACTCTGCCCGCGGGGCGTACGAAAAAGCCCTAGAGATCGACTCACAAGACCTCTACGCCTCCGAGAAGCTCGGCACGCTGAACGAGCGCAAGCTCGAGAGCCAGATCGAAGACCTAAAAGCGAAGCAGAAAGCCAACCCCGACGATGCCGGAATCAAGGCGGAGTTGGACAAGGCGCTCGCTGAACAACAGGAGTTCTTGCTCGAAGAGTACGCACGCCGCGTGGCCGCGCACCCGACCGACTACTCCATGAAGTATCAGCTAGGCGTCCTCTACACGAAGCACCAGCGCTTCGATGACGCCATCAAGCAGTTCCAGAACGCCGCCAAGGATCCGAAGTTCGCCACGAACTCGAACTACTACTCGGGCAAGTGCTTCCACGCCAAGAAGCTGTTCGACCTGGCCATTCGCCAGTACGACACCGCAATGGCGTCGGTCGCCGAGCCGGACTCCGACGCAGCGAAGAACATCCGCTACGACCTCGCCACGGCCTACTTGGCCAAAGGCGACACCGAGAAGGCACTGTCGCTCTTCGAGGAAATCATGGCGGTCGACATTGGTTTCAAAGATGTCTCTCAGAAAGTCGACGAGATTCGCGGCATGTAGCCGCACTCGCAACGCATAAGGAACAGGCAAGATGCCGAACACGAAGCAGGCGGCCAAACGCCTCCGCCAATCGAAGAAGCAGAACCTTCACAATCGCAGCGTGAAGTCTGAGATCCGCACGTACACGCGCAAGTTCCTCGAGGCTGTCGCCGAAGGGAATGCAACCGCCGCCAACGAGCTGGTCAAGACGACGCAGGCCAAGCTCGACAAGGCCGCTAAGAAAGGCGTGATGCACGCCAACACGGTCGGTCGGCGCAAGTCTCTGTTGCACCGCAAGCTGGCAACGATCAAGAGCTAGAGAGCGCGACGCCCCCAAGCGGGGTCAGCGGTCTGCTGGGAGCGACGGACGCACGAGTCCGCGCTCTCGTTGCGGTGGCGCGTGTTCTGATAATCCGCGCTTCCGCGAATCCTCCCTTCAGCGATTCCTCCCCACGCCCGATATCGATTTCGAGGGTACGCAACGGATTGCGACCTGTCCAAATCAGCCCATTGTGGAGGGACTGCTCCCATGAACTCACGTCGTCACCCGTCCCTTGCCGTCGCGACTAGCGTCCTGGCGGTATTGCTGCTGGGGGGCTGCTACACATCGCTAACGACTCCCAAAGAAGCGATCAACTACAAGACCCCTGAGGGCGAGCCGATCCCGACGCCAGACAACACGGCGACCGTGATCCTCGCGCCCGAGTACAACCAGGCAGTGAAGGATCTTGGCATTGAGATCGCCGAGTACCGCATGCAGCCGGGGACCCGCATCAGTGTCGAAGTATGGGGCCACTCGATCAGCGCAAGCGTCAACATCCGACCAGACGGTCGCATCGACCTGCCGTTGATCGGCGACGTCGTCGCCGAAGGCCAGACCATTGCCGAACTGAAGAACGACATCGCCACACGCTATCGCGAGTACTTCGTCGACGCGCCGCAAATCATCCTCAACACGGATGCCGGCACGGACGGCGACAACGTTCGCGGCGGAGAGGTCTCGATCCACAGCCCGACAGGTTCGGCTGGAGTCGTCAACCTGACCGGGGATGAGAAGCTCAGCCAGGTGCTGGCCTCGATTCGCGCCCTCAACGCCGACTCGGAGTGGAACGAGATTGCAGTGATCCGCGAAGGACGCCGCGAGCAGCAGCCCTACATCGTCGTCTGCGACATGGAGCGGCTCTTGCGCTACGGCGACCTGAACCAGGACATGCTGATGCGCAACGGCGACATCGTCTTCGTACCGCACGAGAAGAACACGCTGCTCGAAGAGATCCTGGCGACGATCGGCGTCCTCGCACGCCACTTGTCGGACCAGGAGTCGGTTATCGACTACATCGAGCGCATGGAAGCATACTAGCGCCGGAACAACCTTTCACGGGGCGAGTCACACCGACCACCAACGGTGTGGCTCGCCCCGTCTTTTTTTGGTCGCGCTCGTTCCCGCGGCGCCACGAACCTGTCGCAATCGTCGTTTTTTCATCGTTTTCCCCCCCTACACGCTATTGACCTGGAAGAGCGCCCTTTCCTAGAATCCCCGCTTCGAAAATCCGTGGGCGGATAGCTCAGTTGGTAGAGCACGGGACTGAAAATCCCGGTGTCGCTGGTTCAAGTCCTGCTCCGCCCACCATTTTCTCTCCCTCTTGCGATCGCGCGCTCGAAGCGCTACCCGAATCCTCACACACGACGCTGTACCTCTTCTGAGGTTCCTACGTCAGTTGCGATCACGGCTGTGCCGTCCCCCCTGATGTTGCCGATAACCAAGGTGTCTGATCGCGCCTCTCAGCACACAGAGCGCAACAGCCGGTCGGTGCTGGCATTGCAGGGCACGAACGCACTAGAATACGGGGACAATGGACGAAAACGCCGCGCAACCTACACAACACACCTCGCGTGCCCCGTCTCCGGGCGGCGGGAAGAACCAACTCCAGATCATCATTGCGCTGCTCGTCGGTGGCGCGATCGCCTACTTCGTCGTACCCCACGGGGAGCCGCAAGGCGCGCTCCCCAAAGGGGTGCTGCTACAACGCATTGTCGACAAGATCGATCGCAATTTCGTCGACGAGGTCACTCCAGAGGACTTCGATCGCCGCTTCCATGATGGCCTCGATCACTTCGTGCGACAGTTCGATCGCAACACCGGATACGTGCGTCCGGAACAGGTGCTTCGTTTCGAAGGGAGCACTGAGGGGACCTACATTGGCATCGGTGTCGTGATCGAGCCTAGCCCCGAGTACCCAAAGATCAGCATCGTCGTCAACAGCGGCCCGGCCGCACAAGCCGGCGTTAAGTCTGGCGATGAGATCCAGCGCATCGACGATGAAGATATCCACGGACTCCCCTTCGCCGACGTCACAAGTCGCATCAAGGGACCACCGGGCACTTTCGTTCGCCTTACGGTGCAGCGTGACAATGGTTCCCTGCTGAACTTCGACGTAGTCCGCGAGAAAGTCGAGACCTCTAGCATCTCTGCGGTTCGACTGTACGAGTCGCGCGACATGAGCGATGAGAAGATCGGCTACGTGCGGTTGTCACAGTTTCAAGAACGCTCCCACGATCAGCTGTTTCGCGCTTGCCGCAACGTAACGCAAGCGGGTGCAGCCGCACTGATTCTCGACCTACGCAGCAACACGGGAGGCGTACTGCCGGAGGCAGTCGACATCGTAGCCTTGTTTCTCGAAGAAGGTCACATCCTGACCACCCGCGGCCGTAAGGAGCGCGACCGGCCACGGCACTACAAGGCCGAAGAGCCGGGACCGTTTGCGTCGTTGCCGGTCGCAGTCTTGATCGATGGCGATTCAGCCAGTGCGTCTGAGATCGTGTCGGCGGCCCTGCGCGATCATCACCGAGCCTTGTTGGTCGGTACTGAATCGTATGGCAAGTGGACCGTGCAGACGATCTATCCACTGGGCGACCGTG
This sequence comes from Planctomycetota bacterium, assembly GCA_039028735.1. Taxonomy (GTDB): domain Bacteria; phylum Planctomycetota; class UBA8108; order UBA1146; family JAJFFE01; genus JBCCHQ01. Next base: position 52,250 of record JBCCHQ010000010.1, on the reverse strand, counting down.
CCAACGGCCTCCTGAAGTTGACGACGCGCCGGCACTATCCGCCGAAGGGTTTGGGGATCCGCCGCGACCCCGACGATCAACACCGCCTGGGACTGCAGCCTGACATTGAAGTCGAGCAGAGTCGCGACGACTTCGTGACGCTGTACACCGGTTGGCAGGAAGAGTCGACCGCTCGCATCAACAATCCGTACGGCGTCGACACCCGCACAAAGCCCTCCGCTGGCAGCGATGAGGCCAAGAGTGATCCAGTCCTGCACGCAGCGCTGCGCGTGCTTTCTTCGCGCAAGGTGTACCTGCAGCACATCGCAGAACAACGACTCCGCTGGAAGAGCACCGACGGCGCCGCTGGTGACGGCACGACGGACGTCGCTCAGGAAGAACGAGACAACAGTCCAGCAGACGACGGGAAGCAGTAGAGAGGGCGAGAGCTTTGAGGGTGCTCGGCATCGAGACCTCGTGCGATGAGACCTCTGCAGCGGTCGTCGACACGGGTCCGCGGCTGCTATCGCAAGTCGTGTTATCGCAGGCAGAACAGCACAGTCGTTTTGGCGGCGTCGTTCCGGAGATTGCCTGCCGCTCGCACGTCGAGATGCTCTCGCGCGTCATCGAACAATGCTTGGATGACGCCAACGTGCGCCCGGCTGACCTCGACGGCATCGCCGTCGCCTGTCGCCCCGGCCTGATCGGTGCGCTGTTGATCGGCGTATCGACTGCGAAGGCGTTGGCTTGGGCCTGGAACAAACCGTTGATCGGCGTCGACCACCTGGAAGCGCACCTCGAGGCACCGATCTTGTCCCCCGACGACGGCCCACCGCGGGCAATCGCTACGCCCTACCTCGGCGTCGTCTTGTCCGGTGGCCACACCGACCTCTACGAAGTGCACGAGACATCGCGCACGCGCATTGGCGCGACCAACGATGATGCCGTTGGCGAGGCCTTCGACAAAGTCGCGTCGGTGCTGGGGCTTGGCTATCCCGGCGGGCCGAGAATCGAAGCGGAAGCCAAGAGCGGCGACCCCAAAGCTGTGAAGCTCCCACGAACTTTGTTGGGGCCCGACTCCCTCGACTTCTCATTCTCCGGGATCAAGACTGCGGTGTTGTACCAGTGGTGCGGCCAGAACGGTCGCGGCCAAGGCCCGGTCCCCGGTGCCCCCGCACGCGCCGACCTTGCAGCCAGCTTCCAGGCAGCCGTCGCCGACGTGTTGATCACGAAGGTACGGCGCGCCTTGGATCGTACCGGGCTGCAGCGCGTCGTCCTCGGAGGCGGCGTGACTGCCAACCGCTACCTGCGCCAACGGTTCGAAGAAGAGCTCGCCGATCGCACCGACGAGCTGGTCTTTCCTGCCCCACAGTTCTCGACCGACAACGGCGCCATGATCGCGCTCCTCGGACAACGGCTGTTGCAACAGGGGCAGACGTCGGATCTGTTTCTCGACGCTCGCCCGGTACGCTAGCCCCTCCCTGCGGCGACCACTCCTTGACGCCCGCCGTCCGAGCGGCAACAGTTGCGTGCGAGAGGATGCACCGAATGCCACCCAGCTTCGAACCCGATTCTGCTGACACGCAGGCGACCGACGCCGAGCTCACCGCGCTACGCCTCGATCACGACCGCGAGCGGCGTTGCGGCTTTCCGGAGGTCGTGTTCGGCGCCGGCAAGACTACGAAAGATCTCGTCGCCGCCGCCGAAGGGATCTGGGCGCGCCACGATCGGCTGCTGATCACACGGATCGATGCGGCCGGCGCCGCCGCCGTTGCCGACCGTATCGGCGCCGGCGGCTACCATGAGCGGGCGCGCTGCTACAGTGCCTGTCGTGAACCGGTGCCGCGTGCCGGCGCCGTGTCGATCTTGTGTGCCGGCACGTCTGACGTTGCCGTCGCCGAGGAAGCGCGGATCACGGCCGAGATCAGCGGCAGTGCCACGCAACACTACTACGACGTCGGCGTCGCCGGGGTGCATCGGCTGCTGAGTATTCGGGACGAGCTGGAAGAAGCACGCGTCCTGGTCGTCGTCGCGGGCATGGAGGGCGCCTTACCGTCGGTGGTCGCCGGCCTGGTTTCACGGCCAGTGATCGCGGTGCCGACGTCGGTTGGCTACGGCGCGGCGTTCGGAGGCATCGCCGCGCTCCTGGGCATGCTGAACTCTTGCGCGAACGGCATCAGCGTCGTCAACATCGACAACGGTTTTGGCGCCGGCATGCTGGCTTCTCGCATCAACTTGTTGCCGCCGCTGCAACAGGATACGCAGTGAAACGCGATCCGTCCGCACTCCCGCACGAAACCGCACCCCCGGCAGCCGTACCGCGCTTGGCAGCGCGACCACGCGATGCGCACAAGGGGACGTTCGGCCGGCTCCTGATCATCGGTGCATCGCCAGGGTTGACGGGCGCTGTCGCGCTCGCGGCCCAGAGTGCGCTGCGAGCTGGCGCGGGCCTCGTGACCTGCGCGGTGCCGGCCAGTGCCAATGCCATCATCGAAACCAAATGTACCGAGCCGATGTCGCTGGCACTACCGGAGACAAACGATGGTCACTTGCACCTCGACGCCCTCGCGAGTCTCGAAGATGCGTTGCAGAGCGCGGCCGCGGTCGTCGTCGGCCCCGGCCTGGGGCGCAGCGCGGCAACGACCGAGTTCTTGCAGCAACTCTTGCCGCAGTTGCAGCAGCCGCACCTTGTGGACGCGGACGGCTTGTGGCATCTGGCACAGCTGCGCAACGTACTCGTCGCCGGCCACAAGCAACGCATTCTGACGCCGCACGAAGGCGAATGGCAGCGCCTCGCGACAACCGCGTCCCCTACTGACGCGTCCTCGGGGGGCACACCGGTCGCTGAAGGAGACTTCGTCACCGAGGTTCCAGGCGTCCTCGTCCGCAAGGGACCCGGCACGCGCGTGCTCGCGAGAGATCGGTGCTTCATCAATTCCACGGGGAATCCCGGCCTGGCGACCGGCGGCACTGGGGACGTACTCGCCGGAATCATCGGGGCGTTCGTGGCGCGCGGAGATACGCCCTGGAACTCGGCGGTGCGCGGCGTTTGGGTGCACGGCCGCGCTGGGGATATCGCAGCAAACCACGTTGGCGAGGAAAGCCTGATCGCGAGTGACGTCGTCGCTGCGCTGCCGACCGCGATGCAACACGTCGCGACGCAACCAGAATGACGGTGCCAGAGTGACAGTCTTGACCGTGAGTGTCACATTGCAGGAGCAATCCGAGTCCGCGTTCGGTACGTTAGGCGCGCGGCCGTAGGCATCGCCGAAGCTCGCACCTCCAGAGACAGAAGGGTCCACCGATGAATCACGGCGCAGGAGATTTTGGCGCGGCGACGCGCACACCGTCGACGATCGTCGCCAACGTGGCCCTCGGTGAAGGCTGGCACCGTCTCGATATCGAGAACCCACCGCTTGCCGCTGCTTGCCGCCCCGGGCAATTCGTCCAGGTGCGGATCGGGGATGGCGATGATCCGCTGATCCGACGCCCTTTTAGCGTGTACCGCGTGGATCCGGCGGGGGCTCCAGAACACCTCTCGTTGCTGTACCAAGTGGTGGGACCCGGGACACGTTGGATGGCGCGGCGTCCCGCCGGCGCGGCAATCGACCTTCTCGGACCTTTGGGGAATCCGTTTCCTGCGCAACACGGCGACCGGCAGTTCCTGGTAGGTGGCGGCATCGGCGTCGCCCCACTCTTCTTCTACGCGCTCGAGCAGCGTCGCCGGGGCGAGCAACCCGGCACGCTGCTTCTGGGGGCCCGGAGAGCCTCGCTGCTCGTCAGTGCAGACGATCTGGCCCAGGTAGACCTCCCCGTCGAGTACGCGACAGACGACGGGAGTGCGGGGCACCACGGCAACGTCGTCGAGCTGTTGGAGAAGCGGCGCAGCCACGCCCCGGAGGCGACGGTCGTCGGGATCGGGTGTGGCCCCCACGGCATGAACATGGCGCTGCGCGACTACGCTCTGCAACACGCTCTCGAGTTCTGGATCTCGCTCGACAACTACATGCCGTGTGGCTTCGGAGCCTGCTTTGGCTGCGTGATCCCAAGTCCAGATGGCAGTGGTTATCGGCGCGTCTGCGTCGAAGGCCCGGCTTTTCCCGCCTCAGAGATCCCCGCCACGATCGCGGGAATGCACTAAAGCAAGCCATGGATAGCACTTGCGACAGACAACTACGACGCGCCGACGCGCGCAGCGCGCAAGTATCGGTGCCCGCTGCGAGTTACGCTGGAACGGTCATCGACACCAAAGTCTGCGGGATCGACACCCGATCTACCGGGTGGAGGGAACGCTTCCTTCCACCGCGGCGCGACAATGTTCCAACGTCGCGCCAGATTCTGTAACTGGCAACTACGTAGATTCTTAGCAGCGTGGCCACCGGTCCGTCGCAAAGTTGCGATGGTTGCTAGTGTGGGCCGTGAACCGGCTTAGGTTTCGGGGCAGAAACGCCCTGAGTTTTGGCCAACGAATTGCCACCTTTGACATCGTCCACGGCTGACTGGTAGCCTTGGCGACGCTCCATGAGGGCGGTTCGAAACGCGCTCACGAAGCTGGAAGTTATTGAATTACGGTCACTTGCGAGTCGCTCGCAAAGTTATCCACTGGTCGCACGACGACGCAGTGGGGACGCGAACAAAAAGCGACAACGCAAACCGCAACGCGCGACACCACGGCAACGTCTGGTTGTGATGGTGGAGCGAGCGGGGCGCCGAGTGACACCTCGACGAAACAAGAGCCGCTCGATGAACTCCGAACAGGAACTCCGAGCGGGCTTCTTAAGAAACCGAGGGGCTGGTAGATCGCAATGCGGTCCACCAAATCCCCTCGATCCTGATGCGCCGGAAGAGCTCCCCCAGCTCTTCCGGTTTTTTTATTCTCGTGCGCTGCGTCTTCTTCGCCGCGCTCTCAGACCCGCTGCTTTAGTCCCACAGCGTAATCTCTTGGCGCGAAACACCGAAGACGACCGTACTTCTTTGCATCTTCGCGTTCTTGCGCAAAGAGCTTTAGCGTTGATTCGTGCGTTGCCGGCCGCGCGCGTCTTGCGCAACACAACAATCCGTTCTTACCAAAGCAGCTGCGTGCTTCTTCGTTTGCGCTGCACTGCGACGCTGTCGGCTCTGCTCTTCGTTGCCGAGACACTTCGTCGAGGCACTCTGTCGAGACACTTTCTTGCAGGCACTTGTGCAACCACCTCGTGTGTCTCTGTGAGGTGCCTCTGCCGAAGTCTCTGTTTCCGGCTTACGCCTTGTCTTGTCTGCCTGCGTTTTCGATGCCAACGACTCTCGTCGTTTTGTTTGCACCGCCTGTTGGCGTCATTTGTTGAAGAGTCGCGACAAGCTACGCTACGCCAAGATGCTTCAAAAGTGCGTTTCTGGTTCGTTTGAGCCGCGTTCGCGGCGTCCACGGTGCAACTGTTCTCGGCCATTGCTAAAGGCCACATGCAGACGGCACCGCAACGTCGGTCCGTGCTTCTTGGGTCTCGTCGAACTCACGCCTTCCGTCGCTTCGGTACCCACTCCGTTGCGTCGATAGCAGCCGCTCAAAGTGGGTCGACGAAGGATCAACAAGTTTCGTCGACGGCCCTGCACGGCGTTGTTCTGTGCCCTTGATACCCTCGAGATCAGGACTGTAGAGACTGCACTCGGCCGCGTCCCAAACTCGTTGCGAACATTGTTCCACGTTTTGCGTTTCTTTGTACACATTTTTTTTTGACGCCCGCGTTGCGAACGGTGACTCACACGAAGCGGACGTCGAAAGAATCATAGCCGGTCACGCTACGTGCACTCTCAACGACTTCGTCGACACGTGCACCGGTTGGTCCACCGCGACACCACTCAACGAGGCGCCCCACAGCGTTCGCTTCCCCTTCTACGACCACAGTGACGGTTCCATCTTCGTTGTTGCGCGCATAGCCGTGCACGCCGATACGACACGCCTCGTCGCGCGTGGATGCGCGAAAGCAAACACCCTGCACGCGCCCGTGTATGGTCAGCTCGCAAGCAATTCGCTCGTCGGCCACAATGCCTCCCGTCGATACATTGGTTGACGCCAGCGGCGGCACCCCGCATCTTTCTGGCCAGTGATTCACCTGTCTCCTAGCCGATCTCTTGTTTGTCACTGTGCTCGATCGCGAGCTGTGGTGACACGCGAGGCCCCTGAGGAGGATGTCTCGTGACGCATCCAAAGCGACCCGACGATCCAACCGCTCCGCACCGCGGCGACGTGCGCGACGAGGAAGTGCTGATCGTCGGCGCTGGCCCGATCGGCATCGCGTGCGCGATCTCGGCGCGACGGCGCGGCTACGATCCCCTGCTGATCGATGCCGGGGCCATCGTCAACTCCATTGCCAACTACCCACCGCAGATGGTGTTCTTCACGACACCCGAGCTGCTCGAAATCGGTGGACACCCACTGACTTGTGCCGGCGAGAAGCCGACACGGGCGGAAGCCATGAAGTACTACCGTGGCGTCGTCCGTGCAGAAGAGCTACGAGTGGCGACGTACACGCGTTTGCTCTCTGTGGACGCGGGCGCGCGCACCAAGAGTGGTGCCTTGTCCTGCGACCTGGAAGGCGAGCATGGCCCGTGGCAGGTGCGCTGCCAGAGGCTGATTCTCGCGACCGGCTACTTCGACCAGCCCAACAAGTTGCGCGTTCCGGGAGAGGATCTGCCCCACGTGCGCCACCTGTACGACGAAGGGCATCGCCACTACGGCCGCGACGTCGTCGTGATCGGCGGCAAGAACTCTGCTGTGGAAGCGTCGCTGGATCTCTTTCGCAGCGGCGCACGGGCAACGATCGTGTACCGCGGGGCGGAATTCCCACGCGGCGTCAAGTATTGGCTGCGCCCCGATCTGGAAAACCGTATCGCCGCCGGCTCGATCGCAGCGCGGATGAGCACGACCGTCGAATCGATCGAGCCACGCCACGTTGTCGTCCGCAACGCTGCGGGTGAGACCGAGCGGCTACCGGCGGACCGCGTCTTTGCGCTGCTTGGCTATCAGCCCGACGAAGCGCTGTTTCGTCGGGTCGGGATCGAGATCGAAGAACCGACCGGACGCCCTGTGCACGATCCCCGGACTCTGGAAACCAATATCTCCGGTGTGTTCATTGCGGGTAGTATCACGGCCGGACGTCGCACGTCCGAAGTTTTCATCGAAAACGGTCGCTTCGACGGCGAGAAGATCCTCGCCGCTTGGTGAACTTGAGCTACGGAAAGGTCCCCCATGTACTTCCGCCTCGCGCTGCTGGGCTTCGCATTGATCGGACTCGTCGCCACGGGCTGCTGCATCGACCCGATCAACGGCGAACAATACTTCTGCTTGACGGACATGAGCGAAGAGCAGGAGATCGAGCTGGGACGCGCATACGCGCCGGACTTCGCCGCCCAGAGCGGTGGCGCGTACCCCGATGCCGAACTGCAGCGGTACTTGACCGCGATCGTGCTCGACTTGGCGGCCAATAGCCACCGCCCGGGGCTGCCGTGGAACTTCACGATCCTGAACACGTCGCAGATCAATGCCTTCGCACTGCCGGGGGGTGAAGTGTTCGTGACCCGTGGACTGCTCGCTCGACTCGACACCGAAGCGCAGTTCGCGCAACTCATGGGACACGAAATCGGGCACGTGACTCACCGCCATGCCGTCCGCGGCCAGAACCGTGCAGCACTCTTCCAACTGATCCTCGGTGCCGCAGCCCTCGCTGATCAGCACCTCACCGATCCCGATAGCCCCCCGTTGATTGCGGGCGCCACCGGAATGATCGGGCAGCTGGCGATGCTGCACTACTCGCGCGAACAGGAGCTCCAGTCAGACAGTCGTGGCATCGACTACGCCATTGCGTCGGGGTACGACCCACGCGAAGCCCGCAAGACGTTCGAGCTGTTCCTGGAGCTGAAACAAGCGAGTGGTCACACCCAAGGACTCGTCGAAGAGCTGCTCTCGACGCACCCGCCCGACGAGAAGAGGATCAGTGAGATCGACGAGTACATTGCGCACGAGTACCCACATACCCCAGTCGATACGCTAGTCGTGTCGGGACGGGGTTGGGCCGGTCACAAATCGCGAATCCGGGCAGCGCAGCAGTCCTACGCGAAACTCGATGAGGCGCTCGCCCTGGTCGAAAAGGCGCGTGCCGAGAACCAGTTAGGACATCTCGATCAGGCAGAATCGTTGATCCGCGAAGGGGGCGCAGCACTGACTGGGCACGCTCCCTTCCCGGCTGCGCTGGGTCTCATTGCCCTCGAGCGCGACGACACCAACGAAGCAAGCCTGCAGCTGGATCGCGCTTGCCGCCTCGACCCCGACTACTTCCAAGGACGCTACTACCGCGGCTTGGTCCACCTACGGCGCAAGGCATACACCGAGGCAGCCAGCGACATGACAGCAGCCAATCGCCTGTACCCCAGCAACCCACTCCCTTGCTACCACCTCGGGGCGATCGCCGAGAACGAGGGGAAGAAGGACGCAGCGATCGAATGGTACGGTGCCGTGATCGGTCGTTCGACTGCAGAGTCTCGCGTCCATCAGCTGGCCTCGGAGCGGCTCGCCGAACTGCAGGGGGAAACGACCGCAGTCGCTGCCGAGACCCTGTAGGCGCCGAAATCGCCGCGCCCAGGGAGATCTTGCGCGGCGGGGCCGACGACCTGGTATTCCTGCCGGAGGCTTCGTAGGATACGCGGATTCGCCTGACTACGAACGATTGGCCACGAACGATTTGGCCACGAACGCCCGGCCATCACCGATGAAACGGTGCCGAGGCTACCGACCGACTAGAGATCCAAAGGAGCATCCCAATGGCTTTGATCCCGATGCGCGTGCTGCTCGACCACGCTGCAGAGAACAACTACGGCGTCGCCGCCTTCAACGTCAACAACATGGAGCAGATCCAATCGATCATGGCCGCTGCCGAAGAGACGGAATCGCCCGTGATCATCCAAGCTTCACGGGGCGCGCGCTCGTACTCGCAAGACAACTACCTGCGACACCTGATGCTGGCCGCGGCGGAGCTGCACCCCAACATTCCGGTGGCGATGCACCAAGACCATGGGAACAGCCCTGAGACCTGCATCTCTGCAATGGACCAAGGCTTCACCAGCGTCATGATGGATGGTTCCCTCGAAGCCGATGGCAAGACTCCTGCAAGCTACGAGTACAACACCGAAGTGACGCGCAAGGTCGTCGAGGTTGCCCACGCACGTGGGGTCACTGTCGAAGGCGAGCTGGGGTGTCTCGGCGGCCTCGAAGACGGCCATGGCGCGGGCCTCAGCGAGGAGGAGATGAAGAGTCACCTCACCGATCCGGCCCAAGCCGAGGAGTTCGTCGCGGCAACGGGCGTCGACGCACTCGCCGTCGCAATCGGCACCAGCCATGGCGCGTACAAGTTCACGCGCAAGCCGACCGGAGACGTGCTCGCGATGGACATCATCGAAGAGATTCACCGACGCCTACCGAACTGCCACATGGTGATGCATGGCAGCTCGTCCGTGCCCAAGGAACTCGTCGACATCATCAACGAGTACGGCGGCGAGATTCCGGAGACGTACGGCGTCCCCGTCGAAGAGATCCAGCGCGGGATCGCGCACGGGGTCCGCAAAGTCAACGTCGACACCGACAACCGCTTGGCGATCACTGGGGCAATTCGCAAAGTGCTCGCTGAGAACAAGGGGGAGTTCGACCCGCGCGGCTACATGAAGCCAGCCCGCGAAGCGATGAAGCAGGTGTGCATCGCGCGCATGACGGCGTTCGGACAGGCTGGAAACGCCGGTGGCGTGCCTACCCGAGGGGTTGAGGAGATGAAGAGCTACTACGTGTAGGCTTCTTCAGTTCGGGATCGGTCGCGTTGCGCAGCGCCGATCCCGCAAGCGTTACTCGGTGGTAGCACCGACGCGGTCGATCTTGGCTGCCAAGATGAAGTCGTTGCGCGTCAAGCCGTCGATCTTGTGAGTACGAATCTCGATCTTTGCTCGCCCCCACGTGAACCAAATGTCGGGGTGATGATCTTCTGCTTCGGCGATCGCACCCACCTCATTCACGAACGCAAGAGCCGCGGCGAAGTCCCGGAACTTGTATTCCTTTTCGATGTGATGCACCGCCACAGCAGTCCATCCGTCCAGTTCGGCGACCAGCGGCGCAACCTCCGCGGGGCTCAGCGCGGGGATCCCCCCACGACACGGTTCGCAGTTGTGATCAGCCAATGTCACCGACCAGCTCCTTACTTCTTTGTGCGCCGCTACTTGTTTCCGTCGCCGAGTGCCGCTTCTTGAAACGGCGTTAGGTAACGGTAGTAGACCTCGAGCATCAATACGTTCAACGCCGTCGTGTACGACCGGCTCTCACTGCTGTCCGTTGCGTAGGTCGCGTAGATCGAGATGGGATCCCAAGACCCGTCGCTACGCTGCGCCGGCACCAGCGTGTCTTTCAACGCTGCGTTCCAACGGTCCCATTCTGGACCACCGTGCAGGAACATCGCCAGCGTCCCGTAGTACCAGTAGTAGGGATTCCCGCCACCGCGCACGAATCGTTGTGCCGAAGCCTCGGACCAGCTGTCGGGACGATGCGCGTCGAGGTATCGAAACGCCTCGCGCAGGATGGGTTCCGTCGGCTTGCGCCCCATTACCTGCAGCACGAAGGCTGCCGCCGGCGTCGAGCCCGGCAGGGTCGGAAAGCGACTACGCAGCCGCTGCTCGTCCAACGAGTACAGGAAGCGCCCCAAGGCGTCGCTCCACGAGCCGAGGAGATAACTATCGGCACTATTGAGTGCACGTTGGGGTACGTCGATACCGGCGAGTCGAGCAGACTTCAGCGCCATCACCTGCCACGCGGTAATCGAAACCCGCGGGTAGCCAGTGATCCCGCTACGCGCACCTTGGTGGTAGTAGTAGCTCCAGCCACCATCGAGCCGGCGGTCTCGTGATCCGCTGATCTGATTGCGCAAGATCTGCCGCACGGCCTCGCGCAGGGACCTGCGCAAACGATCTGTCGGGCGCAACAAGCACGCCTCTGCCAGAGCATAGGTCGTGATGCCGTGGGAGTAGGACGACGTCATCGATCCGAAGTGCCCAGTCCGAGGACGCTGCTGCGCCAACAGAAACTCGACTGCCTTGGCCGCGACGTCTTCGTACTCGGTGCCAGAGGTTGGGTAGTGGCCCGCCCCCAGGAACGCCAGCAGAACCAGCGCACTCTTGCCAATCACCACCTGTCCATACTTCTGGTCTTCGTGACCCACCGCGCCCCAGCCGCCATCACGACGCTGCTGCGACGCGAGATAGGCGAGCCCCTTGGCTACCGCTCGTTCGGTCTCTTCTCCACCGCCAAACTGGCGCAACGCTTCTTGCTTGCGCGAACCGAAGCGCGCGGACAACCACGGCACACTGGGGGTTGCGACCGGGCGCGCGACCCGCCGCACCTCAGCGACTGTAGTGCCGCCTTTGACACCCTGCAGCCGCGGCGTGCTGGGGCGCAACCGCGCGCGGGGAGCTGGCTGCATGATTCGTGGCTGCGCCAGCCCGGGCTTCGAAGCGGCGACCACCGCTCGCGGCGGCGCGGGCAGCGGGCGCTCCTTCGGTCCGGTGGCCGCTACCGCTGCACTGGCTCCGTCAGCGGTTGCCGTTGTGGTCGCGCGACGTACTCGACTTTGCGGCGTCGCTCGAAACGACGTCCGTGTCGGTGCCGCTCGCTGTAGATCGGCCGACGTCGTGACAATCGACGCCACCAGCGGGTCGTTGTGCTGCGCCTCGGGCTTTGCGGATTCTTTGCGCGTTTGAGCAGGTTTGACGACCTTCGCGGCCGCTGTTGCGGTTGCCGCTCGCAACGCAGTCGCCGGGCGCAACGCTGTCAGCGCTGACGGGCGCGGCGGCGCGAGAACTTTCTCGCGCTCGGCGGTGCGCTCTTGCTGCGTCTCCTTTTGCAACGTCGACGACAGCGCGACCGTGGCTTCGCGCGAGTTGTCACGCGCCAAGGTTGGCTGCGGCCGTCGCACCGCGCGAGCCCGCTCGAGGCTCGTCGACGACCGCCGACGTTGGATAACTTGCGGCAGCTTGGACGGCACGGCTGCCAGCTCGACCGGCGGCGGCGTTGCAATCTCGTCCCGAGACGTCGCTCGCGTCGCTTGTACGGTCGGGGGGCGTGACGCGGAATGCGTTTGCGGCCGCGACGGTGCCCGCGCTTGTTCCCTCGCCGAAACAACGGGCTCTTGCGTCGAAGCGGCGGCGACCAACTCGGTGGCAGCCGCGGACGTCGGTTCGACCGCGCGCGCGGGCACCGCAATGGCTCGCTCTGACACCGTGGTCGGCTCGACTCGCGACCGTGGTTGCCGCGCCTCTGCTGCGGGTGCCGCATCGACCTCCGTCAACTCCACGGGCTCGGGGCGCAAGGCGTCACTCCCGCGGGGTAGCTGCGGCCGCTGCAACTTCGTCGGGGCAGTCCCGGGCTGGGCCGTGACTGCCCGTTCACTGCCGTGCGGATCGCCTGGCGCTGACGTCATCAGAGCCTCATGCGCCTCCTGCGTCGTCGAACGACCTGGCGGGAGCACTTGTGCGATGGCAGCAGGGATCTTGTCCGCGCTGCTGGCTGCGACCGCAGGTGCTGCGCGTTCAACTTCCTGCGCCTGCCACTCCTGCGGGCTCGGCGACGGCAGGGGCTCAGCGGGTGTCGACGGCGCCGCGCGCACGATTTCTTGCTGCTGCCGCGTTGCGGGCGCCGCCGCCGCGGCCGTGGCCTCGGTACGCTGCGGTCGTTGCTGCTGGATCGCCTGCAAAACTTCCTGCGGTAGGTTCTCGACTGCTCGCTCACGAGTCGGCTGTTGCCGATCGTGCACGTTCTCTATGGCGGCCTCGGCCGTCGGTGCGGCCACGGACTCGGCGGACGCCAATTGCGCGTCGGTCGCCGTCAGCGATTCCCAGGTGGCTTCGAGCCGCCGCCACTGTGCGGTGGCTGCCGGCGTCGCCGCGGCAGTAGCGATGCTCTCGCCGTGCGAAACCTCAACGGGTTCGTCTTCGGTCTCGAACAACTCCATTGTCAGCTCAATCGCGGCGCTCGTCGGGTCGGATGGTCCCACAGAAGGACTCAAGTCGCTTTCGACCTCCGTGTCGCGCAGCCATAGCCACAGCAGTAAGTGGATCAGCGCCGACACGAGTAGGCAACGATAGATGATCTCGAGCGTCGGCCACCTACGAGCCAGGGCTCGCAACGCCAGCAACAACAGTGCAAGGATCAGCAAGATCCACTGCGGCCCGCCGAATGCATCCTTTGGCAATACCCGCAAGAGCTGTAGCTGAGAAGAGACGTAACTGTCCCCGCGCTGCAAAAACAACTCGTCACCACTGTCGTGGAGGCAAAGAAAGGCTTCATTGTGTGGATGGGCGAATGCCGTGAGTGCGACCGGATCACTCCAACTCCCGTGCGGGTGTTTCCAGCTCTCATAGATCGCGATGCCACCGCGCTCCGGACGAGTGAAGTACAGCCCAGCGCCATCGGGGCGCAGAGCAGCGCTGCGCTCATCTGCAACGGAACTCACCTCGCTGATCAGTGCTACCTCTTCCCAATCCCCTCCCAACACCCCCCGTACGAGATACAGATCGTGATCGGCAATGGTCCCGTACGTGCGGTTCGAAGTGAAAAGCAGCAGCCACTCGTCGCCGACACGAGCGAGAGATGGCGACCGTTCGTTGAAAGCACCATTGATCGGGTCTGGAAAGCGTACCGGCAGACTGAAACCAGTACCGACACGCCGCGACCAAAACAGGTCGAAGTCTTGCGTGTCGCCGCGGTTCGACGCGAACACGACAACATCACCGCACCAAGACACGTCCTCCTCGGCCGCTATCGTGTTCAGGATGCGCGGGTCCCATTCGCGACTGACCACATCGCCGTCGACGGCTAGGATCGGCGGCGTGTGCGGCGCCGGCGTTGTCCACGCCGCGCGATAGCTCTCCCCCCACTGGCCGAGGTGCCCGACACGATCGGGGGACGCGTAGAAGGAGTGCCGGATACCGAGATCGTAGACCAACAGAGCGCTGGCGAAGATCAACAACAGCAGCGGCGGCCAGTACGAAAAGAGCCAACGCTTCATTGGCCACTACTCCGCTCGAGCGTTGCGAAGGAAAGGGCTGCGTTGGCGCGGCGACAGATGTCCGCAACGGCGATGACCTTGTCGAACTGGAGGCGTTTGTCGGCACGAATCAGAGCCTTGGTCGCGGGCTCGTCGGCAACTCGACGTACCAGAATCGCGTGCAGCTGGTCCAGGTCCACGCGGTTGCCGCCGACGACAACGGTGCCATCCTCGAGAACATTGATCACGACGGGGTCGGGACCACCCCCCTGATCGCCACTCTGGCTCTTGGGCACGGAAACGGCGAGTTCACGTTCCATCGCCTGGAAGGTCGTCGCCAACAGGAAGAAGACGATCAGCAAGAAAACGACATCGATCATCGGCGTGAGCTCGAGCGTAAACGTCGACTCTTCACGCAGTCGAATCCCCATCTCAACCCCTTCGATGCAACGCCAACAGCCCGCGATTCACATCATCTAGTTCGCGCACCAAACGTCGTAGCTTGCCACGGAACCAATAGTAGAGCACCAGTGCGGGGATCGCCACGCACAGCCCCGCCGCGGTCGTGACGAGAGCCTGCCCAATCCCCTCCGCTAGCAGCTCTGGGTTGCCCATCGCGTTCTGCTTGGCGACCTGCAGGAAGGATTGAATCATCCCCACGACCGTCCCTAGAAGCCCCAGCAGCGGCGCAACGCTGGCAACGCCCTGCAGCCCCGGAAGATTTCGCTGCAGATCGTCGGCCTCCCGCAGCCCGCAGTCTTCGACCGCCGCCGCGACGTCACGCAACTCGTCTTCCCAGTGGAACAAGCCCGCATGGATCACGCGCTCGAGTGCCGATTCTTCGTCGGCGACGATCTTGCGGGCTGCCAACACATCGTCTGCCCGCAGCTTCTCCTGCACGCTCTCCCAGATTCCCGCTGGGAGCACGCGGGAACGGCGCAACGCAATCACGCGTTCGATCGCCAACGCAACGGTCAGCACTGACGCCAACGCGATCGGAATCATCAAGATCCCGCCCTCGAAAACGAGTTCCCCCAGAGTCGTCAGGAAGCTGGGCTCGGCCACGCTGGCCCCATTTTCTTGTGCCGCAACGGGATCGATGGTCAGGAGCACGATCGCTGCAGCGACTGCTCGCGGCAGCAACTTCATCGCTTTCCTCCCGTTCCCGCATTGCCGAGCATGCGGGCAGCCTCGCGCCCGTACTCCCCGTCGGGATCCTCTTCGACGGCTCGCGCCAACAGACGTCGCGCTTCTGACACCTTGTCCTGTGCCAGCAGGTCACGCCCCGCCTCCAGGTAGCTGCGAACAGCCCACGGACGGTACGGATATAGAAACGCGCCGCTCATGAAGGCATCGACAGCTTCTTGCACGCGGCCCAACTTGCGATACGTCAGCCCTATCTCGAACTTCGCTTCCGCGGCCAGCGCTTTGCCTTCGGCAAGAGCATCCTCGAGCAATGGGAGGGCGGCACTCGGAGAGCCCAAGCCACGAACGGCGCGTGCCAGTGCAATGCGATGACGCGGCAGCCATTCGCCGTGGAGCTCGGCGCCGCGCAGCGGGTCGAGGAGCGCTTGCGCGCGCTGCCACTGCCCGTTGCCTGCCTCGATCTCACCAAGACGAACAGTTCCTTCGTGCCACTTCTCATGGCGCGGATGTCCTGTTACGAAACGCTGCAGTCGTTCTCGTTCCGCGGCCAGCTCGTCAGTGTTGTGCGCAGCATCGGCTGCGAGCAGCAATGCTTCCCCCGCCAACTCTCCGTTCGGAAACTGGTCGGCGAGCTGCAGGAAGGAACGACCGGCTTGCTCCCACTGTTCCTCACGCAGATACGACCAACCCATTCGGTAGTGGGCACGCTCTCCCAGCCGATCCTTGTCAGGGGACGTCAGCGTGGCAGCGTAGTGACGGCGAGCGTCTTCGTAGTGCCCTTTCTCATAGGCGAGGTCACCCAATCGGTAGTGCACGTCACCGCGCAGTTGGCTCTCGGGATAGGCCTCGAGCAGCCGCAGGAAGGCCGCCTTCGCGTCTTGCTTGCGCCCCGCTTCTTGGTCGCACCACGCCAGGCGATAGAGAGCCGCCTCGTGGCCAGGTCCCGGCACCGAGCGGTTGGCGGATTCACTCAGGCACGCTCGGAGCCGCTTCGAGTCTCCTGCTTTCTCGTACAGCGTCGCGAGTTCGAGGCATACTTCATCGATCCGAACTCCCTGGGGATAACGCTGCCGATAGCGCTCGAGTGTCGTGACGGCAGTGTCTGCACCAAGCGCGGCTTGTATGCGACCGCGGAGATAGAGCGCTTCACTGGCGATCTCCGGGTCCGAGACTTCGCGCAGGCCGTCGAGGGCGAGGAGTGCCTCCGGCAACTTCCCCAACTGCCAGCGACAAAACGCCAACCCGACCCGCGCCTGCGGGCGACGCGTCCCTTGCGGGTTCTCCCCCAAGTAGGTCTCGTACAGCGCGACCGCTTCTTCGAGGCGACCACTGCTGACACGCAAGTCGGCCAAGTCGATCAGGGCCCGAGCACGCACGGGGCCGGCGCCGGCACGAGCCAGCACCTCTTCGTAAGCCCGCGCAGCAGCGGCTGGATCTTGCATGTTGAGCGCCGCGCTCTCGAGCGCGGCACGACTACCGATCTCACCATCAGGATCGTCTTTGGCTGCGCGTCGGAACGCTTTCGCCGCGGCCTCCAACTCACTGGAGTCACGCAGGATCTCACCCAACAGAACGCCAACTTCAGCGGCGGCCGCCCCACTGAGGCTGCCGCGTAAGATGCGTAGCCCACCGGCGCGGTCATTGCTGCTGCCGCCGGCGATCGCATGCGCCAGGCGCACCGCGACTGCGTTCTGCTCGGCACCCTCGGTAGCATCCCATAGTTTGCGAAAGCGCAGCGCAGCTTCGTCATGGGCGCCACTGCGCAGCGCCGCTTCGGCTGCAAAGCGCGTCACAACGGTCGCCCAGCGCGCATCGTTGTGCTTCTGGTGGTAGAGCTGTTCGAGGCGCAACACGTCTGCGTCTCGTTCTAGCCGGTACGCCGACTCCACCCCGCCTGCACAGATCGCCGAGGCATTCGCATCGTCTGCATGTTGCGTCAGGAAGGCCTCGGCCAAGGAGAGAGCCTCCGCCCACTCCTGCGCCTGCCGCAGTGCGGCCTCGCCGTGGACGGCTGCCCGCAAGCTCCACTCGTCACGGCCGCGGACGGCACCAAAGAGTTGCGCGGCCTCTTTGTGCTTGCCCGCATTGGCCAACGCGACGCCACGCCAAAAGCGCGCTTCGTTGCCGCGTGAGCCCCCTTCATGAGGGCGCAGAACGCGGTCGACAACGGAGACGTTGCCTTGCCCTGCGTGCCAGGACCCATACAGCAGATCCACGTCGCTACGCAGCACGGCGTCAGGTCCCGTCGACGCCACTTTCTCGCACAACGTTGCATAGGCTCGCTCGAGCGCCTGCGCATCCCCAAGATCGCGTGCTGCCCAGCACAGGCCAGCCAACGCCGCGGCGTAGCTGGGGCCCGGTGGCACCTGCCGATACGCCGCCGCGGCCGTCGCAGCCTCGCCGGCTGCCAGCGCCAGGTCTCCGCGCAGGACCAACCAGCCTCCTTTGAGTTCGGTGGGCACCCGGGACGCGTCGAAGCTGTCGAGCACCGACGCCGCGTCCGCATCGCGCTCCTTACTCTTGAGCAGACTGGCCAACGCCAAGGCTCCGTACGGGGCCAGTTCGTGCTTGGGGGCAGCCCGGAGCAAAGCACGATAGGCCGCTATAGCTTCTGAGGATTGTTCGCGCGCGCTGTAGGCCTCGCCCAACCAGTAACGGGCTTCTGCCGATTCACCCCGCCGCAGGACGGCGTTGAGATGAGTGATCGCTGCTGCTGGATCTCCGGTCCGCGCCAGACATTCGCCGCGTCCGAGCTCCGCCGACGCGCGCCGCTCGGTGCTGGGGAACTCATCGAGGAGCGCGCCGTAACACACGGCTGCACGATCGAGCTTGCCGAGGGCGCGATACGACTCGCCGAGCAGGTACAACGCTTCTTCCCGGTGCCGCGAGTTGCGGTCAGAACGCACTCGTTCGAGCGCCTCCGCCGCGCGGTCGTAGAAGGAGTTGCGAAACCAGCCGCGCCCGGTCCGGAAATCCTCATCACTAGCGAGTGCCGGTGTCGCGACGCAACTCAACAAGCAGGCAAGCAGCAGACCGCGCCAAACGCCGGGCGTGCCGCCAGAAGCAGCGGCGCCGGGCGTGCCGCCAGAAGCAGCGACGCCGGGCGTGCCGCCAGAAGCAGCGGCGCCGGGCGTGCCGCCGAAAGCAGCGACGCCGGGCGTGCCGCCAGATGCAGCGGGAGCTGTTGCAACATCATCTATGTGGGGAGAGATACGGACAGAATGCGACACGGTGGCCTCCACGAATTGAACTCGGCTACCGTCCCAGTGAGGATACTAACCGAGGCAGGAATAGTTTCACAGGCTGTAACTGCGCGTGCGCGATGGAATCGTCGCAACGATCTATCTTAGCGAATCTTCGAAACGTCGCTGGAGCAATTCGTCCGGCTACGGGTAGCCGGGCACGTCGGCAACTCCCCGATCCACATACATGCGCCCTGTGGGGCGCAAACGCAAGCCGACGAGCAGAGAGCTGACTTCACGCAAAGACATGATTTCCCCATTTCCGGTACGAACGGGGATCTCAGCCGCTCGATGCTCGGTTGAAACGACATCTTGGATCGGGTCCGCCGCCGGCACAGCCTCACGGATCCGTGCTGCCCACTCGGCCAACCAACCGTGCAACGTCGCTCGATCGCTCCCCTCCAACTCCTGCGGCAACGTCCGATGATGCTCGCGGTGCAAGACCCGTCGTGCATCGCGGTGCCCCGGAGCACGCTCGTCGTTGGCGTCGATCCGCAGCATCTCCCAGACACGCGGATCGGTCCACTCCAGATACGAGGCACTTTCTCGTGGATAGCACCCGTCTGGCAGCGCAACGCGGAGATAGTCGGTGAGATGGCGATCCAGGATGCGCCGGGTCCGGTGTAGATAAACTTGCTGAAACATCGACAGGCGCCCCCACAGCATCCCTTCGACCGCGAGCACCCCGCCGCGTTCGATACCGAGTCGCGGCGTCCCATCCGCGTTCGGCACGACCACGAGCGTGTGCAGAATTCGTCCAGCATCGAAGACACCGTAGCTGACCCCTGTCGCCGCCGAGTCACGCGACAGATAGTCCATGCGGTCGGCGCCAATCGGGCCCGCGATCAACTGTCGCACGAAGTCGAGCGACGGTGGCAGCGGTTGCGGCGTGCCTCGAGGCGACAACTCGCGTAACACCGTCACTACATCGCGTGCGACCTCGACACCGTCGCGGTGCAAGATCTCTCCCACGCGCCCGCCGTGCACCAGTTCGACTGTCAACTCTTCGTGGTTGAGATCCGCTGGCAACAACCCTTCGGTCACGTGGGAAAAGGGTGGATGCCCTACGTCGTGGAGCAGCGCCACCCAGCGCAGGGTCCGCAACAGTTGCTCGTACTCGTGCCCCTTCGCAGGCAGCCCCAGTGCTGGGAGCAAGCCGTCGATACCGTCGCGGCCGCGCAACTCCTCGAGAGTGCGCGTCGCCATCTCCAGCGTGCCAAGAGCGTGTTCGAAGCGACTGTGCGACGCCCCGGGGTAAACCTGATCGGTCAGCCCGAGCTGCCGTACGTGACGCAGACGCTGTAGCTCACGACAGTTGATCCCCTGCACCTCTGCATCGGTCAGGCGAATGTAGCCGTGGATCGAATCGCGAATGGCCTGCGGGTACTGCACGTCGAACGACTCCTCTTCCTGCGCTGCGCTGCCGATGGACCTGTTTCAGTACTGCAGTCGGCCATCGGCCTCGCTTACTCAGCGGCGTGCGATTCTAGCGCATTCGAGGTGCCGGCGGCAGGGCACGTAGCGCTCCAGGCCCCCAAACCGCTCGTTGACCGCCGTCAGGCGAGGGCGCGGATCCGCGGCACCAGTCGGGACCGTCGTTCGTCGGCTTCGTGGGTACGCACGGCCAGCTCCAACGCTCGCTGGCTACCGACGATGCAGACCAAGCGCTTGCCGCGCGTGATCGCCGTGTACAACAAGTTCCGGCGCAGTAACACGAAGTGTTGCGTGTGGAGCGGCACAATGACAACGGGGAACTCGCTTCCCTGTGACTTGTGAATCGACATCGCATAGGCGTGGATCAGCTGATCCAAGTCCCCCGGCTCGTAGCGAACCTCGCGGCCGTCGAAGTCCGCCGTCAGCATCCCTTCTTCTGCATCCACTTCCAGCACAGTCCCAAGGTCGCCGTTGAATACGTCCAGCTGATAGTCGTTGCGCACTTGCACGACTCGGTCCCCGCGCCGAAAGACGCGGCTGCCCCGCTGCAAGCCACCGCTACCAGGATTCAAAAGCTCCTGCAGGCGCGCGTTCAACTGCACGGCACCGAGTTCGCCACGTTGCATCGGCGTGAGCACCTGCATGTCTGCAGGACGGCAACCGAAGCGACGCGGTATCCGTCGAAACAACTCTTCGACGGTAGCCTGGATCGACTCCGGATCGCCGCGCTCAATGAAGTAGAAGTCAGACTCCTCGTCGTCGGCACCCGACACAATCGGCATCTCCCCTGCGCGCACTCGATGTGCGTTCGAGACGATCCAACTCCCCTGCTCCTGCCGAAAGATCTGCTGCAGCTGCACGACCGAACAGAGCCCGGCCAAGATCAAGTCGCGCAAGACACTCCCTGGCCCGACGGATGGCAGCTGGTCACTGTCGCCCACCAGGATCAAACGGCAATCGTCCGGTACCGCTTCCAGCAAGTTGCGAAACAGCCGCAAGTCGATCATCGAAGTCTCGTCTACGATCACGAGGTCAGCTTCGAGAGGATCACGGCGATCCTTCATGAAGCCGCGTTTGTGGGGATTGTACTCGAGCAATCGGTGGATCGTCTTCGCCTCGCGCCCGGTCATCTCCTGCATCCGTTTCGCAGCGCGCCCCGTCGGAGCGGCCAGCAGGATCCGACACTTCTTCAATTCCAAGATCTGCACGATGCCGTTGATGATCGTCGTCTTGCCAGTCCCGGGGCCACCGGTAATGACCAGTAGTTTCTCGCGGAAGGCGTCTTTGAGGGCAGTCCGCTGGGCGGCTGCCAACTCGATACCGCAGCGTCCCTCGTACCAAGTCAGCGCACGCTCTGGATCGATCTGCACCGGTCGTGGCGCAGTTTCGGCAATGTGGCGGAGTCGCACTGCCGTCGCGACTTCGTCTTGAAACAAATGCGGCAAGTAGACTGCGTCGTCTTCGATCACGACACGATCGGCGCGACGGAGCGTCGCGAGCCCGTCCTCGACCAATGCGCGAGGCTGCTGCAGCAGCTCGCCCGCGGCGGCGATCAGTTCGTCGCGCAAAGCGTGCACGTGGCCGTTGTCGCTGGTCTCGTGCAGCGCATGCAAGACACCAGCCGCCGCCCGTTTCGGCGAGTCCCGCTCGATACCGATCTCGGCCGCAACCCGGTCTGCGATGCGAAAGCCGACACCGTGGAGATCATAGGCCAATCGGTACGGATCTTCGCGCAAGGCAGCCACCGCACCCTGGCCATAGTGCTGTAGGATCCGAGCTGCCAAGCGCGGCGTGATACCGTGCGAGTGCAGAAACAACATGACTTCTTTGATCTGTCTTTGCCGCTGCCAGGCGTCACTGATGCGACCCGCTCGTACGCCACCGATCCCGGCCACTTCCGTCAATCGCTTGGGAGTCTGTTCGAGCACTTCGAGAGTCTCCAGCCCGAAGTGATCGACGATGCGACCGGCCATCGCTTCCCCGATGCCCTCGACCAGGCCAGACCCCAGATAGCGCCGGATCCCCTCGATCGTCGACGGCTGCAGCGGCAGATAGCTGCTGGCTTTGAACTGCTCCCCAAAGCGTCGGTCTTGCACCCACTCGCCTTGTACGCGCAGACTCTCACCTGGCTGCACGCCCAGCAGATTGCCGACGACGGTGATCGTGCGCTGGTCGGAAGTGAGCAGGCGAACGACACTCCACGCGCTCTCCTCGTTCGAGAAAACCACGCGTTCGACCACTCCTTCGACCGTACCGCCGGTCGGCTCCTGCACGACGTCTCCTCTCCGACTCTACTGCATTGTTACCGATGTCGGCAAAGGGATGCCAATTGATGCGACCCGGCGGATGCCGTATGCATGAACCCCAGTGGGCTCGACGGGATCGGGACGGAGCCGCCAGGAAGGCATCTCATGCTCGTGCGCTTGACGATCATCGAAGGGAAGGACGCTGGGCAGAATCGGAGTGCTCGCCTAGCGCCCAACGACCGTTTCACGATCGGTCGTGGGAGCGACTGCAATCTACCGCTCTGGGACGAGGCTGCCTCGCGCACGCACGCCGTGATCGAACGGACGAGCGCCGGCATTTTCCTCACTGATCTGGGATCGTCGAATGGCACCCGGGTAAATGGGGAAGCCGTTGAATGTGCCCGCAAGCTGAGCGGCGGCGATCGAATCGGCATCGGCAAGACCGAGATTCGAGTCGAGGTGGAAGGCTTCCAGGAACGACCGACGACGATCGTCCGCCCCGACGATGACTTCGAGGTCGAGAGCTCATTGGCTCCCGATGCGATCGCACTGGCGTCGCGCCTTGCCGACAGTCATTCGCACCAACAGCGTCTCGACCAGTTGCTAAAAGTGGTCGAGGAAGCGCAGAGTGCGGTCGCCGGAGAAGTCATCCTGAAGCTGCTCTTGGCCGCGGCGATGAAGACGCTGGAGGCGACGCGCGGGTCGGTGATCCCCGTCGCGCGGCGTTCGCAGGAGCCGCTCTGGCGCGAAGCGATCTTCGAGCCAGCCACGGACGAAGTGACTGTGTCTCGTTCTGTCGTCAAGCGTGTTGTCACCGACGGCAACGCGCTGCAAGTGCGAGACGCTGCCACGGACCCGCGTACGCGCACCCGCGAGAGCATTGTCAGTCGGCAAGTCGCGGCGATCGTCGCGGTCCCCGTATCGAGCCGAGATCGCATCCTCGGCGTGCTTTACGTCGAGCGCGACGGTGCGGGGTTTTCGGAGGAAGACCTCGCCTACGCTGCAACTCTCGGTCAGATCTCCGGCATGGCACTGCATAACGCCGAACGCCTCCAGCGGTCGCGACGCATCATCGATTCGCAGGCGCGCGCGCGGCCATCGGACATCGTGACCGAAGACGCTGCGTTTCTGAAGACTGTCGAGCTGCTCGCGCGCTTCGCTGCTTCGGGTGGCCCGCTGTTGATCCGTGGCGAGACCGGAACTGGCAAAGAGCTCATGGCGCGACGCGCACACAGCGAAGGTCCTTTTGCCGACGGTCCGTGGATCCCGGTGAACTGCGCCGCGATCCCAGCAACGCTGCTGGAGAGCGAGCTGTTCGGCCACGAAAAGGGTGCCTTCACGGGTGCGACGGACCGCAAAGCCGGCATGTTCGAACTCGCCGACGGTGGGACGCTGTTTCTCGACGAGATCGGCGACATGCCGGTGGAGCTACAGGCCAAACTGCTGCGCGTGCTCGAGAACGGCGAGTTCTACCGGATTGGTGGGCGGGCGCCGGTGGCCGTGCAACTACTCGTGGTCTCGGCAACGCATCACAACCTGCGGGAGCTGGTCGAGGAGGAGCGCTTTCGCGAGGACCTGTTCTTTCGACTGGCGCGCTTTCAGGTCGAGATCCCGCCACTGCGCGAACGACCCGATGACGTCGCGTTACTGGCCCAACACTTCCTCGCGGAGCTGGCGACCCGCAGTGGTCGTCCGCAGCAAGAGCTCAGCGAGGCAGCGCTCGCGACGCTGCAGGCATACTCGTGGCCCGGCAACGTCCGCGAACTCCGCAACGTCCTCGAACGCGGCGCTGTGCTGGCGGGCGGCGAAGCATTGGCGGCCGCCGACCTGCAGCTGACTGCGGATCTCACCTCCGCGCGCCGCGGTTCCGGTCCACCGCCCAGCCTCGAGGCCGTCGAAGCCCGCGCGATCCGGGAGGCTATGGAGTACACCGGCGGCAAAAAGGGGGAGGCCGCCCAACTGCTCGGGATCGCGTGGCCGACGCTGCGCCGAAAGCTCAAGAAGTACGAAATCGAGTAGCCGCTTCCGCTTGCCGTGCTGAACAATCCGTCCCGTCCCGAACCGATGACTTTGTTCAGTCCGCCTGCGCCTGGTTGCGCTCACCAGCTCCGCGCCCCATGGGAGGGAGCGCAAGCGGTTTGATTGCAATGACTTGCTCACCATGCTGGGATGCAGCCTCCCTGGCACCGGGTTTGCTCTGACAACGGATCGGACCAGGGAACACGGAGGAAGCATGAAGATTCATTGTCCAGAGTGCCGGGGCATATTCCGGGTCGAGGGGCGCGCCAGCGGCACTCAGTTCGAATGCCCCTTCTGCAAAGCCAGCTTCTCGTTCCGTGACAAAGAGACTGTCGTTGCGACAGCCGCCCCAGAAACCGTCGTCCGTACCGAGACGGAGACCGAAGAGCCTGCACCGAGCGCGGCTGATGCGCCCCCACTCGCCAAGACGACTGCGAGCGCCAGCAGCGACCCCACGCGACGCGACACCGTTCCGACCCCGGAGCCGCAACCGCCGGAGAGCGCCCCCGTCGAGGCCACCGACCTGACAGATCTACGCGTCGGTGACGTCGTCAACAGCGCCTATCGCCTGGACTCGATCATCGGTTGCGGTGGGATGAGCGTCGTCTTCAAGGCGCGACAGCTGTCCCTCGATCGCGACGTCGCCGTCAAGGTGCTGCGTCGCGATCTCAGCAAAGACCCCGAGTTCTCCCAGCGTTTCCTGAAGGAAGCGCAGGCGCTGGCCGAGCTCAGCCATCCCAACATCGTGCAGGTGTTCGACCAGGGGGTCTTCCGCGGCAACCACTACCTCGTCATGGAATTCATCGATGGCGTGAGCATCCGCGAAGTCCTGAACGAACGCAGGTTGACCCCCGACGAGGCACTGAAGCTCGTTCCGCAGCTGTGCAACGCGCTCGAGTATGCGCACAGCTGTGGCATCGTGCACCGCGACATCAAGCCCGAGAACCTGATGCTCACGAAGGCAGGTGAACCGAAGATCGCAGACTTCGGCCTGGTCCGTATCCTTGGTGACCGCAGCTCGGAACTATCGCGCCTGACCAAGACGCAGACGATCTTGGGAACGCTCGAGTACATGGCCCCCGAACAGCGGGAAGGGCAGCGCGACATCGATCACCGCGCAGACATCTACTCGCTGGGTGTCGTCTTCTACGAGATGCTTACGGGAGAGTTGCCGATCGCACGCTTCCCGCTGCCGTCGGAGCGCGTCCAAGTCGACGTCCGCCTCGACGATGTGGTCCTGAAAGTCCTCGCGAAGGACCGCGATCGCCGCTATCAGCGCGCAAGTATGGTGGCGACAGACATCGCGAACTTGGGGACCCTCGCCCGCGCCGGCCGCAGCGCCGGCACCGACAGCCGCCCGGCAAACAGCGAGATCGGCCCGCGCTTGATGGCGATGGCGCAGTCCCCGGTGTTCTTCATCTTCTCACTCGCGTACATGCTGATTGCGCTCGGTCGCACCGACAACGACTTCCAACAGTTCGTGCACGGCTTGGCGATTCCCGTCTATCTGTCGCAGTTCACGCTGTTTGGTCTGCTGCCACGACAGCAGCTCCCGAATCAGCTGTTTCTGTACCGTCATCCGGTGGTCTTCTTCGGCTTGCTGTGCTTATTCACGATGATGCTCGCCGGCGGCGATGACGTCGCCAATGTGTTCTGCGGTATCTTCGCCGGTTCCGCTGTCTGCGTCTGGAAGTGGCGCCGGAAGATCTTTCGGCAGCCAGGCGAGCCTCGCTACTTGATTCCCGCCGCGCTGTCGTCGGGCGCTGCCGTGCGACCTGCTCCGCCTTCCCCGCCCGTGCCGCCGCACAAAGGTGCACCAAAGGGTGAGGGTACGCTGGCCGAAGACCGCCATCGCGCGGCGCCAACGGTTCCTGCCGCGATGGTAGCCGCGGCTGCCTCTGCGGGTGCGTCGTCACCACACGAGAGCGGGGACGATCCGCAGGAGCATGAGCAACGGGAACTCGTCGGCGCCGGGGCTGCAGCGGGCGACAGCACCGCAACCGCGCAAACCGACGAGCCAAAGACAAGGCTCAGCTTCCTTGCCGTTCTAGCTTTCCTGGCAACGCTGCTGACGATGGTCTACGCCGGTGGCGTACTCGTCGCAAGTCGCGTGGACTGGGGAAGCGTCGCCATGTACTCCGATCTCGATCACAGGGACGTGGCCGAGGTGCTGCGAGACGGCCTGTGGGCAGCTCCGGGATGGACGCTCGAACACGGAGGGCTATTGGCGGGCGCAGCGTTGGTCGTACCGCTGATCGTGCCGGTTCTTTTGAGCCTGCTTGCGCTGATTCCACTGCAGTCACCCCACAAGCGCGGGGGCATGCTGGTCGGAGTCGCATGCATCTTCTTGTTGATCCAATGGGGAATCGTTCTGAACGTGGCCGACCGTATCGGTCGCACGGCCGAAGAGTATCGCCGCAACGTCGAACATGGTGGAACCCTCGTCGAGGCGCTGCGCAACGCGGAAGCAGCACCGCCGCAGGCTTCGCTAGCGCGCCTATCGAGTCTCCATCGTGCGGTCTACCTGGCTCGCGGGGGCGAGGCCACGCCTGTAGGTGGGCGCTTCACGCTGCTCGATATCGCCAAGAACCGCCTGTTGCCGCCGACCGAACGGATCGCCGCGCTGGTGGCGCTGCAAGACATCTACGGCACGCACCTCTTCGTCGACAGAGACGGCGAGATGTTACGGGAATGGGTCATCACGTTCAGTGCAGCGGCTGCAGAAGCGCGCAACCCACTGGTTCGAGAGGCGTTCCTCGAGGTTCTGTCGCGGTGCACCGCCAGCGTGCCGAAGAAACTGTTCTACGATGCGCTCGCCTCGTCCGATCGTCGCTACGGGCGACTGGCCGTCCGCTGGTGGACCGGCGCCGCGCCGCTCGATGCGATCGAGTGGCTCGGCGAACGCTATCGTGAACTGCCACCGCGCACTTTGATCCGGTGGATCGATGGCCTCGAACGGACCAGCAATCGTCGCTTCCACAACGAGGCGGAGTTGCGTCATGCGCTGTTGGCGCCGTTGATCGGGTGCTCGGCTTCTGAGTACGACTGCACGTTCGACGAGCGCGTGTCGCGTTTGATCACGTCGGGACCGTCGCGCTGGACCTACTAGGTGGGCGTCTGGTCTTCTGGACGAATCACAGTCGTCTCGGCGAACTGCGATGTCGTGTCCGTGACCGAGGGCGGTAGTTCTGCTGCATCGCCGGGATCGTCGGCAGCGACTACCTGCGCCTGCAGCGCCCTCCAGCCGCGGTAGTTCAGCGCAATCAGCAGCACCAGCGCGACGAAGTAGACCCCCTGTACGGTGACCGCCACTGCCATCGTCGCCGAGGACATCGGCGGCAGCGCGAGGTTGCCGTCGAAGACCAGCACCTGGCCCAGTGGGCTGCAGCACAACACCAAGTCGACGTACTGCGAGTCGAATGCTCGCATGATCAAGCCGGCCACGAGTGGCGCCCAAACCATGACGATCGCCCAGCCGGCTCCCAGGTAGCGCTCGGCCCCACGCAAGCCTCGAACCTGCAGCCATTGTTGATACAGAAACGGCAAAGCCGCCGGTACGAACGCACAGAGCGCACTCCATGCAGCGCCTTGATAGCCGGACGAGAACATCGGCGCCAGACCCGCGCCCAGCAAGCTCAGCCCCAGCCCCAGCTGCAGCCAATAAGCCGGCGCGTCGTTAGAGTCGTGCGGCTGCTTGTGTTGCACCAGCCAGACATAGCGCGACAGGCTCTCGTTGGAACGGGTCGACACGCGCAGCAAGAAGCCACCCACGAGCCAGGACAGCAAGACGCTGTACAGCGTCACGTAGTGCGCGTCCTGCCACAAGCAACCCAGCAGGAAGACTTGCAGCCACACCACCAGACTCAGCCCCGCCAGCGTCGTCACCGGCTTGCGCTCACGGTAGCGTAGGCAGCGCGCCAGGGAGCGATAGCACAGCACCCCCACGGGTATGAAAAACGCCGCAACCAGTACTTCGAGCGGCACGACCATACCGTAGAAGAGCAAATCGAAGCCCTCCGCGCCGGCAGCCCGATAGAGCGTCGACTGGAGCACCGGATAGAACGCAACGATCTTCAATGCCGGCAACACCTGCGACATCGCACTGAGCACGACGATGGCCAAGAGGAACAGGAGTAGTGCCAGTGTGCGGAGATCGGTGGCCTTCTTCGTCCAGTAGCCGACCAGCTGAAACGACAGGCTCGCGAAAACGACGAGCCCAACCAGCTCGACGAGGAACAAGAACAGATACGCAAGCTGCCACTCGGCAAACCAGCCGGCGACGAAGATGATGGGTGCCAGGACTGTCAGCAACAGATAGCCCGGCAAGTGCCCAGCCAACATCAGACCCCAGATGATGGCCCGTGGTGGTAGCGTCGACAGATGGAGGAAGTCGAAAGTGCCGCGCTCGCGTTCCCCACTGACGCTGACCAACATTCGCTGAATGCCACCGAACACGAACACCGACGAGATGTACCACAACAGCGCGATCAGAATCTGCGCCGCAGCCTTTGGGATCGGCACGCTGCCACGACGCTGCGCCTCTCCATAGAGCATCATTCCAACGATACCGAGCACGACCACCAAGAGGATCGACCAGATCCCGATGCGGAAGTTGCCGCGCCCTGATCGGAAACCGGTGCGGAAGGCCCGCAAGACCAGCGGGTTGTAGCCAAGGCGCTCGTACCAGCTGGATCTCTGAGTCATTGCACCTCGGTTGCGCCGACCTGCAGGAAGATCTGCTCGAGATCACTGCGACGCTCATGAAAGTCCGTAACTTTGATCCCACTTCGAACCAGCAGCGCGAGGATCTCCGCGCGGCGCTCGTCGGATCCGTCAAAACCAAAGATCACTGCGCCATCGACGCGACGTGCTCTGGAAACGCCATCTTGTCCCCGCAGGACGTCGATCGGATCGTGATCACCAGGGACGACACTGACTTCGATCTCGGACCGCACGTGCAACGCATCTTGCAGCTCGCTGATCGTGCCGCTCACGCGCATCTGCCCCTTCTCCATGATTCCGACCGAGGTGCAGAAACTGGCGAGGTCGCTGAGAATGTGGCTCGAAATGATCGTCGTCTTGCCCATCTTCGCTAGCGTCTTGATCACATTGCGAAACTCGATCCGCGCCTGTGGATCCATCCCCGAGGTGGGCTCATCGAGGATCAGCACTTCTGGATCGTGGACCAGAGTCTTCGCCAGCAGAAGGCGTTGGCGCATCCCCTTCGACAGCGTCTCGCAGTACGAGTCACGACGGACGCCGAGGTCGGTCAATTCGATGACGTCGTCGATTGCCTTGCCGCGCTCTCGCAGGGGGATGCCGTAGCACCCAGCGAAGAACTCGAGATACTCCCAGACCTTCATCTCCTCATAGAGGTAGAAGAGCTCTGGCATGAAACCGACTTGCTTGCAAACCGCTAAGCGGTCTTCGGCACAGTCGTGCCCCGCGAGCAAGGCGCGTCCCCGGGTGGGCGCCAACAGCGTTGACAAGATGCGCAGCAGCGTCGTCTTGCCGGCGCCGTTGGGACCGATCAGCCCAAAAGTCTCCCCCTGGCGGATCTCCAGGTTGAGTCCATCGAGCGCTCGCACTGCAGGGGATCCTGCAGCAGCGGCATAAACCTTCGTGAGGCCCTCGGTTTGGACGGCGAGCTCGGTGTTCTCCATGCTGCGTCTGGTAGCACGGATCTTGGCGCCTGTCACACCAAAATGGCGGCTGGTCGCGATTTTTCGAGGCTCAGATGCCGATCCGCAGTCGACAGCGGCTGGGAACGCGGTGGCTACCGCTGGCGTTGGTGGCGTTGCAGCAGCTCACCGATCAAGGAGTTGCCCGGCTCGGCCGCATGAGCTGCGTTGAGATGAACCAAGGCTTCGCGACGATAGCCACGCTGCTGGTAGACATGAAACAGCGCCAGCAGGGCCTCGACGCGGTTGGGGTCTTGGGCAATCGCACTCTGCAGACAATCGAAGGCCATCTGCTCGCTCCATTGGTGCCGCCCGTACAACAGTGCCGCGGCGGCCA
Organism: Planctomycetota bacterium; assembly: GCA_039028735.1. GTDB lineage: Bacteria > Planctomycetota > UBA8108 > UBA1146 > JAJFFE01 > JBCCHQ01. Next base: position 22,118 of record JBCCHQ010000010.1, on the reverse strand, counting down.
GCTGCGTACCGACTGCAGACGGGCGCGCACCAACGGCTTGCAGCAAGTGCCCGATCGCACCTTGCCGATCCGAACGCGCCAGCAACACGGCCGCCAAGCGCGACCAAGCAGGAGCGTTCCTGGGATCGCTGTTGGCGACCAACAGAAAGCTCGCCTCCGCGGAATTCAAAGCGCCGACTCGTTCGGCAAGGACCGCATCCTCGAAGGCACTGCGCTGAGGATTCGCATCGCGCACTCGGTAGATGTGCAACGGCTGTCGACAGAGCTGCAAGACGTCGATGCGCTCGATGTGAACGCCCTGCGAGGCCAGGAACTGCGTGAAGCGCGGATCCCAGCGCCGGTGCACAACTGCTAAGTGAGTGCAGCCGGACGTAACGACCGCTTCACGCATACCGCGCTCGGGCAAGCGTCGCGCGCCAAGCGGACGATCGATCGTGACGGCGTGAGCATACGGTCCCGCACAGACCGCCGTCGGCAGCAACATCCGCTCCAAGTGGCGGTTCGCGCGGGCGACCGAGTAGTCGGGTTCACTCAGCATCACGACCATTCGTGGCACGCTGCTGGCAAGGATGGCGACACAAGCGAGCGGTACAGCGATGCGGAGCCGCGCAGTCTTGCGCAGCCACGGCAAGCCCAGCATCACCAGCAACACGATGCCGCCAGCCATGACACCCGTAGAACACTCCGGGCGTTTCTCGATTGCAGCCCGCGCCTGCATGAACAGAAACACGGTACCAACGAGCATGGCCGGCAACGGCAGGAGCCGCGGCGACCGTCGAGACTTTTGCAACAGGAGGACGACGCCCAACCACAACGCGTCCGCCGCCAAGAAGAACAAGAACGGCGCCAAGACCGACGCTTGGTAGTAGCTGGTCCCGGGCGCAAGCGCCAAGAAGACGGCGCTCGACCAAAGCGTGACGTGGCAGGCGGTCGGTAGGTAGCTCGGCTTGCGGCCGGCATAACCCAACCGCAACAACAAGCCGCACCAGGCGAGCGGTAACAGCAACGGGTAGCCCGCAAAGAGCCCAACGCGGTCCTCGAGACTGCGCAGCCTCTCAGTCAGTGCCCCCAGGCTGTCGTGCAGTGGCCATCCTTCCCCTAGCAGGAAGAAGCTTGCCGTGGCAACCAAGGCGGTGATTGCAAGCAGGCTCAAGCGACGAGCCATCTCCCCGAACTGCTGCGCAATGCCAGCGTGGCAGCGCCAGACGATCGCAGGAAGCGCCAGATAGACGAGCGGATGGAGGAACACGCCACCCACCACCGTCATCGTGGTACCGACGGCACACATCACGAGGCGCCGGTCGGCGACGGCGATCACGCAGGCCAAGAACCAGAGTGCCACCCACGGGTAGATCGACGGCGTGCGGACAACCGCGTGCCAGCCAGCGTGGGTGATCCAGGCTAGCCCGCCTACGAGAGCCACCGTGACTCCGTAACGGCGTCGTAGCAACTCCGCCAAGACCACCATCAGCACCAGCGACGCCAACGACCCCAGCGCACGTGATGCTGGAATGCTGACGCCGTACAGCGAATAGATCCATTGCGCGGGGTACGAGATCAGCGGCCGCCGATACTCGTCTGCAACCCCAGGCTCCACGCCCTGCACATGACCACGCGCTTCCGCGAGATACCAGTGCGACTCGATGACTACGCCCGCTGCGTTGCCATAGCCAGCGGGTGGATCGGCATACGGCTGCGTCCACGTGATCAACACTTCGAAGCAGATCAGCACCAACAGATAGATGACATAGCGCTTGCGTCCGGAACGACTCGTTTCCGGCGCCGCGCGGACGCTCCCAGGTGCTGCCTGCGTCGTTTCTGCCTGCGACGCAAGTGGTGGATGCGCTGCTGGTTCAATCACGATCCCCCCTGACTACGCTAGGGATCGCAAACAGCAGCGTACCGTTGGAACGCGAGAGCAATGTCGCGCGCTGACGCAGGGCAGAACGCAACAGTTCTTGCCCAACGGGTTCGAGGTCGCTTCCATCCCCGAGAACGAGCGGTGCGTGAAACACCAAATGGGTGAAACCTTCGTCGTGGAAACGAGCGACGAACTCACTTGCGTCACGGCAACCAGCCAACAATCGCTTCAGGCTGTGATTCTCGAATACCGAGTCCGCATGATACGGACGATCAATGAGATAGCGCGGAGTCCCGCATGCGGCAAACAACACGCACCCATCTTCTGGCACCAGGCGGTTGAGGTCCTGAAACACCGAGTAGTCACCTGGTTGCAGAACCCGCTCACGGTGTTCGTCGCGCGACTCCAGCCCGAGCACGAACGGCACTGGCTGCAGAGACGAGAACAGCAACAGGTGCGACGTTAGACACAGCGTCAACGCCGTTGCGACGAGGCCTCGTACAACACGACGCTGCCGGGCCTCGGGAAGAATCTCCCAGCCGGCAGGAATCAGCACCGCTAGTACGGCAAGCGCAGGAACGAGGAACCGCACTTGGTGCGTCGTCGCCACCCACGAACTGAGCAGCAACAGCCCCAACAGTCCGGTCGATCGCGCAGCCCTGTGCCGAGCGACTGCTGCGATAGCCAGTGGCAACGCCAGCAGGTAGACGGGACCAACGATGCCGTCAAAGCGATGAACGGATCCAAACATACTCTGAAACGTCAGCGCGAAGGGGAGATCGAGGCCGCTACTCCCCCACTCCTTCAGCGACTCCATGAACAGAGCCGACCGTTCTGCATCCCAACCGGGACCCGCGAAGTGCGAGTACAAGAACGGGAACACGGGATTGCCCAGCTCCCAGAGGTTGCGCAAGTACCAGGCTCCGCCACCGAGCATCACACCGACACCGGCGACGAGACACAGCCGCAAACCGCCGACACGCACCAGTAGCAACATCAAGAACGCAACGGGCAGTAGGAACGTGTACTTCGTGCCTAGCGCCATCCCAGCGAGCACTCCACACAGAACCGCGGCGCTGTGCGGCAACTCGCGGGTTCGTAACTGCAGATACACCAGCCAGGCGAGCATCAGAAAGAACACGCCAGCGAGCTCTACATAGGCCCAGGTCCCGACGCGAAACACGGTCGGGACGCAGAGGAAGATCGCCGCACTCCAACGCGCAGCAGAGGTCGATGCAAAGCGCTGTGAGACCCGAGCGATCGCCACGGCGGATAGGACACCCAACAGCCAATGGAAGACCTTCGCAGCAATCTCGCCGCGCCAGGCCAAGGCTGTTACGTACAGCATCTCGGTGTTCATCGGAAAGCGGCTATAGATGTTCCCAGGAAGGTCGGTCACGCCGCCGTTCTGCAGCCAGACCTTGGGCACCTCCAAGTGGTAGTGCAAGCCGTCGAGGGACGTCGCCGGAGTCAACGTCATGACAAGCCCCAGGAACAGCACGGCTGCAAGGATTCCCCCTGGCAACGTCCGCACCGCCCGCGCAGCCAGTCGCAACGCCTCGCCACTGGCCACTGCCAGAGGTCGGTATTCACGGTGAAACACCACTGCTGCGATGATCGGACCGGCATACAACAACGGGGTCCCGAGCAAGCCCGCGAACGCGAGCAGCGTGCTCCACGAGATGATCAGCGCTACGGAAACGCCGACGGGAAACAGCAATTGTGAAGACGGCGACTGGCAGCCGAGCGCTCGTACGATGCGACGGGCTGGCGCCAGATGCAGTGCTAGCAGCAGGAGAGGCACGAGCACATCGAGCGTCCGCTCCCCGAGCGCACCAAGAACCACCCGTGCATCCTCGACGCGCAGCAGTGGGTAGAGCAGCAGGATCGCAGCGCCCCAGGCGACGAAAGCCCAGTACCACGCCCGCTTCAGATTCGCCTGCGGCGTGATTTCAGGGGGTGAAGTCGAGCTCACGATCCTCCTCTACCACGACGTCATCGCGGTCCTGGCGAAGCTGATCGGAGGTCATCGGGTAGCCAGTTGCGGCTGCCTGCGGCTCGTTGGCTTGGGTCTGCTTGCGTTGCACGACGGCCGCGGGATCGAGGAGCGACCGCCTCGGCTGTCGCGCGAGATTCTGCGGCTGCGCCTCCACGACGTTGGGTTGCTGCGGGAACGGCGACTGCACAGGGGCCTGTTGCGGGATCACCTGTGACCCTTGCTGCGGCGCCCGTGCCCGTTGCTTCGCGCGCTTGCGTCGAGGCGGCAACAAACCGTGGATCGCACCGCAGCTCAGCGCCCAGGAACGAGCGATGACCAAAGGCGCGCCCAAGAAGAAGAAGTCCGGCGCAAACTGGTCTACACCGCGCTTGAGTAACAGCAGTTGGCTCCAGAAGGGCGCCATCGCGACGAAGAGGCCAGCCGCCAGATAGAGCGGGGCGAACAACCCGACGCAGCACAGCAACGTGGCGGCCACGATCAAGGGTATCTGTAGTAGATCGTGCAGAGACCAGCGCAGCGCGGCACCAAAGCGCCTTGGACGGCATCGGAGCAACTGCCCCGACTGCTTGCCAACCCGGTAGGCTCTCCGCAGGGCCCCGAGCCAACGCTCGTCATAGTGGCGCTCGATCACGGCCTGCGGCACGAAGAGCGCGCGCCCGCTCTCGCAGATTCTTTGACTCGTTCTCTGATGTTCGATAGCAACATCAGAGGCGTCCTCGGCGAAGCCACCGGCCTCGAGGAATCCCTCGCGATGGACGCCAACGCAGTAGTCATCGAGGAACGACAGCGTTCCTTCGTGGTGGCTCCAACGGCGCTCGTGCTGCAGCTGCGCAAGACGCGCCGGTGCGGCGCTCTGACGGGTCCGCTGCGTCCCCTTCGTAGCCAGCGTCTTGCCATCGATGATCGGTCCCGACAAGGCCCGGGCCCAGCCGGGGCACGGGATCGACTTCGTATCCAGAAACAACACCGCGTCGCCGCTACTGCGGCGCAGGCCGATATTGCGAGCCTCCGCCGGCGAGATGTTTCCAGCCTCGACAACGCGCGCTCCCCAACGGGCAGCTGCTGCCATGCTGTGATCGATGGAGCCGCGATCCACGACGATGACCTCGAGCAGCGTACCTTGACGCTCGAGGCCCGCGAGGCTGCGCTCCAGTCCCGGAGCATCGTTTTGTACCGTTACAACGACACTGATGCGCGCCGCACCAGAAGGGGCGCTAGGATTCAGGACGTCGGACATTGGGCCTACCCGTCCGTCGTGACTTGGTTGGCGCGGACGCCGAGCTTCTTGACCTTGTAGCGAATCGACCGATAGGAGACGCCCAACATCTTCGCCGCCTGGGTCAGGTTGCCGCTCGTCTGTTCGAGTGCACTACACAGGAACCGGCGTTCGATCTGCTCCATGACTTCGTCCAGCATGAAGCCGTCAGTCTCCAACGCGTACTGATCGAGCAGCTCGGCGCCACCTGCGGCTGCCGGTGCCGCAGCGGCCCCTGCTGCCTCGAGGTCGAGGTTCTCGATCTCTTCACCGTCGCTGAGCGCTACATGCCGCTGAATGACATTCTGAAGCTCGCGCACGTTGCCGGGCCACGAGTGGTTCATCAACTGCGCTTGCGCCCGCGGCGACAATCGCCGCACGTCCTTCCTCATCGTCTCGGCGTAGCGGGCCATGAAGTGCCCAGCCAACAAGGGGATGTCATCGGGACGCTCTCGCATCGGTGGCAGATGGAACGGGATCACGTTCAAGCGATAGAACAGATCCTCGCGAAAACGCTGCTCACGAATGTCCTGCTCGAGATCGCGATTGGTCGCGGCGACGATGCGCACATCAACGGACACTTCGTTACTGCCGCCAACGGGCAGCAGCCGACGTTCCTCCAGAACACGCAAGATCTTCACCTGCGTCGTCGCGCTCATGTCGGCGACTTCGTCGAGGAACAGCGTTCCGCCGTGCGCCATCTCGAACAGGCCTTTGCGGTCATCCGAGGCCCCGGTGTAGGCGCCGCGCACGTGGCCAAACAGCTCACTCTCCAACAACGTGTCCGCGAACGCCGAGCAGTTGACGGCAATGAAGGGGCGTTCAGCGCGGTGCGACGAAGCATGCACCGATCGTGCGACCAGTTCTTTGCCGCTGCCGCTCTCGCCACGAATCAACACCGTGCTGTCTGTTGGCGCAACTCTGCGAATGAGGTCGTGCAAGCGTTGCATCGGTGGACTGTTGCCAACGATGAGACGTTCAACTGCGCTGGGATCGCCAGGGTTCTCGGCGACCGACAACGCGCGCTGCACAATGGACCGAATGTTCTCGTTGTCGAAAGGCTTCTTGAGATAGTCGAAGGCACCGAGGCGCATCGCCTCCACGGCCGTATCCCAGCTCGAATAGGCAGTAATGATGACAACCGGCATCGTCGGCTGCAGTTCCTTGGCCTTCTCGAGGAGCTGCATGCCATCGATGCCGCCCATACGCAGGTCTTGAATGAAGACCTTCGGCGGGCGCTGTGCGATCATCTGCAACGCTTCTTCACCAGAAGAAGCTGTGGCGACTTCGAGGCCCTCGTTCGCAAGGACGATCTCGAGGAACTCTCGCATGCTCTGTTCGTCATCGACAACGAGGACGTCCAGACGTTCGCGATTCGTACTCATCAAGCAACCTCTACGGTGGGTACGACGTCAACGTTCTCTCTCTGCTGATCTGTTCGTTCACCGGGGATCCAGACGCGAAACCGCGTGCCTTCACCCTCATTACTCGTCACGTCGATCGTGCCCCCATGTCCGTGCACGATACGTTCGACCAATGCGAGGCCGAGTCCTCCCTCACGAGGTTTGGTCGAGAAGAACGGATTGAAGATCCGGCGTCGGACCTCTTCGCTCATCCCCGGCCCATTGTCTTCGACGATCACGTCACAACCGTCGGGACGTCCGGCAAGCAGGCGAAACTGTAGCTCTCCCGCCCCCCCCATTGCTTCGAGCGCGTTGATGCCCAGGTTCACAAACACGGAGAACAACATCTCCGGGTGGCCCAACACTGTGTTCACATCGTCGCCGTGGTCGACGGCGAGCTGCACCGAGCTCGCGTCCGGTCGACTACCCAAAGTCTCGACGACTTCGTCGATGCACTTGGAAAGATCCACAGGGACTTGCTGCGTCGGACTGGTGCGCGAGTACTCCAGGAACTCGTCGACGATGCGATCCAGTCGATCGGACTCGCGCAGCACGATACCGGTCAATTTTTGGGTTTGGGCTGGGTCCAGGACCCCGCGTCCTAGCTCTTGCACGGAACCTCGAATCGAGGCCAAGGGATTGCGCACCTCGTGAACGAGTCCCAACGCGAGGTCTTCGAGTTCTTCGAGGTGACGCACGCGCAGCTCCGCAGCCGTTGCCCGCTTGCGCAGCGTGAGGTCGTGGAACACAGCCACCCAAGCAGAGTCACCGGGGCGATCGCTTCCGATCGGAGTCATCCTCAGACTCAGCGGCACGTTCTCCTGTCGACCGAGGGTCCAAGAGACTTCACGTTCCCCGGCAACCGGCGCCCAAAGGGCTTCCCGCAGGTCGCTGTCATCGTTGCGGCGGAAGATCTCCCGGGGCTTTCTCCCGAGCCACTGCGTGGTCTCGGGGTAGTTCAGAATGCGCAACGCCTCACTGTTGACGAGGATCATCCGTCCCTTGCCGTCGAGCGCGATGATGCCTTCACCAATGTTCGCCACGATGCGCTCGTTGAGACCGGCCATCTGGCGCAGCCCGCCAACGAGGCGTGCTCCGAGGAAGGCCACTCCGTGAACGGCAATCCCCTGTCCCACCAGAGACGAGATCACCATCGCCGACCGGGCAGGAGCACTCCGTGTCGACCACCCCTGTTGTGAAGTCCCGAGATCGGTCAGTGTCAGAGCAGTCAGGACGAGCACGCTCGCAGACGCCGTCAGCAGTGTCGGCCGCAAACGATAGACGACGCTCACCGACAAGATCGCCGACAGCAGCACCGGGAGGAAGACAGAGTCGACTGCTCCGGTACAAGCAATCAGCGCCAAGGACAGCACGACATCACTGGTAACGGAGACCTGCTCCGACGGCCAGACGCGGCCCCGGAAGTAGCTGCCAAACCAACTGGCAGCATGCAGAAGGAACCACACGAGCACGAGGCCTTCCACGACAGGGAAGACGTGCTGCATCTCCGACTCGGTCGCTCCGGCGCGAGCCACACCCACCAGAATCGCAGCCAGAAGAACGGTTGCGGTCCGGTAGAACGGGAGGTGTCGGTTGGTACGCGGACGCTGAGCGTCCACGTCCTGTGTTTTCGTCGTCGCTACGGGCATAGCCTACTTGTTCAGGCTTCCGATCATCTTGAAGATCGGTAGGAAGATCGAGACCACCATGCCCCCCACGACGAAACCCATGATCGCGATCATCAACGGTTCGATAAGTGACGTCAGCGACTTGACCGTGGTCGAGACCTGAGCGTCGTAAAACTCAGAGATTTTCTCCAAAAGCTGTTCGAGCGATCCCGATCGTTCACCGATCGCAACCATTCGAGTCACCATCGGCGGAAACACTTTGCTGGCGGCCAATGGATCACCAAGAGTCTCACCCTGGCGCACTCTCTCACTCGCGGCGCCGATGGCGTCGGAGAACAGGCGGTTGCCAGCGGTCGATTGAACGATCTCGAGGGCACCGAGAATCGGGACACCACTACGAATCAACGTCGAGAAGGTCTTACTGAAACGTGATAGCGCGACCTTCGAGAACAACGGCCCCATGATGGGTGCCTTCAGCAGTAACCAGTCCCGTACATAGAGGCCTTTGGGCGTCTTGAACCAGAACGCGATGCCGATGATCGCTACGACGAATGCGAGCCCCATCAGCAGGAAGTTGCTCTTCATGAAGAGCGACGTGTCGAGAAGCATCTGCGTAATCATCGGCAACTCGACGTTCATGGAGATGAACATCTCTTCGAAGCGCGGAATGATGAAGACCAACAAGAAGGTCGTGATTCCGAAGATCATGATCAACGAGACGACCGGATAGGTCATCGCGGACTTGATCTCGTTGCGCAGGTTCTCAGAAGCTTCTTGATAGTTGGCCAAGCGGTCGAGGACGACATCGAGCTGACCGCTCGCTTCCCCGGCTTTGATCATGTTGATGAAGATGTCTGCGAAGATCTTGGGATGGCTTGCCAACGCTTGGGAGAGGTCTTTCCCCGACCGCACATCGACGACGACCTGCGAAAGAGCCTTCTGGAGCGTCTTGTTCGCCACTTGCCCTTCGAGAATCTCCAGGCCTTCTACCAGAGGGATACCGGCGGACACCATCGTCGCTAGCTGCCGTGTCATCAGGACCAGGTCCTGGCCCCTGACCTTCGGCTGCCCGAACGATACTGCTTGTTTCGGCCTGTCCCCGCCCCCACTGCTAGCCTTGGCGCGCGTCGCCTTGCCGGCGCCGCCGCTACGTCCTTGCGAGACGGAGATGACCGTGAGACCGCGACGCTGAAGCTCGTTGACAGCTTCCATCTCGGTTTCGGCGCCGATTTCACCTTCGACGACCTTGCCGGCCTTGCTCTTCGTCTTGTAGACAAACTGCTTCATGGGTCGGAGACTCCTGACCTGGTGCCTAATCGGCCAACGTGACGCGGATGACTTCTTCGAGCGAGGTCTTGCCCCGCATGACGTTTAGCAAGCCGCAGCGGCGGAGAGTGATCATCCCCTCCTGCAGCGCGGCGTCCTTGATCTCGAGTGCGGACGCACCGTTGACGATGAGTCGTTGCAGACCTTCTGAGAGCGGCATCGTCTCCAGCAGAGCGAAGCGTCCCTTGAAGCCGCTGCTGCAGCGCTGGCAACCCACCGGCTTGAAGATCTCGAGTCCCTCCATGTCTTCCTCGCGAAAACCTAGCGAGAGCAAGCGCTCTTGGCTCGGTAGCTCCTCGAGTGGCTGCTTGCAGCTGTTGCACAAGCGACGTGCAAGACGCTGAGCGGCGATACAGCGAACCGACGAAGAGACGAGGAACGGGTCGATTCCCATGTCGACAATCCTGGTGACCGTCGATGGGGCGTCGTTCGTGTGCAGCGTGGAGAACACAACGTGCCCAGTGAGGGCCGCCTTGATCGCGATCTCCGCCGTTTCCAAGTCTCGGATCTCTCCGATCATGACGGTGTCGGGATCCTGACGCAGAATCGAGCGCAGTGCAGCCGCGAAGGTGAGCCCCCGCTTGACGTTTACGGGTACCTGATTGACTCCTGCGACCTGATATTCGACCGGGTCTTCGACGGTAACAATGTTCTCTTCCTCGCTGAGCACTTCGTGAATGCACGAGTAGAGGGTCGTCGACTTACCGCTACCGGTTGGTCCCGTGACCAGCGACATGCCGTACGGCACGTTGATCGCCTCGCGAATATCGGTGAGGGCTTTTGTTTCGAATCCCAACGCGTCGAGCTCGAGTGCGAGTGAAGACGAGTCCAGAATCCTGAGCACGACCTTCTCGCCGTGCACTGTCGGGAGCGTCGAGACACGAAAGTCGATGCGGCGCCCTTCGACGCGCAGCTGGAACTTGCCATCCTGCGGTACGCGACGTTCGGCGATGTCGAGGCCACACATGATCTTGATTCGGCTGACCATGGCGCTCAACATTTTGAACGGCGGGTTCATCGCCTCGCGGAGCACGCCATCGATTCGATAGCGCACTCGGACCTGGCGATCGTACGGTTCAATGTGAATATCAGAGGAGCCGTCGCGGATTCCTTGATAGACGATCAGGTTCACCAGCTTGACGACCGGGGACTCGTCCCCTTCTTCGCTCAGATCGGCGCTGTCGTCGTCATCGGCCCGATCTTGCAGCTCGAGCTCGGGATCGACCATTCCGTCGAGGAGCTCTTGCACACGTTTCGCGCCTTCGTCATAGAAGCGCGACATAACGCCAGTGATTGCTGTGTCGGTCGACAGTACCGGCTTGATCGTACACCCGGTAACCATCGACAGGTCGTCCAGTTTGACGATGTCGAATGGGTCGGAGACGGCCAACGACAGGACCCGCCCAATCTGGGCGACGGGAATCACACCGAAGTACTTGGCGCGGTTCTCATCCAACGTCTCGAGGAGTTCATCGGTAGGCTGCACCTTGCGCACATCGATCGGGGGAATCCCCGTTTCCTTCGATAGCGCTGACAGGTACTCGCCTTCGTCGAGTGTTCCCTCCTCGAACAAGACGGATGTGACCGTACGGCCGTCGCTGGACTCCTGAAGAGCGGCAGCGATCGCGTCGTCGTCCACAAGATCGTGGCGCGTCAAGATCGTCTTGAGGCGGCGGTTGAAGCGTTCCGTGCTCTGATTCATTGAATGCTCATCCTTGGCGGTGGAAGATCCGCTTCAGGTCATCTTGGTCCGGAGAACGGTTCAGCGCCTCTTCGTACGTAATGAGGCGGGAACGGTAGAGATCCCACAGTGCCTGGTTCATCGTCTTCATACCGTGCTTGTTGCCGGTCTGAATCAGCGACGTGATTTGGTGCACTTTGCTGTCGCGACTCAATGCGCGCACCGCAGCGGTTGCGATCAACACTTCGTGAGCGAGTGCCCGCCCCTTGCCGTCGGCACGTTCGGCCAGCTGTTGGCAGATCACGGCCTCCAGAGAGAACGAGAGCTGCGTGCGAATCTGCTGCTGTTGGTGTGGCGGGAACACGTCAATGATGCGGTTGATCGTCTGCACGGCGTCGTTCGTGTGCAGCGTACCGAGCGTCAGGTGCCCCGTCTCTGACAGGGTCAGCGCGGCCGAGATACTCTCTTGGTCGCGAAGCTCGCCGATCATGACGACGTCGGGGTCCTGACGAAGGACCCGCTTCAGCGCATCCTTGTAGTTGAGCGTGTCCGCACCGACCTCACGCTGATTGACGAGGCAACGCTTGTTGCGGTGCACGAACTCGAGTGGATCTTCGATCGTAATGATATGGCCGTTGCGCTCTTCATTGATGAAGTCGAGCATGGCCGCGAGCGTCGTCGACTTACCACTCCCGGTGGAACCCGTAACCAATATGAGTCCACGGTTACGAAGGCACAGCTCCTTCAGAGTCTCCTCAGGAAGTCCCAGCTCCGACAGCGGCGCTGGCTCACTGGGAATGACGCGAATCACCGCCCCCACCGACCCGCGCTGCATGAACACGTTGGTACGGAAACGCCCGAGACCGGAGATCCCGAACGCCATGTCGAGCTCCATGTCCTTCTCGAAACGGAGGATCTGCTCGTTGTCGAGAATGGAGTAGATCAGCTTGCGCGACCCTTCGTTGTCGAGGATCCCGCAATCGGTGGGCACTAAGCGGCCGTGAATGCGGATCATGGGTGGTGCGCCACACGAGACGTGCAAATCGGAGCCACCCCGCTCGACCAGCTGCTGGACCAATTCCTCGAGAGTGACCATTGGCTTCTCCTACTCGACCCACAGCTGGGGTCCGGGTGCTCAGGGATGCATGAGATCGAAGCAGCGACGCAGTCCCCTTCCGAAGGGGTAGCGCCCAGAGCGTGCGACAATCTTTGTCCAGATGAAGAGTAGCATCGTGCCGTAGAACCGGCCAAAAGACGGGGACCGGGCGCGGAACGCTAAGTACTGATAAGGGTTGTGAGAGGGGTCAAAAAAGGGCAGGTGAGAATGGCACGAAATCGGTGAGTGAAAAGAGCGGCGGAGTTACGCACAAAAACGGGGCGAGCCGGAAAGCTCGCCCCGAAGCATCGTTTTGATTGTCGCTCGTCACCGCCGAATCAGTGCCCGGCTTCTTGCTCGGCCTTCATCTGCTTGACGACTTCGGCCTGCACATTGCCCGGCACCATTTCGTAGTGCGAGAACTCGATCGAGTACGAGGCCTCACCGCCGGTCAGCGAGCGCAGCTCGGTTGAATAGGTCTTCACTTCGGCTTCTGGTACCTGCGCCCGAATGACCTGATGATCGCCGACGGTGTCCATCCCCGAGATCCGGCCGCGGCGACTGTTGAGATCACCGGTAATGTCGCCCATGTACTGCGTTGGGATGTGGACCTCGAGATCGACGATCGGTTCGAGCAGGCACGGCTTCGCTTCCATGAACGCCTTCTTGAACGCCTCGCGTCCAGCCGTCTTGAAAGCTGCTTCTGACGAATCGACCTGGTGATGTGAGCCGTCGTAGAGCGTGACCTTGCAGCCAACGACCGGAAATCCAGCAAGGATTCCGGAGTCCATCGTCTCCCGGATCCCCTTCTCGACGGCGGGTATGAAACCGCCGGGGATGACCCCTCCGACGATACTGTTGATGAACTCGAGACTGGCGCCCGCGTCCTCGGTCTTCTCGAGGCGAATGTACACCTCTCCAAACTGTCCCCGCCCGCCGGTCTGCTTCTTGTGGCGATACTGAGTCTCGGCCGAACCCGAGATCGACTCCATGTACGACGTTTTCGGAACACGCGTGTCGACCTCGATGTTGTAGCGACGGTTGAGCCGCTTCAAGATCATGTCGAGGTGCAGTGTGGAGCGGCCGGAGATCACGAGTTCGTGGGTCGCGGCGACGCGTTCCATCGCGAACCCCGAATCTCCTTCGACGAGCTTGTGCAGCCCCTCCGCCATCTTCGTTTCGTCGTTGCGGTTCTTCGGTTCGACAGCCAGCTTGACCATGGGGATCGGGTGCTTGATCGGCTGCAAGTGATCCGTGCACTCTGGATCCGTGATCGTGTCTCCGATGTGCAGGCTCTCGAGCTTCGGGATCGCGACAATGTCACCGGGCCCCGCCAAGTCGAGCGTATTCTGCTCTTTCCCCTGCATCCGCAACACAGTTGTGACACGTTCTTTCGAGCCGTGCGACGCATTGATCACGGCTTGGTTCGCCTTCAGGGTCCCGCGCAGGACTCGTAGGAACGACAGCTTGCCGACGAACGGGTCGAGTTCAACCTTGAAGACACGCGCTACCAGCGGGGCATCGGCGCCGTTGACGGCGTTGTCGACGGTCTGCTCGTTCTCCTTGTTGAACAGAGGCCGAGCCACACCGTGATCGTGTGCCGGAGCCACGTGCTCGATCGTATCGAGAATCTTGTGGAGCCCGATCTTTTTGGCTGCGGAACAGCAGACGATCGGCGCCAGCGTGCCGTGCAGCATCGCGTTCGTGAACGCCTCGTCGATCTCGGCGTCACTGGGCTCTTCCCCTTCGAGGTAGCGCTCCATCAGGGCTTCGTCGGACTCGATGATCGCCTCGACCAGTTCATTGCGGGTCGACTTGGCACGATCTGAACTGTCAGCGCTCAACGAATATGTGTTTTCGACGCTCGAGAACGCCGCGCCCGACGCATCGGGGAGGAACAGCGGAATACACTGAGTTCCGAAGGTCTCACGGATCTGTTCGACGGTGCCGTCGAAGTCAGCGTTGTCCAGGTCCATCCGGGTGACGACGAACATGACCGCGAGGCCAGCCTTCTTGGCTTCTGCCACCACGCGGCGCGTGTTGACGCGGACGCCGCTGACGGCGTCGACGCAGACGATCGCCATCTCGACGGCGTGATAGGCGTCAATGACGTTGTGTACGAAATCGGGATAGCCAGGCGTGTCGAGGAAGTTGAAGTGCTTTCCGTCGTGCTCGAGGAAGCAGGGGGTCGGGTCGATCGTGAACTTGCGTTCTTTCTCCTCGTCCTCGTGGTCGAGGGTCGACGTACCGTTGTCCACGCTCCCGGCCCTGGACGTCGCCTTGGCGAGAAACAACAGCTCCTCCAGGAGCGTCGTTTTCCCGCAAGTCCCGTGTCCGGCGATAGCAATGTTGTGGATGGTCATGTTGTCTCCCACTGTCTTCGTTGTCTCGGCGACGAGCCCCAATGCGTGCCACCAAGTAAGGCCGCCACGCTAGATCGAAGGCCGACGGCCCACCCGGTCGCGCGCCTCGCCAAGACAGTGCTGAGACGCGATCATCGATCATATTAGATGGCACACCCTCAGATTCAAGCCTCGAAGTGCTGAATCAGAGCTGAGTTACTGTAGTCCGCTTCGGTGCGGGGCTACGGCAGGATCCAAATCTCGACGCGACGGTTGGATTTGCGACCCTCAGCGGTGCCATTGGTCGACACAGGCCGCTGATCGGCATAACCAGAAACCGTCACCTGCGATGCCGCCACGGCCTTGGCGCGCAGCAGCGCCCGCACGACTGATGAGGCGCGTGCAGTCGACAGCTCCCAGTTGGAGGGGTACTTCTTGATTGCCTTCTTGACCGGAGTGTTGTCGGTGTGCCCCTCAACGCGGACGCTGTTGTCGGCGTAGTCGCGCGCCAACACTTCCGACAGCTGTCGCAGCGTCGCCGCACCCGACTTCGACAGAACAGCGCTACCCGCCGGGAACAAGATGCTTTGATTGAGGGTCAGTCGAATCTCACCACCGGCTCCCTGCTCGACATCGACATCGTCGATGCCGGCGAAAGCGCTCGGGTCCACAACCGTCGGCTCAGGCTCTGCGACCGGCGCCGCGGCAGGAGCGATCTGGATCATCGACTCCTCCGCCAGGCGGGCGCGACGGGCAGCGTCGACGAGTTTGTCCTTCAATCCCTCTTGCTCGCCACGGCAGATGTTGAGGTCGTGTTCGATTCGATTCAGGTCCTGCAGCAGCCGCTCACGCTCCTGCTTGTACCAGTGCAGTTCCTTCTTGACTCTCATTGCATTGCAGCCAACGAACAGCGGCAAGCAAAGGGTCACGAACGCCAGGGCTCTGAACTTGGTCGCTGTGCCCTTGGCCTTGAAGGGCGTGGACTGGATCGGCGTGACCTGGACCAAAGTAGTCTGGATCGGCGTGGATTGCGTCGTTGTAGTTGGCATCGGATTCCCCTTCTCGCCCCGCCCGCATGGCGGTTCCCCGCTGCGACCGCAAACTCCCCAACGCCGTCGCAGGCATGCTCCGACGCTCTCGGGCGCCGGGCCAGTAGACACGCACGGAATGTACCGAAGTCGCGCCAGGATGGACAGAGCTGTCGGTGGCGAGGCCAGTAAATTGGCGGGCTAGAGGCGGATGCGGCAGCAGAAGTCGCAGTGTTCGCAGCTACTGATCGCCACGAATCAGCTGCACGTACCAGTCCAGCGCCGCGTCGACCTGCTGGTGCCACAAGATCAAGATCATCGCGCCGGCTGCGAGGAATGGACCGAACGGAATGTAGGAGCTGCGGGTGATCAGTTTCACCGCGATGCCGATCACGGAACCCAACAGGCAGGCCACGAAAATCGCAAGCAGCACGCCCTTCCAGCCGAGCGCCGCGCCCAGAAGCGCCATCAACTTGACATCGCCCAGCCCCATCGCGTCCTTCTTGAACGCAATCTTGCCGAGAACGCCAACGCTGTAGAGCGCGCCCGCGCCGACTCCCATTCCGAACAGGGCGGCCAAGAACCGCTGGGCGGCCGGTGTGTCCAGCCACCCGGGGATCAGAAACAGGCTCGCCAACACGCCACCACAGGAAGCGCCCACGGCAAACGCCAACCGCGTCTCCCACCACTTCCGGACGCCACCGTCCCAGCGCGGGCTGTAGCGCTTGAACAGATAGGCGGCGATCGCCCCGAAGACCAGCGCCACGCTGATGGAGGCAGCGACCCCGACCCCGGAATCGACGGCGTTCGCGTTCAACGCCCGTAAGGCCGACAGTAGGAATTGCGGTACATCTGGGTGCACCGGTACGCCAAGACAAAACAGGGGTGGCAACAGCGCGACCGCGGAGCCGGTGATGCTGACGTCATCGGGAATGATTCGGTGATCGAGGTCGACGAACGTCACGACGAGGAGCGCTGCAAACAACAACGCCCAGTAGATCGCCTCGGGGAGCCAGCCGAACTCGGGCAACGCCGCCGGGGCCCCGGCGTGCAACACCGCCAGAACGAAGAAGCCAGCCGTCATCGCTTCGACCAGCGGATAACGGATCGCGATCTTCGCCTTGCAGTCGCGACACTTGCCGCCGAGCCACAGCCACCCGAACACCGGTACGTTATCGAACCACCGAATCCGCGCCTTGCAGAGCGGGCAAAACGACCAGCGTGGTTCGCGGACCGACAGCTCCTCGTGCGGAAGACGATAGATGCACACGTTCAGGAAGCTGCCGACACAGCCCCCCAAGACGGCCGCGCAGGCCAGCACGGAGAAGAACAGATACTCCTCCGGTAGCGACGGGGGCATCACCTGTGCAAGCAGTAGCAAGCGGTCGCTCCGTTCGTTGCAGGCGTCCCCTACGGCGCCCGTGCCTCCCCTCTTATCGGACAGAGACGGAAGCCTCCAAGGAAATTAATCATCGCGAAGGCGCTTTTTGCTGCTGGATCACCGTTGGGCGCTGACGGCCTCAGCGATCTCTTCGACGACATCGGCCAGCGGCCGGTCTGTCTCTGCGACTACGACGGGGCCCATCGCGAGATAGTGATCCTGACGCGCCATCCCGAGGAAGGCGATCTCATCGGGTAGGCTGCGGTCCGTGAGCGCGGGACGTGTACTGTCGCCAGCGAGGCGGTCAACCAGCACGTCGAGGGGGGCTAGCAAGAGGACGGTCGACCAGCCTGCCAAAGCAGCACGGTTCTCTGCGACGGTCGGTGCGCCGCCGCCGGCAGCGAGCACGCCATCGGGGCGCTGCGCCAGCTCGGTGATCGCAGCCTGCTCGACCTCACGGAAGGCAGCCTCGCCGTCGGACGCCAGCCACTGCGCCGGTGTCCGGCCAGTCCGGGCCGTGACCCGTTCATCGCTATCGTAGAAGGGAAGCTGCAACCGGTCTGCGAGGGCGCGGCCGACCGTAGTCTTGCCGCTCGCTCGCAGACCGATCAAGACGATCCGCGGAGACAACTACTCCGACCCGAGGATCAAACGCAGCGTCACGCGGCGGTCGCCGCGCTCGATTTCGACGTCGACAGAATCGCCGACGTTGTGCGATTGCAACGTATCGCGCACGGCTTCCAGATCCTCGACCTGGGTCCCGGCGAACGAGACGATACGATCGCCAGAGGTGAAGCCAGCGCTGGCGGCAGGGCTATCGTTGGTGATCTCGAAAACGACCACGCGCCCACGACCGACATGCTCTTCGAGCTCGAAGCCCACATACGGTCGCGCCTCGGGAATCACGGTCGCGGACTCTGCGGCTTCGGCTGCCGGGGCAGCCGTATCGTTCACGGCCCGCAACTCGACCGACAACCGGTGCTCGACGCCACCTCGGCGCACGACGAGTTCGACCTTGTCTCCTGCGTGGTGGGCTGCAAGAGCCGCCCGGAGCGTCTCGAAGCCGGACACGTCGCTGCCACTGCAGCGCACGATCACGTCTCCCGCAACGACACCCGCCAGAGCTGCAGCGCCGCCAGCCACAACCTCGTCGATCACGACGCGGTTGCCATCTTCGGCAGCGGTCACACCCAACGTGCCCTTGGCACGCGGCGTCGCGGCTTTGGCCAACGCTTCTTGTCCGCTGCGAGCAGCGCCGGCCTGAGCCCGACCACCGTCGCTCCGCTCCCCTAGCTTGCCCTCGAGTGTCTGCGTGGCCCCGTCGCGGTTCACGGTGATCCGCACTTCGTCGCCGGCAGAGAGACCGCGCAGCGCACGGCGAAGGTCATTCGTGTCTGTGACTTTCGTGTCGTTCAGCGCGGTAATCACGTCGCCAGCGCGCAGTCCCATCCCGGCGGCCGGCCCTCCCTCTGCGACTCGCGCAATCTCGACGCCGCCGTCGCCTGCCGTCGGCGTGATCCCGAGGTAGGCGCGACCGCCCCGCGGGCTGTTGCCGGCGCCGCCTCGGGCGCCAGCACCACGGCGGCCACTCTCCGACGACAACAACTGCGGCTCGCCACTCTCGCCAGCGACGACCATCTGCACACGAGTCATGCGACCATCGCGACGAAACGCCAGCGACTGTTTGCTGCCAGAGCGCCAAGCGCCCAACGCCTCACGCAGCGTATCGATATCAGCAATGCGAACGCCGTCGACCCGCACGATCGTGTCGCCTTCCTGCAGACCGGCAATTGCGGCGTTGCTGCCTGGCGTCACTTCCGCAACCACCGGGCGATCGCGATCGTCCGGCTCGACGGTAACCCCAAGCGGCACGCGTTCGACGACTGCGCCGCCGCCACGCATTGTGTGGTCCGAGCTATGACTTTCCATCGTCAACAGCTGACCCGGCGTGGATCCGCCACCCAGGACCATGACGGCAGTGTTCGTGGTCTCGTCGCGCATCGAGACGAAGCGCACGCGGTCCCCCACGTGCCAACCGCGAACAACACCGCGAATGTCGTCGAGCGAGGCAATCGACTGGTCATCGAGTTGCAACAGGTGGTCGCCGCTCTTCAAACCGGCAGCCGCCGCGTTGCTCTCCGGCTCGACGTCGGCAACGATCGCGCGCTGGTCCACGATCTCGATCGTAAATCCGACTTCGGCTGCGCGCGGAGCTGCGCCGGGGTTCGGTCGCGGATTCGCCGGGCGTGCCTCGCCTCCGCCTTCGCGGGCGGCAAGCAACGCGTCGATCGCCTTCTGAAACTGGTTGCGACTCGCGAGACTTGTGCGCCCCTCCATTCGGACCGGCTTTCGACGACCCATTTTGTAGAACACCAAACTGATCTTGTCGCCCGGTTCGCGGCCGCGCACGGTACCCAAGAACTGATCTTCGGTAGCGGGCTCCCCGTCGATTTTCGTAACGAGGTCCCCTTGCGACAAGCCAAGGCCAGCCGCGGGCGTCCCCTCGAGAACGTGCACAACGATCAGTGCGGTATCGGCGTCGACACTGCTTGCCAGTTCATTCGGTGCTTGCTGCATGCTCACGCCGAGAAACGCACGATCTCCAGTGGCGACTTCCGGGGCGTCGCCGCCACGCTCGCGCACGCCTTCGTTGTGCTCGCCGCCGCCGCTGTGCTCACCGCGCAGTTCGCGGATAACACGCTTCAGGCGCGCATTCTCAGCACGCAGTTCTTTCGTGCGGTCAGCAACGATCTGCTCGACTTCGTGCGCCAGCTCTTTGCGCAGCTCTTCGAGCCGCCGCTCGACAGCGCGGTCGAGTGCTCGCCTCAAATCGGCGTCGTCTTGCGCCAACGCCGGCAACGCCACGAACAGAGAAGCCAGGACCAAGCCTAGTCTCAACGTAGAACCTCGCCTCATCGTAGAACCTCCAAGTTGTTGGGTCTCTGCTCGTTCACCGGCTTGCCAGGCGCACGCCGGGGCCAGGCCCGAATTCTAGAGTCTCGCAACGAACTGAGGAAGAGGTTTCGTCGCGACTTACGACGAAAAGAAGGGCGCCGATGGCAGCGGCAACCGGCTACGCAAGTGCGTCGACGAAGCGGTGTAACGCCTGGATCCCCTGCTCAACCTCGTCGATCGAGCAACAGTAGGAGATTCGGGCGCCCTGTGGATCGCCGAACGCCTCGCCAGGAACCATCGCCACTCCATGCTCCGCAAGCACCTGTTCACAGAACTCACCGCCGGTCTGGGGCCCACCGTCGCGCCCCAGAATCTCCCCGAGATCGAGGAAGACATAGAAAGACCCTGCGGGTCGTGGGAAGCGGAGTCCCGGGATGGCGGACAACAGTTCGATCGCTCGCTCGCGCCGTCCGCGGTAAGCATCGATCATGTCATCGAGGAATGACTCATCAGTCGCTTGCACAGCCGCCAGCGCAGCCCCTTGCGAAACCGCTGCGGCGTTCGACGCAGCGTGCCCCTGCAACCGTCCCATACCGGCGATCGTTTCTTGGTCGGCGATCGTCCACCCGATGCGCCAACCCGTCATCGCATAGGTCTTCGACACGCCACTCACCAGCATCGTCCGCTGTGCACCGACGCCGGCGCGATACGGACTGGCAAACTCCCCTTCGTAGACAAAGCGATCGTAAATCTCATCGGACATGATCCAAAGGTCGTGGGAATCCGCGAACGCGACGATGGCTTCGACTTCGTCGTGTGAGTACACAGCACCGGTCGGATTGGAAGGCGTGTTCAAGACAAGGCCAACGGTGCGCGGAGTCACGTGTTGTTCGAGCTGTTGCGGCGTCACCTTGTAGTCGCTGTCGACCTGCGTCGGCACGACGACCGGAATCCCGTCCGCCAGTCGCACGAGTTCGGGATACGACACCCAGTACGGTGCCGGCAAGAGTACTTCGTCCCCCGGATCAACACGCGCAAGCATCACTTCCGCACAAGCTTGCTTGGCACCACTCGTGATGATGACTTGCTCGGGTTCGATCGTCACACCACGGGCAGTTCCGATCTTCTCGGCGACCGCAGCGCGCAGCGCAGGAACTCCCGCCACCGGCGTGTACCGCGTCCAGCCATCTCGCAACGCCTGGATCCCAGCTTCGGTGATGAACGCCGGTGTATCGAAGTCCGGTTCCCCGGCCCCGAAGTTGACGATGCGCTTTCCCTCAGACTGCAGCTTCAACCGCAGACTGTTGACCGCAAAGGTCGCAGACGGCTCGATGACTCGGACACGCTGACTCAACACCAGAAACACTCCCTCCAAACGACACAACGGCCAACCCGCACCGATAGCACGGGTCTCCTCCGGCGGCGCACAATAGGGCGCGACTCGATTAGGAACAACCTCGGCAACGGAAAGCTCTGCCGGCTCTTTCTACAAGATTCATTGACACCCCGACCAACATCCCTAAGATTCGCCCTTTCGATGCCGAGGTGGCGGAATTGGCAGACGCGCTAGGTTGAGGGCCTAGTGAGCCTTACGGCTCATGGGGGTTCAAATCCCCCCCTCGGCATTTCTAATTGCCCAACAGCTAACGCTGTTGGCGCCGGATGTAACAAGACGCCTAGGTCGATCCCAATCTCCCTCCGAGAAATCTAATTGCCCAACAGCTGACGCCGTTGGCGCCGGATGGACCAAGACGCCTGGGTCGATCCCGATCTCCCTCCGAGAAGTCTAATTGCCCAACAGCTAACGCTGTTGGCGCCGGATGGACCAAGACGCCCTAGGTCCATCCCTCTATCTGCCCACCAGCTGACGCTGCTGGCGCCGGGCAGACCACGACGCTTGGGTCCACCTCGATCTCACCCCTGGAGATCTGAGTTGCCGGCTTGACCACGCCTCCACGTTTTTCCACGATGATCCGCCAAGGCACAACAACCCGCGCGATCGCAATCGCCGAGGCAGCTGTGCAAACCACTCCATCCGCCTTCCCCTTTTCCCTTCCCCTTTTCCCTTCCCTGAGCAACCCAATACATGGGTAACACCTATTGTCATTACATGGGTGACACACTTCCTGGACTTACGACAACGCGCCGCTCCCCGAAACTACCCCGTAGTGGGGCTGGGCCAAACCTAGCCCGGAGGGCTCCGCCGCAGGCGGCAGGTTTGGC
>JBCCHQ010000009.1:0-72179 GCA_039028735.1 Planctomycetota bacterium | reverse complement strand
TGGGCAAAAAAAAAGGCCCAGTCGAAACTTGGCCTACATCTCTAGCCCTCCAGACAAGGCCGCGCCGAATCTTTTTTCTTCAAAGAAACGGCCTAGGAGGCGTAAGTCTATAATTCTTATTTGCTTGCGGTTTTTCGCGGTGGCCGAAACTGCGCGAAAATCCGTAGGCTCTTGAGCGGGGTGGTCATGTCGTCCGTCTCGATGTGGAGGGTGCCGCGGAGCACGCGCTTACTGTAGGGCCTGGCCAGCCGCACCTGGACCAGATACTCGCGCCCTTCTTCAACGGTCGAGAGTTCCGTCTCCAGCAGCTCCTCCGCGGGTCCCCCGACGGTGACGCGGAGAACCTTGAAGGCGACCTCCGGCGTGCTGGCTTTGATGCGCACCTGCTTGACGACCGGCTTGGCCGGCGTCTCGAACAGGGGAGCCGTCTCCTTGCCGGGGAAGCGCAGCTGTTTCGGCTCCAGCACAATGCGCTCTAGGTGCTTGACGTTCACTTTGACGTCGTCTTGGTGCTCTTTGCCATCGAGCGTCTTCACGGTGACGCGCAGTCGCTCCTGCTTCACCCCTGGTAGCGCGGCGTTCGCCGAGACGAAGACCCGTACGCGGCCCCCATTCTCGAGCACCTCGGTGCGATCGACCCGGACGGCTTTCAGTGTCGGGCGGATGTTCAACACTTCGAAGGGACGCCCCGCACCGGGGAGGAGATCGACGTGACCCTGCTTCGTAGCGGTGTGTAGGCCCGAGAGCGTCAAGATGTTTGGCTCGGAGCGAAAGACGGTCAAGACTTTGCCGCCAATCTTCACCTGCACGTTCGACTGGTTCGGGTCGTTCGTGAAGATGTTGGCCATCTTCTCCTGATGCCCGCGCTCGAGCTTCGCTGTATCGATTGTCAGCGCGACCTCACCGTATTCCCCGGGGGCGATTTCGCCGCGCGTCCACTTCTGCGTCGTGCAACCACAGGAAGGCTTCACCTGAGTGATTCGCAACGGTGCAGTGCCTTCGTTGAGGAAGCGAAACACGCAGCCGTGACTCTCACCGCGTAGCAGTGAGCCCCAGTCGTGATACACCTTCTCGGCCTTGACCTTCGGTACTCCGGTGGGCTGCTTTGGTGCTTGGTCCTGGCCCCACGACGTCGACGGTGTTGTCGACGGAGCGAGGACACAGCAAACGATCAGCAGTGTTGCTCGGGCGAGCAGGGACATGGTGGCGATCCTAACCGTGGGTCTTTTTGACCGTGTTCTTGTCAGCGGGTCGCGGGTCGGGCGACTTGGAGTCATCCGCTCCCTTGCGAGCGGGCTTCGGCGAAGGGCTGTTTTGGCGGCTGCCAGCCTTGCGCCGCAGCACTTTGTATTGCGCGTACAACGGCACCTCGATTCGCGGGGTCGCGGCGTCGCTGGTATTGATGATGAGTTTACCACGCACAACGCTTCTCTTCACGAATCTCAATACTGACACCGTGATCCGGTACTCTTTGTTCTCGCGCACGGGGGAGAGTTGAGCGCTAAAAACCCCTTCGGGAGGGTTTTCGACTTCGATTCCTGTGATCTCGAACGAATTGTCTGGGTCATACGCCGTGACGGTGAGCTCCCGCGTGACTTGCGCCTTGTCGTTCTTGCGCAGAGGTTCTGTGTCGCGCTGCAGGAACTGTATGTTGCTCCGCGGGCCGATGGCGATGCTGGGGCGGTTTTCGATGACGATGGGTACCTGCTCGGTGTGCTCGACACCCCGCACTTTGAACGTGACCTGCAATACGTCGGAAGTCGTGCCCGCAGGCGCCCCCGGCTTGTTGGCGACGGTAGCGTGGTACTCGCTCCTCGGTTGCACCTCGGTGAAGCTGACGAGCTCAGCGTTGCCAAGGCGTAGCTTCTGGTCGAGGATCTCTACGAGGTGGCGGGTCCCCTTCTTCAGAACTATCTGTATTTCCATCGGCTGCCCGGCCGGACCGTCTAGAGTCGGTATGCGCGGCTGCCACAGTAACAACGGACGAACTCTGCCCCCGAGGCTGATCTCGGCATAGGGGGTCCGGGGCACGTTGCAAGAGATTGTCGACCGCTTACGCATCTCGCGCCGCAACCGACTCGTATCCATGATCATGCGAATCTCCCCGACGCCGCCCGCGGGGATCTCACGATCGAAGCTCGCAGTCGTGCAGCCGCACCCTGGTCGCACGCCGAATATCTGTAGCGGCATGTCACCGTCGTTGTGGACCTTGAACGTGTGTTCTACTTTCGTGCCTTGTAGGACGCTGCCCCAGTCGAACTTGCCGCCGGGTATGCGGATCTTTGGCCCCACTCTGCCGGCAGGGACAACTGCCGGAATCGCCTTTGGCAACTTCGGCTTGCGCTTCTCTTGCGACTGCGGTGCGAGAGGAGTGCGCTTGCGCCCAGGAACGGGCTCCTGCGGCTGCGCCGCACGTTCCGATTGTTCTTGGGCGGTCGTGGGCTGCGATGCAACGGGCCGTGGTCCCGGTTCCTGGGCGGAACTCGGGACCACGGTCGCGTGCAGAACGATCAGGCACAACGCTGTCGACAGCGAGATGCGCGCGAGCGGTGGTAGGCCGAGGCGTGACATCGTCCTACTGGGTCTTCTTCGGCGGCACCACTTTCGGGGGTACGACCTTTGGCGGCGGAATTCGACGTGGCGTCGAACGGCCGGCCGCTCCCGGTCGCCCCTGGGCGCGTGTGCCGGTGTTGCGACGCGGTTGATCAATGAACTGTGCGACCAAGCGCACGTCGAGCTTGGGCGTTTCAGGGTCGTCGGTGTAGACCACCAGTGTGCCGCGCACGATGGGCTCTTCGATGAAGCGCTTGAGCTTCACAGACACCCGGAAGCGCGTGTCCTCTTTGACTTCTGTGAAGTCGGCTTCGAACAGCCCGGGCTCGGCCCCTTTGATCTCGACCCCAGTCACGTTGAACGTAATCCCGGGCTTCGCGCCAGCGAGAAACAGGCTCTGAGTGATGTGCGACTTCTGGCCGCTCTTGAGGGCTTGCGTCTGTTGCTTGCGGAAGAACAGATTGTTGCGCGGCGTTACCGTCACGCGCGACTGATGTTCGACGATCACACGCAGATCCGACGTGCGTTCTTCGCCGTCACTCGTACGCAGCTTGACCTTCAACACATCGCTCTCGATGCGCGGCTGCGTGCCGGGTTTGGCGAGTACGTCGATTTCGTAGCGCTTGCCGGCGACGATTTCGCGGACGGCCTTGACCTCGACGCGCTTGTATTGTGGCTTGACCTCGAGAATCTCAATCATCAGATCGGAGCCTTTGCTCACGCGGATCGTCTCGGTCTTCTCTTCCGACACGAGACCCTTCAGGCGCGCCTGCGCCGGGCTCGTGTTGAGGATGGCCTGAATCATGCCACCCATGCTCAGTTGGTAACGGTTGTTCTTCGGATCGTTGGTCGTGACGGTCGAAACCTTCTTGACCTTGTTGCGCAGTTTGTCGGTCTTCATTTGCAGGCGGATTTCTCCCACCCCTCCGGGGGGGATCTCACGGTCGTAACGGACCGTGGAGCAGCCTCAGCCAGGCTTCACGTTGGTGATCTTGAGGACCATGTCCCCTTTGTTCTCGATCTGGAACGTGTACTCGTACGCCGTACCTTGCAGGATCGTGCCCCAGTCGTGATCGCGGACTTCCACGAACGAGACGGGCCCTTGCATCCCTTCAGGAATCACGAGCCGCTTGGGCTTGGGTCGGTTCGGCCGTTGGCCGGGTCGCACCTTGCCGCCATCGTTGCGCCGCAGCTGCGGCTTGTTCGGATTCGCCTGGTCCTCGAGGGAGGGCGGTCCATACGCCTCCTGAGTGAAGCCAGGAAGCGCAAAGCTGCTCGTGATCGCCACTCCGGCGATCAGCAGCGCACGCTGAAAGAGACCCCGGGGGGCCGCTACGGCAGTCCTCTGCATGACTCTCGTCCTTTGCATTCGGTACTCGTTCGGGTTTCTGATTTCAGTCCAGTCTTAGATCCAGCGTTTGGCCAGCAGCTTGGGTCGAGCGGAACCGCGCTGCTCAGCAGCCCCTAGGCAGCTGTGCGACGTTATTGACCGGTCCCAGTTTATTGCCCAAACCTTTTCCTGGAAGCCGGGAAGGGTACCATCCGCTGTGGTGGGTGTAGAGTCTTTCATCGACTACTTTGGCCCCTCCTCAGGGGTTAGCGATGTCCTCCACAGCGCCCGAAGAGGGCCCGGGGGGAGCCCGGCGGTTCCGGAAACGGTGGTGAAGGCGGCGCTGCCGGGGGTCGAAGAAAGGTTGCGAGGGAAGGAAGCCAGTGACGGCAGCATCAACGGTCCAGGCAGTGATTCTTGCCAGAGGAGGCTCCAAAGGGCTCCCCGGGAAGAATCTGCGTCCGCTGGCGGGGGTCCCGTTGCTCGCCCGCGGCGTCGCAATGCTTCAAGAAACCGGGATTTGCGACCGAGTTCTGGTTTCGACTGACGACCAGGCGCTGGCAGACGTTGCGTTGGCCTGTGGGGCCGAGGTGCCGTTTCTGCGACCCGCCGAGTTGGCCCGCGACGACTCCCCGTCGTTGCCAGCCCTCGAGCATGCTGTCCGCCATCCCGGCGGCAGCGCTGCCGACACGACGCTCCTGTATCAGGTGACGTCGCCGCTGTGTCGACCGCAACAGGTGCGCGACGCAGTGACGCAGTTCAACGAGCTCACGCACGAGCCGCAGCCGCGCTTCCTCAAGAGCGTCGTTGCCGTTCGCGAGCACCCGCATTGGATGGGGACCCTCGAAGACGGCGAGCTGCACTACCTCTTTGCCGATCGCGCAGTCCGGCGCCAGGAGCTACCGTTGTGCTATCGGCTAAACGGTGCGCTGTCGTTGTACCGCACGGCGGCGCTGATCAGTGGCACCGCTGAGAGCGGACGTCCCGTCGCGTTCGTGATGGACGAAACCTCTTCTCTCGACATCGACGACGAGGCGGATTGGGCCCGCGCCGAAGAGGCACTGCGTGCTGCAGAACTCTCCTAGAAGTTGGCGAGGCGCCGGAGCAAATCAACGACTCGGTTCGAGTAGCCCCATTCGTTGTCGTACCACGCAAAGACCTTCACGGTACGCTTGTTGATGACCTGCGTCAGCGGTGCATCGAAGATGCACGAGTGTGGGTTGCCGACGATGTCGCTGGAGACGATGGCTTCGGTTGAATACTGCAAGATCCCAGGCGGTAGCGCCGCGGCCGCTTCGCGGACGGCGGTGTTTGTGCTCTCTACTGTGGCGTCGGTGTTGACCCTGGCGACGAGGTCGACGATGGATCCGTTCGGCACCGGCACCCGAATGGCCATGCCGTCAAGGCGTCCGGCCAGTTGCGGGAGCACTTGGCCGACGGCTCGGGCCGCACCGGTCGTCGTCGGAATCGTGTTCAAGCCTGCCGCGCGCGATCGGCGCAGGTCGGCATGGTACCAGTCCGACAGCCGCTGGTCGTTCGTGTACGCGTGCACGGTAGTAATCAGACCTTTGACGATACCAAAACTCTCGTCGATGACTTTCGCCAACGGTGCTAGGCAGTTCGTAGTGCACGAGGCGTTGGAGACGATGCGGTGCTTGGCCTCCAGCGCGTCGTCATTGACGCCCAGGACGACCGTTGCGTCGATCGGGTCTTTGGCGGGAACCGTCAACAGAACACGCCCGGCCCCGGCGCTGAGGTGTTGTTCGAGTTCAGCACGTTTGCGAAAGCGCCCCGTTGCCTCGACGACGACGTCGACGCCCAGCTCGCGCCACGGCAGCTGTGTTGGATCCGCTTCCGCGACCAAACGAGTGCTGCCATCGCCGACGATCAGCTGGTCGCCCGTAACCGTCACGTCGTGTTCGAAGAGTCCCATGACCGTGTCATGCTTCAGCAGGTAAGCCAGCGGTTCGCTGCCCGAGAGGTCGTTGACGGCGACGACCTGCAGCCGCGGATCGCTCGCCAAGATCCGAAACACACTGCGGCCGATTCGGCCGAACCCGTTGATTGCAATCCTCAAGCCGCACCTCCCTGCGGCGTGCGACGGCCCAAGCCGGCGATCGCCTCGACGATGCGGTAGGCAAGCCCGCCGCCCTGTTCGTACCAACCGATCGTTTTGACCATGTCGCCTTCTACAACGAGCGTCGCCAGGCTGTCGAACGTGCAGGAAGCCGTCGAGCCTCCGATGTCCGACGATACGATCGGGTCGTCCGTGAACGCGAGGAGTCCTTCACTGACGCTTGCGCTAGCGCTGCGAAACACCTCGTTGACTTCACTGGCGGTGATCGCTCGGTCGTGGGTCGTTACAACGTCTGCGCAGGACACGTCGCTGACCGGCACGTTCAGCTTGTAGCCGCCGACCTTGCCCTCGAGCTGCGGCAGCACCTCCTCGACGAGGTTCACGGTGTTCGTGCTGACCGGGACGATGTTCTCCATGGCGGCGCGCGACAGGCGTAGGTCGCCATGGTAGGTGTCGATCAGGCTTTGCTCGGCTGTGTATGCGTGCACGGACGTGAAGCTAGCCGTCTCGACGCCGAACGCGGCGTCGAGGGTTTTGAGCATTAACGCCACACAGTTGGCGGTGCTGGAACCGCAGTAGACGAGACGATGCTCGCGTAGCGGTGTCGCGTCGGTCACGCCGGCAATGTGCGTGTAGTCGACGCTGTCGAGCGGCGGCGTAGTCAGCACGACGCGATCGGCTCCGGAATCGAGGTGGCCTTGTAGCTCGGCGCGGTGCCGGTAGCGACCGGTTGCCTCGACGACAACGTCGACGCCGTGGTCGAACCACGGAACGTCAGCAGGGGTGCGGTGGTTCAAGATCGGGATCTGACGCCCGTTGGCGTAGAGGACCCGGTCGACGACGCGGACCGGCTCCGGGAAGGCGCCTTGGAGAGAGTCGAACCGTAGCAAGTATTCCATCGCGTCAGGGTCTGCGAGATCGTTGATCGCGACGACTTGCATGTCGGTTCGTGGGTAGATGGCCCGAAACACATTTCGTCCCATACGGCCAAAGCCCATGATGGCTACGCGGGTTGTCATGTTCACTCCTTGCGCACCGTGTGCGTCTGCTCGCGAGCCGATCATGCCCGCCGCGGGGTTGTGTTTCTACGTCTATTCCTCAATGCTCTGCGCCGATGTCGACTCCTGTTCTCAGTCTTGGGAAGGACTGTTCTGTCATGACACCGATCCGTGTTACGTATGCGGTGGGAGGCAGCGCTGCCGAGGTACGCGAGCGTGCGCATGCGATCGCCTGGGAGCAGAGCGTCGAAGTACCCGAGTCGGTCATCGTCTCGCAGGCCCTCCGGGACGCTGTCGTTGGGCGTGTCGAAGACATCTCAGCGCTGTGTCCGCAAGTGCACGCGGTACAGATTGCGTATCCGGGCGATCACGCCGAGATGCCACCATCGCAGTTGATGAATCTTGTCTTCGGGAACATTTCGCTGCTCGACACAATTCGAGTGTTGCGGATCCAGCTGCCGCATGAACTCTCTGCCTACTACGACGAACCCCAGTTTGGCTGCGAGGGCATCCGCGGGGTTGTCGGTGACGGCGGTGTCTACGACCGACCCCTGCTGGCGACAGCGCTCAAGCCGAAAGGCGCCAGCACCGCGGATCTGGCGGGGTTGGCGTATGGCTTTGCGCTGGGCGGTGGCGATTTGGTCAAGGACGATCACAATCTGGTGGATAGCCGCTTCGATCAGTATCAACGCCGAGTTGGCGCGTGTGCGGAAGCGGTGCTGCGCGCGAACGAAGAGACCGGTCGACGCACGCTGTACCTCGCCAACCTCGCCGGGCCGAGTGAAGAGCTCGACGAGCGGCTGGCCTTCCTGCGCGAGGTGGGCGCCGCCGGTTTCCTGATTGCGCCGTTTCTGGTGGGGCTCGATCGTACGCAGGAACTTGCCCGGCGTTATTCGCTGATTGCGGTGTCGCACCCGGCGTGGGCTGGCGGGTTCTTGGGACGTACACACGGCATTGCTCACGATGTGCTTCTGGGGCAGCTACCGCGGCTGTTGGGGCTCGACGCTTCGGTGTTCCCCAACTCAGGCGGGCGCTTTGGCTTTACCCGCGGCGAGTGCTTGTCGATCGCCGAGCGACTGCTGGAGCCGACCGAGCCGAGTCGACGGGCCGCGTTCCCGGCGCCCGCGGGCGGCATGCAGTTGGCGTCGGTTGCCGACATGGCGCGCGACTATGGCACCGAGGCGATGTTCCTGGTCGGGGGCGCCTTGCTGCAGCATTCCGATGACATCCGCGTCAGCACACGAACGTTCCAACAGGCGATTGCTAGCCACTTTGGCGTCGCCGGCGCCTGAATCGCGTCCCGCCGCGAGATCCCCCCATCATCCACCGCGTCGCGTCGTATACAATCTGCAGCGCTCTCGCAGCTAGAACGAGGTTACCGATGAAACCAGACGTACCTGATGGGCAGGCCAGCTGTGGCCGGTCGCGTGAGCCGCTGAGCGCGGTTTCGCGCCGCGGCTTCCTGAAAGGGGCTGGCGCTACGGTCGCCGGCGTTGGCCTGCTGGGTCCGACGGCGATTGCGCAAGAAAAGCCGGAGGCGGGAGGTGTTCCGACCCTGGCTGCCGAGCCGATGCAGCTGAAGCTGCGCGTCAACGGCGTCGAGCGTGAGGTCCGAGCCATGCCGTCGTCGACGCTGCTCGACACGATCCGCGGCGAGCTCGATCTCACCGGCGCCAAGCGCATCTGTGACCGCGGCTCTTGCGGCGGGTGCACGATGAGCGTTGGCGGTCGGGTCGTGAACTCCTGCAGCTTCCTTGCAGTCGACGCGATCGGACAAGATGTCGTTACGATCGAAGGGCTCGCCAATGGCGACAAGCTGACCGACGTGCAACAGGCCTTCGTCGACTACGACGCGCTGCAGTGTGGTTTCTGTACGCCCGGAATGATCGTCGCCTGCACCGCACTCCTCGAACAGAACCCAGCGCCGACGCGTGCCGAGGTCGCTGAGGGAATCGCCGGGAACCTGTGCCGCTGTGGCACGTACCCGAATGTCTTCCGCGCCGTCGAGGCGGTCGTGCGCAAGCGGAAGGGAGGGTAGGCATGCAAGATGACGACAAGCAAATCTCGATTCGCGTCGGCTTTGGGGACCACGTCAAAGAGCTCCAAGTAGTCCTGCCCAACGGTGATATTCCGCCGTATCAACCTGGCGACAAGTTCGAGTTGGTGGGGCAATCGCGGAGTCGCGTGGATGCGATCGCGAAGGTCACCGGCCGGGCCAAGTACACCTATGACCAAAGCCCGCCGCGAATGCTGCACGCGCGTATCTTGCGCTGCCCCCATCCCAATGCCAACGTCCTGTCGGTCGATCTCGAGAAGGCGCGCTCGATGCCCGGTGTCAAAGCCGTGTTGTCGTTCGCCGACGCCTTCCGGCAGAACTCCGTGCGCTTTGCCTGGGACGGGGTCGCCGCAGTCGCTGCCGAGACCGAGCTGCAAGCCGAAGAAGCTGTACGGGCGATCGAGGTCCAGTACGAGCCGTTGGCCTTTTGCGTGACCCGCGAAGACGCGATGGCGGAGTTCGCGCCTCAGGTCGGCCGGCGCAATCAGAAGAACACTGGACGCATCTATCCGCGCACACCACGTCGGCGCGGCGGCGGCGTTGACGAAGAGAAGCTCGCCGAGATGCTGCAGCGAATGGAAGACGATGAGAAGCTCGTAGCGGAGCTCTTGGGCGAGAGTGACAAAGTCATCGAAGGGGAGTTCGACACGCAAGTGCAGACGCACTCTCCTCTCGAGACGCACGGAGTTGTCTGTGATTGGGATGGGGATCACCTGATCGCTCATGTTTCGACGCAAGGGACGTTCGGAGCGCAGTGGGAAGCGACCCATCCCCGGGGAGCAGTGCGGGCCGAGAGTGCGCAGATTTTGTGCGAATACATCGGCGGTGGCTTCGGCGCGAAGACATCGTTGGGTCGTGAGGGCGTCGCCGGGGCGCTGCTCGCGAAGTCGGCCGGGCGTCCCGTGAAACTGATGCTCGATCGACGAGAAGAGCATACCTCGACCGGCAATCGTCCCGACTCACAGCAGCAGCTGAAGATGGGCGTCAACAAAGACGGCACGATCGTGGCGTTCAAGGCGCGCAGCTGGGGTACCGCCGGCAACGGACTTGGAGGCGCCGGCGCCCACAACGACAACATTTATGACTTGGGCGCGATCGACAAAGTGGAGTACGGCGTGCGGACCAACTGTGGCGGGGCGCGAGCGCTCCGGGCTCCAGGGTGGCCGCAGGGCGCTTTCGCGCTGGAAGCCATGATGGACAAAGCGGCCGCTGCGATCGGCATGGACCCCATCGAGTTCCGCAAGAAGAACGACTCTCATGCGATCCGGCCGCACCAGTATGACCGGGCCGCCGAGATGATCGATTGGAAGACGAAGCGTAGCGCGAAGGCGTCGAGCGATCCGAAAAAGCGCGGCGTCGGCATCGCGAGCAGCATGTGGTTTGCGTCCGGTGGTGGTGGTGCGCGGGTGCTGGTGCGTATTCATCGCAACGGCACGGTGCAGGTACGCAATGGCGCACAAGACATCGGCACCGGTACGCGCACGATCATGGGTATGGTCGCGGCTGAAGAGCTAGGGTTGGACCTGGCCCAGGTGCAAACGTTCATTGGTAACACTGACGACCCTCGCGGGCCGACCAGTGGCGGCTCAACGACCGCACCGACGATTACGCCCGCAGCGCGGCTAGCCGCCCATCGTGCCAAGGAAGAGCTCCTCGATCTCGTCGCAGAGAAGCATGATTGGGATCGATCCGACTTGGATCTTGCGTCCGGCAACGTAGTACGCAAGGACGGTCAGCCACTTGCCACGAAGGTGAGCTTCAAGGACGCGTGCGAGTTGATCAGCGACGACACGATCGAGACCGTCGCGAATCGACCGGTCTTCGGGCGCCGGCGACCCAACTACGAGGGCTTCAGTGACACCAATGCCGGTGTGCAGTGCGCTGAGGTCGAAGTCGACACCGAGACCGGTGAAGTGAAGGTTCTGAAGGTCGTGGCCGTGCAGGACGCGGGCAAGGTGATCAACCCTCTGCTGGCAGAAAGCCAGGTGAGTGGCGGGATCGTGCAGGGCGTCAGCTACGCGCTGTTCGAGCGGCGCATCATGGATCGCCAGGAAGGGCGAATGGTCAACGCTGACTTCGAGGGCTACAAAATTCTCGGGTCCGTCGACTGCCCAGAGATCGAGGTTGAGCTCTTCGACGTCTACAACGGCAAGAACAACACTAGTGTCATGGGGCTGGGTGAACCACCGGTCGTTGCTACAGCTGCCGCGGTTGCAAACGCCGTTTCGCATGCGATCGGCGAGCGGATCGAATCTCTACCGATAACGCCGGCCAAGGTGTTGTCTGCTTTGGAGCGAAAGGAGAGACGAGGATGAAGCCGTTTCGCATGGCCCTGCCGAGGACCTTGGATGAAGCCACAGCTTCGTGTTCGGACTCCTTCGCAAAGACGCAAGTCATGGCCGGAGGCACTGACCTCCTGGGTGAGCTGAAAGAACGCACGCAGACGCCGGGCATGATCGTCAACTTGAAGTCGCTGCCCGGTCTCGGCGCCATCGAGGAAACTGCCGACGGACTCGCAATCGGCGCGTTGGCGAAGCTCAACGACATCGCCGCAGATCCGCGCGTGCGAGCCAGCTGGCCCGCGCTCGTGACCACGATCGGGCGTGCCGCGACGCCGCAACTGCGCAACGTAGGGACGTTGGGCGGGAACCTTTGTCAGCGGCCGCGCTGTCACTACTATCGTGACGAGACTTTTCCGTGTCTGCGCAAGGGCGGCCAGCGTTGCTACGCACACGGCGGTGTCAATGAACACCACGCAATCTACGAGAATGGTCGCTGTGCCATAGTGCACCCGTCCAACACCGCGCCGGTATTGATCGCTCACGACGCGGTCGTTGAGATTGCGGCGCCTGGTGGCACTGAGTTGCGGATGTTACTCGAAGACTTCTTCGTCACTGCCGAGGAGAACGTGCAGCGCGAGAACGTCTTGAAGCCAGGGCAGATCGTGACACGGATCCTGCTGCCCAAGAAGAGCGCAGGGCGCCACTGCGCTTACGACGAAGCGCGCGAGAAGCAATCGTTCGACTGGGCGTTGTGTGGTGCAACGGTGCGTCTACGTCGCGACGCCGAAAAAGTCACCGATGCACGCGTCGTCTTGTCAGCCGTTGCGCCGCGACCGTTGCGTCGCATAGATCTCGAGCAACTCATCGTCGGGAAAACGATCGACGATCAGCTGGTAACCACGATCTGCAGCAAGGCCGTTGCTTCGGCGACGCCTATGTCTGACAACAAGTACAAGCGCAAGCTCGTAGAAGCCATGCTGGGCCGCGCACTCCGCGCTGCCTGGAAGGGAGAGCAGTAGTGAGCGATCGACCGAAGAAACCCGAGCAGCTCCCTGGCGACGTGTGTTCTTGTTTGATGACGAAAACGATGCAGCTCAATACACACCATCGTCGGTCCGCATTCGAAGAACACTTCACTGCCGACACGGCACTCTTCCACTGCCTTTGCACGATGGATTGTCAGGGGCCGGACGGAGACGATGTCGAACCCGAGAAGTGCCGCCCTGGGCGAGCCTGCTACGAGGGTGGAATCCACATGGAGTAGGCGCTGCTCGGGCGAGCTCCCCCAGACTCAATCGATCCACGCACTTACAGACAAAGCATGTCGTCGGGCGTCGGGTCGAGTCCCGGTGCTGGGTAGGGGGGGAGCGGCGGTGCCAACTGCAGGAACAAGAAGTTCAGCAGGTAGATCGGGTCCGCGATGTTGAGGCTGCCGCTGTCATCGACGTCCCCAGCGTCGTCGCAGGCCAAGGCTGGTACCGACTGTAGCAGGTGCTGCAGCAACGCGATGACATCGATCAGGTTGAGCACTCCGTCGAGATTCATGTCGCCGCGGAGGAACGGCGCGAACGTCGTCGTTTGTACCTGACACGTCGCCGCGGGTCCGAGTGTGCCCGCCGTCACTCCGATGATCGAATAGAAGTGATCGCCGAGCTGCGGAAACACGATCTCGGTCGATGTGCTATCTCCTGCAAGCGTAGCGATCGGCAAGCCATCGCGGTGCAGTTGCAGGCTGTCGAAGGCTGCATTGCTCGGCAGTTGCCAACTGAGTTGCAGCGTGTTCTCTACGGCCGTGCAGGTCAAACCTGTGACTGGAATCGCCGGTGGAGTGAAGCCGTGGCCGGCGAACGCTGCCAGGATCAGTGACTGGTGCGGCGTCCCGTTCCCGAGGTTGCCGTCGTCATCGTCGAGTTCGAGTAGGTCGAGAATGATGCTGGAATCGATCACGCCCGAAGTCACGAGCAGCGCTCCGAGCCACAGTTCGTCGGCGAGCTGCTCACCGGTGGCAACACCCAGCTGGTTCTGAAACGCAACGCGGAGATCCCAGAACGCCTGCGCCAGAGGCAGCCCCTCGGCCGCTGGGTCAGAGGGGTTCGGGCTCGGGAACTGCGCGGTGCCGACGAGGTGGCGTAGGTTCGTCAATGGCCCGTAGAAGTTGCGGCCAATCTCGGGGTCGTCCAACACGAATGCGGCAAACACGTCCGCCATGGCTTCGTCGTAGGGGGCCGTGAAGCCACCCAGTTGGAAAGCGATGTGATGGAAGTACTCGTGTGCGACAACGCTCCCATACGCGGTGTTGGGGCAGCCACCGCCAGAGCTCGTGAACGTCAGTCCGAACGCCGGCATGTAGGACGCGAAGCAGTTGCCAGCGAAGTTCACCGTTGCCTGGATCGGACTTTGCGCGGGAGCGAACCCGGGGGACAGCAACTCGAGGAACGCGTAGCTGCGACCGAGCATCTGAAACGCAGCGACCTCGGCGCTGCCAAACTCAGTTGGAGTCGAGTTGAACAGCAGCGTCTGCTGCGAGGTCGCGTTCAAGATTGCGATTAGCTGAGCATTGGCGCCGGCCGCGTTGGTGACGTTGAAGTACGGACCGTCGAGCTCGGCGACAACCGAAGCAGTCGTGGCGCCGGCGATCGTGAATTCGCCATTGGCATTCGTTGTGACTGTTGGCAGGCCGAAGGGGTGAATCGTCAGATACGGCAACAGTGTGAGTGTCGAGGACAACGGACTGACGTACGGCGAACCTGGCGGTGGCGCCATCCCCATGGCTAACCCTTGAATGTCGACGTTGCGCGCGACCTCGGTCTCGTAGACCACTTCGCCGTTGGCGGCGAGGGCCAGGATCGCGATCTCATTGGCGGGCAGGCCGTCACCGCGGGGCAGGACCCGGTGCTGGCAGTGAGCGAGTTGCAGCTGGCGGGAGTCAGTGTCCGCCCAATACCACAGCGGCAGCGAGGGCGATTGCCACTCAGTGGCAGGATTCGCATCGTTGCGAGCGAGTGTTGGCAGTTCACCGTGCCAACCACGGGGCGTGTGCACGCGGCGGAGCACGATCGTACCGTCGGTGTCGCGGACGGTCACACGCTGAAAGCCGAACACCGGGACACCCGTCGCGATTAGTGCGTCGTGGTCGATCCGATGCTCGCGCCACGCGAACGTTGCCTGCCGTTGCCATGAGCACTCGTCACCGAGAACCTGTGCGCTGCACTGGTCACCGAGTGCAGAGGTCACGAGGTAAAGGAGTACGATTGTCTTGAGCCAATGAGTCGTCACCGCGAGCCTCCAGGTGTTGCCTAAGCGACGTGAGCGTGACGCCGAGTATACGTGCCGCGTGGCGACGGAGACACCTTCGTGATGCAGTTGCACGGATTGTTGCGCTTACGCAACGCGACTTTGTGTCACGCGCGCCAACAGCTCGGCAACAGCAGGAAGAGAACGCAGTAGATCTCGAGCCGTCCAAGAAGCATGCAAAAGTTGAGCAGCGCTTTGCCGATTGCAGGAATGGCAGCGAAGTTCTGCACCAGACCGACTGTCGGCAAGGCCGGGGCGGAAGTTGCCAAACGTCGCGCAAACAGCGCGAACCAAAGCGCGAAGCATCCCAACCCATAGCCGATGACATCCTTGTCAAAGTTGTGCTTCGCCGATTTGTACTGGCGGGGTCGCTTGGGGGCGAACGATCTGCATCACTTCCGGCCACGGGTCGAAGTCAGCGGCACCGTAGTCAGTCGTCGTCACGATCTGGGCGACCTGAAAGGTGGTGCAACGAAAGCGCTGAACCGACGCTGTCATACTTGGCGTAGTTGTCGGGGTTGCTGCTCCGGTCGTTGAGCTCGCCGAGGTGCAGGGAAGCCGGCGATGGCTCCCTTTCGGCGCGCCCGATACAGAGGGTGCATGAAATTGACCGAACTCCACCGAATTTGAGGAGCGTTCAACGGCCGGTAGGCACTAGAATGGCCTGTTCAAGAGGAATTTGGGTTTGGTCCATTCTGGGAGTCTATCGAAATGAGCACAACGGTGGGTGTGCGCATCACGCGGTGCTGCGTGCTTGCGTTGGCATTACTGCTGACGTGGGCGCCAGTGTCCGCGCAAGACTGTGGTTGGGGGGGGACGCCGTTCTCGACAGGACCGAACGGTCCGGTGGCGGCGTTGGCATCGTTTGACGCAGGGTCCGGCCTCGACCTCTATGCCGGCGGTCTCTTCAACGTGGCGGGTACCAATCCGGCGACCAACCTCGCGTTCTGGAACGGGCTGGTCTGGGACCGCGTGGGGCAGGGAGTCAACGGCCCAGTCGCTGCGCTGCTTCCCTACGACGACGGCGGTGGTGCGCTGCTCTACTGCGCTGGCGACTTCACTCAGGTCGGTGGCGGCTTCGTGCCGGCTGAGTCGATTGCAACTTGGAGCGGCACCACATGGCAAGCCGTGGGCGCTGGGCTGCCCGGCGGCGTCTTGGCTTTGACCAGCTATGACGACGGCACCGGTGCTGACCTGATCGCTGGCGGCACCTTCACGATTGCCGCGGGCGCCGTCGCAAACTACTTGGCGCGTTGGGATGGCGTTGCTTGGACTGCGTTTGCGACCGCTCCTTCAGGACCCGTACATGCCCTGACCACGGTCGACTTGGGTGCCGGTGAGCAGCTCGTTGCCGGCGGTTCCTTCGCGACGGCGGGCGTCACGACTACCAACAACATCGCGCTATGGAACGGCGTCAGCTGGCAGAGTCTTGGTGCTGGCACCAATGGTCTGGTGCGTGCCTGCGCGGCTTTCGACGATGGCGGCGGCACGAACCTGTACATAGGCGGCGACTTCACGATCGTCGATGGCCTGTCTGTGAACGGGATCGCCCGCTGGAATGGTACGAACTGGTCCACGCTCGGTACGGGCGTCAACGGGAACGTACATGCGTTGTCCGTCTATGATGACGGCGCCGGCGCCGGTCTGTATGTCGGCGGCGACTTTGCGCTGGCGAGTGGCCTTTCCGCGCCGCGAATCGCGCGCTGGCGATCGAGCTTGTGGGAGCTACTGGGCTCTGGCATTACCGGGAGCGTAGTGTCGGCGTTCGCGCCGCATCCGGCACCTGGTGAAGAAGGGCTGTATGTTGGTGGCTCGCTTACGGTCGCAGGGGTAACACCTGTGGTCAACGTAGCGTCCTGGGGCGGCGGGGTGGCGCCGTCGATCAGTGTCGATCTGTCCGACCAGGATCTGTGTGCCGGGCAGCCTCTGACGCTGAGCGTGACGGCCTCTGGTGCCACGCCGCTGCACTATGAGTGGCGTCGCCATGGGAGCGTGATCTCGAACGATGTCGTGTATTCAGTACCGACCGCTGCAGTTGGTGACAGTGGGATCTACGACGTGACCATTACGAACTCGTGCGGCCAAGTCGTATCGGTTTCCGCAACCATCGTGGTGGAAGCGCAACCGACAGTGAGCGATCTTGGTGACCAATCGGTTTGCCCGGGCGACCCGGTCACTTTCATGACGACGGCGTCCGGCTTCGCGCCGTTGACGCTGCAATGGCGCCACAACGGCGCAGACATCGTGGGCGCGACGACCGATACGTATACCATTGCTACTGCGACTCCTGCCGATGCGGGTCTGTACGAGTTGGTAGCGACCGATCCGTGCGGCACGACAGTTGTTTCGGCGCTTCTGACGGTGTTTGAGCCTGTGCAGATCATGACGCAGCCATCCTCGACGACCGTCTGTCCCGATGACAATGTATCGTTCTTTGTGGCTGCGTCCGGCAACCCGGCCCCGACCTATCAATGGTATCTCGATGGCACGCCCGTCGCCGGCGCGACGAGCGCGACGTACGCACTTGCTCAAGCGTTGCCGGCGGACGTCGGTAGTTACACCGTAGATGTGACGAATGCGTGCGGCACCGTGACCAGCGTGCAGGCACTGCTGCAGCTTCACGACGAGGTTGCGATCGTCACCGCGCCAATGGGGGCGGCTATCTGCACTGGCGATCCGCTGAGTCTATCTGTGGCCGCGACGGGGACGTCGCCCCTGACCTTCCAGTGGTTCCTCGATGGCGTGCGACTCCCTGGTGAGACCGGGAGTGGGTTGTCGGTCGCCGCTGTCGACGGCAGTACGGCCGGTGCCTACACGGTCGAGGTGACCAACCTCTGTGGCAGCCTTCTGTCACCTCCGGCCGACGTGTCGCTGATCGCCGTGACGGCGATTACGACGGCCCCAGCTGGTTTGCAGCAGTGTGAAGGCACTCCGGCGACGCTGGAAGTGATCGCCGTTGGCGACTCGTTGACCTACCAGTGGCTGTTGGACGGTGTGCCGATCGTAGGTGCCAACTCGAGTCAGCTGGTGTTCGCGGCCCTCACTGCTGCTGATACAGGCAGCTACACGGTGGACGTGTCGGGAACCTGCGGAAACGCCACGAGCACCCCGGTGCAGGTCGTGGTCGACCTGCTGCCGCTCGTCGACGTCGATCCGCTGTCGCAGAGCGCAACGGTCGGGGACATGGTTACGCTCGACGTGCAGGCTTCTGGCTTGGCGCCCCTGACCTACCAATGGTCCAAGGATGGTCAGCCGCTCGCCGGAGAGACGGCGACAACGCTGGTCATTGATCCGGTGCAGTCCACCTCCGGCGGCGTCTACGCGGTGGCGGTGACCAACAGCTGCGGGACCACGAACAGTGGGGCAGCGACGCTGCTGGTCGGGCAGGTGCCAGGGCCTACGGACGTCAGCTGCTGCATGGATGAACTCGATGTCACTCTTTGTTGGACGTTGCCAGTGACCTATACGGCAATCGAGATCAAGCGTGACGGCGTCACGATAGCGACAGTCGCTGGAGATGCGCTGTGCTACGCAGAGACGTTGCCGGGTGGTGGCAGCTTCGTCTATGAGCTCATTGGTACCGCCTTCGGCGAGTTGTCGGAATCGACCTTCTGTGCGGTACAAGACTTTCCGGCAGTGCTAGGTCTGCAATGTGGTATTCCGATGCCAGCACCAGGGCCTCAGGAAGTCTTGGTGTCGTGGAGTAATCCACACCCTTACACCGGGTTCGAGATCTATCGCGACAACACTCTGGTGGCCACACTGCCGGCTGGCGCCGGGTTGTTCCTCGATACCGGCGTCCCCGATGGCTTGATCCAGTACCGTGTCGATGCCCAGGTGGCTAGCACCGGCTGCGTGTCCGTCGCCGCCAGCAATTGTGCAGTGTTGGTTGCCGCGCCGGTTGGCTTCCGCCGCGGCGATGCAAACAACGATCTGCAATTCAACGTTGCCGACGTCGTGTTCATCATTACCTACTTGTTCAACTCAGGTGCCGCACCGCTCTGCTTCGACGCCGCAGACATCAATGACGACGGCTTCATTGATATCTCCGACTCGATCTACATGCTGCTCTTCTCGTTCTCGGGGGGACCGCCGCCGCCGCCACCTTTCAGTGAGACGCAGCTCGATCCGACGCCAGATGGTTTGGGGTGCTCAGCGTCCGCTTGGTAGCGCGGGGCGCCGCCGGCTCCTGAGTTGTGCGCTGCCGAATTGCGGGGCTGCCAGCCTCACCCTCTCTCTAACTCGTTGCGTTCCAAAGACTTCTCCCGTACGATAGCGCTTGCCGCGTTGCCCTAGGTCCCGTCCCCAAAGAAAGGACGGCGTCTTGGATCGCAACAGATCTCGCCTTGTTCCCGCCACGCTTGCTTCTATCGCTACGTCTGCTTGTTCGCCTCCCTGGCATCGCCGTGGGGTCGTTCGTGCACTATTCATGGGTCTCGCGCTACTGCTTGTGCTACTCCCGTTGCGGGGCCGTGCTGTAGCGCTCGAGCCCGGTGACCTCTTGGTTTCGAGTTTCTGGGGGAATGAGGTGCTGCGCTTCGACGGGAACACCGGAGCCCCGCGCGGGAGTTTTCTCAGCAGTCCCGTCATCGGCCCGGAGGGAATCGCCTTTGGTCCCGACGGCCATCTCTACGTCGTGAGTCGCACGACGAACTCCGTCCTCCGCTTCGACGGAGCAAATGGTACCTACATCGACACGTTCGTTGCACCGGGTAGCGGCGGTTTGTCGTTGCCGCACGGCTGTACGTTCGGCGCCGACGGCCACCTCTACGTTGCGAGCACGTTGACCGACAGCGTGCTGCGTTACGATGGAACGTCCGGTGTCTTCTTGGGTGTATTCACCGTGGGCGGCGGTCTCTTGCGGCCGTTGGGATTGACGTTTGGTCCTGACGGCAATCTCTATGTTTCTGGCGAGCACAACCATGCGGTACTGCGTTTCAGCGGCACGTCTGGCACGTTCATCGATGCGTTTGCCAGTGGTGGAGGTCTGTGGGCGCCATCGGACGTTACTTTCGGTTCCGACGGCGACCTCTACGTTACCGGGGAAGACTCGGTCTTGGTCTATGACGGTAGCACCGGGGCCTTCTTGTCGACGTTCGTGCCGGTGTTGAGTGGTGGGTTGGATACAGCGGTTGGCGTCCGGTTCGGTCCCGACGGCGGGCTCTACGTCGCCAGCGGTCTGACGAACTCGGTGCTGTGTTACTCAGGGCAAGACGGGACGTTCCTTGGCTCTTTCGCGAACGCGGGCTTGGGTTTTCCCACGTATGTCTTGTTTGCACCCGGTGGCATTCCCTTCGAGCGTGGCGATTGCAACGGCAATGGCAACGAGGATCTTGCCGATGTCGTGTATCTGCTGGCGGTGCTGTTTGGCAGCGAGGCGCTCCCGACGTGCCCGGATGCGTGCGATGTCAACGACGACGGGACCTTGCACCTCAGCGACGTCATCACGCAGCTGACAAACCTATTCGTCGACAATCTGACGCTGACGCGTTCAGGCGTGACCGGCTGCGTAGCGGATTCGACTCACGACCTCCTCGGGTGTGCTGCGCCTGGAACTTGCCCTTGATCCAGAGTGGCGCTGCGCCGGCAGTTCGCTACAATCTGCGCCCGAATTGCAGAATCTCGTTAGCTGCTGCTGAGTGCAGCCACTGGAAGAGGGCGAACTGTCGATGAAACTGAAACGTACGCACATGTGCGGTGCGCTGCGCGCGTCCCATGTCGGCGAAGCTGTTGTTGTCAGCGGCTGGGTAGACAATATTCGTGAGATCGGTGGCGTTGTCTTCGTCATGGTGCGCGATCGCGAAGGCGTGATTCAGGCGATCTTCGACAAAGAACGATCTGAGGAGTTGCTGGAGCGTGCAAAGCGCTTGGGACGCGAGTACGTCGTGTCTTGCTCTGGTGTCGTTGCGTCGCGCGGCGACGATCGCAAGAACCCCAAGTTGCCGACCGGCGAGGTCGAAGTCGAAGTGACTGAGTTGGAGCTCTTGAATGTCGCGGAGACGCCCCCGTTCGAGGTTCGAGACGATGTCGACTTCGACTTGGAGTTGCGCCTGAAGTACCGCTACATCGACTTGCGTCGTCCGCGCATGCAGGAGACGTTTCGCCTGCGCCATCGTCTGATCAAGGCCGCTCGCGACTACTTCGATAGCAATGGTTTCGTTGAGATCGAGACGCCGCTGCTGACGAAGCCGACTCCGGAAGGAGCTCGCGATTTCCTCGTGCCGTGCCGCCTATCACCCGGTGAGTTCTACGCGTTGCCGCAGTCACCCCAGATCTTCAAGCAGATCCTGATGATGTCGGGATTCGACCGCTACGTGCAGTTTGCACGTTGCCTACGAGACGAAGACAAGCGCGGTGACCGCCAGCCGGAGCACACGCAGCTCGACATGGAGATGAGTTTCGTCGAGCCAGCGGATGTGCAGCGTGTCATCGAGGGCGTTGTCGCCCACGCGATGAAGGAAGCCGCCGGTATCGAGATCCCGACGCCGCTGCCGCACATCACGCACGACGAAGCCATCGCCCGCTTCGGATCGGACAAACCCGACACGCGTTTCGGTATGGAACTCGTCGACTTGAGTGCGGACGTCCGCGACTGCGGCTTTGGCGTGTTCTCCGGCGCAGTCAAGGCGGGCGGCGTCGTGCAGGCACTGCGGATCCCGGGCGGGCACTCGATGGTGTCGAAGGGGCAGTTCAAGAATCTCGAGAAGGACGCGAAAGGGCGTGGAGCGAAGGGGCTTGCGTTCATTCGCTACACAGACGATGGCCTCGACTCGCCGATCGCCAAGTTCTTCAGCGACGAGGAGCTGGCAACGATTAAGAGCCGCACTGGAGCCGAGAAGGGCGATCTCGTCGTGTTCGTGGCTGATTCACAGCATCTTGCAGCACAGATCTTGTCGGCCTTTCGACTCGATTTTGGCGATCGACTCGAGCTGCGCGACGATAGCCAGTTCAATTACATGTGGGTCGACAGCTTTCCACAGTTCGAATACGACGAAGAAAAGAACCAGATCATCGCGATGCACCACCCGTTTGTGAATCCTGTGAACGAAGACGCATTGATCGCACTTGCGTCAGAGCTTCAAGGGAGCAATCGGGAGATCACGCCGAAGATCGTAGACCTCGCCACCTCGATCAAAGCCAGCCAGTACGACCTGGTCGTAAACGGAGTGGAGCTCGGTAGCGGCTCGATTCGTATCACGCGCAAGGAAGTCCAGGACGCGATGTTTGTCTGTCTAGGCATGTCGCCCGAAGAGGCGGAAGCGAAGTTCGGGTTCCTGCTGGAGGCGTTGCAGTTCGGGGCGCCGCCGATGGCAGGGATCGGCATCGGCATCGATCGCTGGCTCATGGTGATCCTAGGTCTCGACACGATCCAGGATGTGATCACGTTCCCGAAGACCTCGGGGGGCAAGGGGCTACTGGACGGCTCGCCAGCGGGGTCAGACCCTGCGCTGCTCGAAGAGTTGGGGATTCGAGTCGTCGCGCCCTAGCCACCGGGTTCTGCAATGCAAAAAATCGCCGCCGCGAAGAGTGTCTTCGCGACGGCGATTCTTTTGCGGCTGGGTGGCCGTCCTAGCTGCTTTGGATCTCGATCTTGCGCGGCAACGATGCTGCCGAACGTGGAATCGTTAGCGTCAGCAAGCCGTCTTCGAGGTTGGCCGAGATCGCGCTGGCGTCCAGATTGTCGCTCAAGCGCAGGCTCCGTTGGAAGTGCCCCGGGTGGAATTCCTGGTGCAGGTAGTGCCGGTCGTCTGCGACCCCCGCCGTGTTCAGGGTCAAGATTCCACCTTCGAACTCGACAGTCAGTTGCTCGCTGGTCACCCCCGGAAGATCGACGAGGACCGTGACGGCATCGGCGGTCTCGTACAGATCCATCGCGGGGCTGAACGTCTCGAGTGGGGTGGTCGTCGGTGTCGTGGCTGTTGCGGTGTTCATGGTTCGCTCCTTACCCGTTCACTGTGATCTGACGCGGTTGCGCGGCAGCGGCTACCGGAAGTACGACGCGCAACAGGCCGTTGCGTAGGCACGCCGAGACTTGCTCTGCAGCCACTTCGGTTGGCAGTTGCAGGTGCCGTTCGAAGGATTGCGCTTGGCGTTCCTTGCGGCGGAACGTAACGGACTCGGGCGTCACGTCTTCGCGGCTCCCTGAAAGCATGACCCGGTCGCCATGGACCTCCAATTGGACGTCGGCGAGCGCGTAGCCTGGCAGCTCGGCCTCCAGAACGTATTGACCGTCTTCTTCGATCAGGTTGATCGGGGGGACCCGGTTGCCGGTCGCCAAACCGTCCG
Organism: Planctomycetota bacterium; assembly: GCA_039028735.1. Classification (GTDB taxonomy): domain Bacteria; phylum Planctomycetota; class UBA8108; order UBA1146; family JAJFFE01; genus JBCCHQ01. Next base: position 49,303 of record JBCCHQ010000009.1, on the reverse strand, counting down.
ACCAGGGGCCGAAGAACGAGCGAAACAGGGAGTCGAGAGAGTTGGGGAAGCTCGCATGTGAGTTGCGGGACAAAGTCGGTAGCATTGCGTTCTCCTTTCCGAGAAGGTCTGCGCCACCTATTGCAGGCGCCGTTCCAGATTCGCCACAAGGAAGCTAAGTTCTTTTTAGGGAATCGCTTACTGTGGGAAGGCCGTCTCCTGCGCTCTGGCCGGGACTGCCACAATGGCGGGGCGTGCATTAATGCACCGAAGGATTTCATCCAGAGCCACGCGAGAGCTGCCACTTTGGCAAAGCCCGTCGCAGGCGGCGACTCTTCCTTCCGCGATGTCAGGGAAACGGGTAGAGAACCGGGCTTTGAAAAACGCGGCCCGTGCCGCGAGTGTCCGAGGAAACAGGAGTCTGCAGTGGCCGAGTATCAGGGGGAGCTATATGCGCTCGGCGCGGCGTTCTTCTGGGCCGTTGGCAGCATCCTGTTCCATCGCGCGCAAGTCAGCGCGGCCGCGCTGAACCTCTTCAAGAACATCCTCGGGGCAGTGCTGTTGGTCGCGACGTTGGCCTGGATGGCTTGGCGTTCGGAGTCGGCGACTGTCTTTCACTGGGATCCCACGGCGTGGAGTTGGCTCGCGCTGTCTGCGGTGGTTGGCATCGCGGTCGGCGACACCTGCTATTTCCGAAGTCTCCAGATTTTGGGGCCGCGGCGCGCGTTGATCCTGACCACCGTGGCACCGCCAGCAGCCGTGCTGTTGGGTTGGTGGGTGCTTGGGGAGGGAGAGTCGCTGATCGGTTTGCTGGGCATCGCGATCACGCTGGTTGGGGTGGTGTGGGTCGTACGCGAGCGCGGTGCCGAATCTGAGGCGGCCGGACACTTCCCCGGTAGCTTGATGCGCGGAACTGTGTACGGCGTCGCCGGTGCGCTGTGCCAGGCGGTTGGCGCGATCTGGTCGAAGCAAGGGCTCGTTGCGCTGCAGCAGTTCACCCCGCACGCTGCGATGGAAGCGACGTTCGTTCGCCTCCTCTTCGCCGCCGGTGCCGGCTTCTTGGTCGGTCTCGCTGGCCGTCGGTTGTGGCACTGGGGGCGCCAGATCTTGCAACGCAAGACTCTGCTCGTGATCACGCCAGCAGCGTTCGTCGGCACCTATTTGGGGATCTGGTTCAGCCTTCTTGCTTTCGAGTACACCAACGTAGGGATCGCTACGACGCTGACGTCGACCAGTCCCGTATTCGTGTTGCCGCTCGTATGGCTGTTCTTGCGGCAGCGAGTGTCTTGGCGAGCCATCTTAGGGGCACTGGTTGCGACGGTTGGGGTCGTATTGTTGTTTGCGGGCGACCCTCTATGGCGTTTCGTCGTCGGCCTGTTCGGCGGCTAACTCCGGGACCGCCGCCGCGGCTGCTCCAGTCCCGTCGGCGTTCGGGGCCTCTGTGTTCGGGGCCTCTGTGTTGGGGGTCTCGCTGCTAGGGGCACGGTCGGACCCGACATCGTCGTCGAGAAGATCGAAGCCGATGATCCCGAAGACCAGGTCCCAAAACTCCAACGGATTCACAGCGAAATCAAATCGAGCGAGCAGCAGCGTCGCCGATGCTCCCACCCAATAGTCGTCCGACGGACGGCGCGGCGGCGGCGGAGTGTTCAGTTCCGAGAGTTCTGGGTCGACGAGGCGTGGATTGGGAATCCAGTGGTGGAGGGCCAGTAGAGACCCGGAGCGTCGCGCGACGTGCCGGTTGTTCATCAGTATCAACGGCGCGATCACACCACGCAGGTACGGTCGTGTTTCGCCATACCCGTCGGCCGTCTCTTGGTAGCCAAACCAAGGCCAACCGACCAAGAGTGTCGGAAAGGCTGCAGTTCGAAGTTCACCGGCTGCAGTACGCGATGGATCCCACTCGAGACTGTAGCGCGGCATCAGAGCGACATCCGCGAAACCCACTGCAGGTTGCAGGTGCGTTGTGATTTCGGCCTCGACATACAGGCCCGCGGCGGCGGCCACACGCCCGCGAAAGCACTGACCAAAGTCGCTGCTGATGCGGGACGTGTAGTTACTGAGTCCCTGACAGCCCGAGAGCGCGATGAGGGCGCAAGCGAGGTACGGTGTGCGCACTATTCGGCGGGCCATGGGTTCGTCGCAAACACGGTCAATTCGGGAATGAAACCACGATCCGCCATTTCGAGGGCAGCGATCGTTGCATGAGCAATGTCAGCCCCGATCAGCTTCTTCGGGTCCATGTCGCGGTTCGGATCACGACCGCCGAAACCGGTCTGTACTTCACTCGGGTTGATCTGCATTACGCGAATGTCGTGAGGACGGAGCTCGCCTTGCCAGCATTGCGTCAAGGCAGTGAGGGCGAACTTCGTCGAGCAGTAGCCGCTGCCGTTGGCGTAACCGCGTCGCGCGGCGGTCGAGGCCATGTTGACAATGCTACCGCCGCCGGCTGCCTTCAGGTGGGGGACGCAATGGTGAGCGACCAGGCTGGCTCCCAGTACGTTGGTGCGCCACATTGCTTCGAACTGTTCTGGGTCTAACTCATCCAGGGGCATGCGAACCCCCCAGCCAGCATTGTTGATCAGCACGTTGAGGCCACCCATCGCGGAAGCGGCTGTCTCGACCATGCTTGCTGCGGCCGCGGGGACACCGACATCTCCAGCGGCGGTGGTGACTCCCAGCTGTGAGCCGGCGCTCTGGAGGCGGGCCTCGTCGCGCCCATTGATGACGACTTGGGCGCCCTTCTGGAGGGCTAGTTCCGCGATCGACAAGCCGATCCCAGCGCTACCGCCCGTGATGAAGATCTTGGCGTCTGTGAGTTGCATTTGGGTTCCTTTCTGCTGTGGCGCGACCATCGCCGCCAGAAACCCAAAAAGCAACTGTCGCAGAGAAGGAATGGGCTCGGGACTGAATAGCTGCTGGAATGCAGCGTACAACGCTCTAGACTACCCGGTTGAAGAGGAGCCACCCCATGTCCCTGTTTTTCCGGTCCGCACTGATCTTCTGCCTAGCACTCGTATTCGTTGCGCCCGTTTGGGCCGAGACCACCTTCGTGGATCCTCGGCGTGGTGTCGGTAAGCAGCGCGACGCTGCCAAGGATGCAGCGAAGATCGTCGCGGACGGCAAGGAGTTCGCAGAGCGGGTGTTGCGCCTGCTCGCCGATGACTCCGGCGTCGTGCGCGACCGCGTCGTCGCCGACGTCATTCGTGGCTGGCAAGACGACGGCTTGGCGGCGCTCGGTAGCGGTCTGGTTTCGAAAGAGAGCCTGATCGCCGAGGGGGTCGCCGAGATCTATGGCGCCCGCAAGTTCGGCGCCCCAGCCCTCGCGGCCGCGTTGGGGAAGCAACGCCATGAAGACGCGCGGGTCGTTACGTTGTGGGCGCTCGGCCGCTGCGCGAACGAGAAGTCTTGGAAGCCGGTGGCATCGGTCTTCAAGCGCGAAAAGAAGGCGTTTCGGGTACAGGGGGAAGCTCTGGTCACGCTGTTTGCGATCGATGCCGAACGCGCCCGGCCGCTTGCGGAGGATGCCGTCAACGGCAAGTCGATCCCACTGCGCATCGTAGCTCTCGAGCTGCTCGCGGGTGTCGATGCAGAAGCTACGGTGAATGCGGCAACGGCCGCGTTCGCGTCGCCGCCGAAAGACAAGAGTGGCGTGTGGCTGCCGCGGCTCCGGTTGGCTGCCCTCGAGATCCTCCAGGGGATCGAGCGCACGGCCGTCCCCGGCACGGTCTGGATGGCTTGTGTCGATGCGCTGCTACTTGGTGTCGACGAAGTTGTTGGGCGCGAGCACCGCGATACGTATGCAACGCTGCGTGAGATCGTCGGGCCGTCCTCGAATGACCTCCCAAACGACGCGCTGCAGTGGCGCAATTGGTGGGCCGCGCAAAAGAAAGAGTGGACGCCGACGACCGGTGATGTAGCGGTCCCGACCGGGCGGACTGGTGTGCGCTACCACGAGGCCGAGATCGCTTCGGATCGGGTCACGTTCCTCGTCGACCTCTCCGGTGGGATGGATCGACCGATGGAGCAGGGCGGGAGCGGCAAGTCGCGCGTCGAATTGGCGAAGGACGAACTCCACCGAGTCCTCGGTGAGTTGCACGACTCTGTCTACGTCCAACTGGTCTATTTCGGCTCCTACTACCATTCGTTCGACAAGCAACCAGCCTTGATCAAGAAGGCCCGTGGCAAGCTGCAGAAGTTCAATCGGTCGCAGCAGATTTCGAAGAAGATTGGCCACAGTCGCGGCAACATCTACGACTCGCTGGCGTTTGCGCTGCAGCAACCCCACACAGACACGGTGTTCTTGTTGTCTGAAGGTGCCCCAACCGAAGGCAAGTACCAAGACAATCTGCGCTTCATGACTCACCTCCAGCGGCTCAATCGCTACTACCGTGTGCGTATCCACACGCTGCTGATCGGCAAGACCGGGGGGCGTGCAAGGCAGCTGATCCGTGACATCGCAACGACTTCCGGTGGTGACCACCACGATCTCGCAGATCGCCAATAGGCTGACCAACGTCCAGCTTTGCGACGGGGATGTCTCCCGCGGACCTGCACTTCCGCTTTTCTCAGAGGTGACATTTCGTAATACTTCGGCTCGGCAATCCTCAACCGAGCAGAACGGAGCGGCATCGTGGAACAGCTGATGGCGGCTTTCTCGTGGGCTAATGGGATCCTCTGGAGCGATTGGACGCCGCGGATCCTTCTCGCCGCTGGTTTGCTCTACACGGTCTGGACGATCTTCTCGCAGTATACGTCGATGACGCACGGCCTCGCCGTCGTCCGCGGTAAGTACGACAACCCGGATGACCCCGGCGCGATCAACCACTTCCAAGCTTTGTCGGCGGCGCTGTCAGCCACGGTTGGGCTCGGCAACATCGGAGGCGTAGCGCTGGCGATCGCTGCGGGTGGTCCAGGCGCCGTGTTCTACATGTGGATCGTTGGCTTACTCGGCATGGCTCTGAAGACCGTCGAGATCACGCTGGCGATGATGTATCGCAACACTGACGACCCCGAGAACCCTCATGGTGGCGCTATGTGGGTTGTCGAGAAAGTGCTCGGCGAGAAGGGGAGCGAGTGGAAGGGCTTGGCCCGCGCCATTGGGGTCTTCTTCTGCATCACGCTGCTGATCTCGACGATGACCGGCGGCAACATGTTTCAGGCCTGGAGCGTTGCTGGGCTCAGCGAAGGCTACTTCGGGATCCCGAAGGTGGCCACCGGCATCATTATGGCGTTGATCGTTGGGGCAGTGATCATTGGCGGGATCAAGCGGATCGGCAGCGTCGCCGGTAAGCTGGTGCCGTTCATGTGCCTCATGTATGTCACAGCTGCAATCATCGTGTTGATCGTCAACATCGACGAAGTGCCTGCCATGTTCTTGTCGATCTTCCAGAGCGCGTTCAACGGCGAGGAGGCGCAGCGCGCGTTCCTGGGCGGTTCCGTTGGCTGGGCCTTCATTTGGGGGATGAAGCGGGCACTGTTCTCGAACGAGGCCGGGCAGGGTTCGGCACCGATCGCGCATGCCGCTGCCAAGACTGACGAACCGGCTCGCGAGGGAATCGTCGGCGGTATCGGACCGTTCATCGACACGTTGTGCATTTGCACGATTACGGCGTTGGTGATTCTGGTGACCCAGGCGTGGAATCGCGAAGCGATTGGCGACATCGAAGGCGTCGTCGTTGTTGCGCAGTCGGCCGAGAACCCAGAGGTCTGGCAGGTGCGCGCGTCGACCGACTTCGATGCGCTCCCCGAGTCGACGCAGTGGGGCGATGATTCGAACTTCTACATGGTCGCAAACGTCGAGGGAGCGACGCACGCTCGCGGCAACTCGCTGGTCCGCCTGCAGGGGAGTGTCGTCGTCAACGACGTCGATAGCGGCGTGCGCACGCTGGTGTGGAAGGATGTCAAGTTCGACGACAAGTGGGACCAGGTACCGAGCGCTGTCGTGCCCCGTGATCTAGGTGTCTATCAAGCTTATGACGGCGCGCAGCTAACAGCGCATGCGTTCGATCGGCAGTTCCCGGGACTCGGGCGTTGGCTGGTAACGATCGCTGCTTGGCTGTTTGCGATCTCGACGATGATTTCGTGGAGCTACTACGGCGAGCAAGGGATGGTCTACATGTTGGGGATGCGCAGTGTGCTGCCCTATAAGCTGGCCTTCTTGGCATGCACGATCTGGGCTGCCGCCGGGATCAATAGTACGGAGCACATGGAAGTCTTCATGGATCTCGGTACCGGGGCGATGCTGTGGGCGAACCTGCCGATCATCTTCGTGTTCGGTCACCTGGCCGTGCGCTGCCTCAACGACTACGGCAATCGCTTCAAAGCCGGCGAGTTCAAGCGTCACGACTAAAGCCCGGCTCCGTCAGGTGCCGGGCCGAAGAGTGCGATTCCGCCGCGGAGTCACAGTAGTTGCGCCCCCAGGTGGCGCAGTGGTTGTCCCAGGCGCAGTTCGTCGGCACGGCAAGGCGAGTGACCAAACGCCGGCAGTGCCAGGCTCGGTCGCCGTCAGGTGCCGGGCCCAAAGACAATAGGATTCCGCAACAGCAGGTGGCGCAGTAGTTGCGCCCCCAGGCGCAAGTACTGTGACACCTGCGCGGAATCCGACTCAGCTGCTGGCGGAGGCGTAGGAGCGGAGACCGAGGCGCCATAGGAACACCATGGCGCCGAAGGTCCCGGCCAGCACAGCGGCCGTGTGCAGGAACAGCGATACGCTACCCCCTTCAAACAACAGCATGCACGGGTACGACGTCATCAGCGCAAACGGTGCAACAGATACGATGATTCGTCGCGCCCATCCCGTGTAGACGCGGTGCGGATACTCGGCCAGCCTTTCGATGTTGAAGAACAAGTCGCGCAGTCCCTGGTCGGTGTGGGTCCAGAAGGCTGGGATGATAAACATCATGTAGACCATGTAGTGGATCAGGAAGCCGCAGAACAGCAGCACGAGATACAGGGCGATGTTCATCGCGCCCAAAGGGTCTGGGTAGCGAGCGATCATGAAGATCAACAACCCCGCCGCCAGCAGCAAGTTCAGGAACGAATTCGCCGCGAAATCACGAAAGCTCAAGAAGAAGAGCGGCGAGACCGGGCGCACAAGGTAGTAGTCGAGGTCTCCTTTGTTGATGAAGATCGGCAACCACCACGCGTTGTTCGAGAAGATCGTCATGTGGAGAGCGTCGATCATGAAGTAGCTGGCTGCGAAGATGTAGATCTTGTCGCGGGTCCAGCCCCCCAGGATGTCAGTGTGTTCGTACAGGACCGACCAGAACGCAATGTGCACGGCATAGAAGACCGCGTCCATGACGACACGGAAGAAGAAGTCGGTCCGGAACTCCAATGCGCGACTGAACGAAAAGCGTACGAAGTAGGCGTAGAGGCGGAGGTAGCGCACCATCAGATCCCCACTCCGGTGTAGCGGAGATCACCCCGGCTCCAAACGAATCGGCCGATCAGCGCGAACAAGATCCCCCAAGCAGCGCCGAGGCCCAGTGCCTGCAGCCACTCGCTGAACTCGATCTTGCCAAGGAACGTGCTCACGGGCAGATCATAGAAACAGCGAAACGGCAGCCAACGGAGTGTGTCTTGGATCCAGCCTTCTGGGAAAGCGCTGAGCGGGAGCATCAAGCCGCCGAGAAAGCCTGCGACGAATCGCATCAAGACGGCGAGGCTCCAGACGTTGTCGGCCCAGAACGCCACGCCCATGATCGGTAGGGACATTGTGTAGTACAGCAGATTCGCGAAAGCGATCGTGACGATTGCCTGCAGCGTGCTCATGAGCGTGATCTCTACGCCTGCGGGCACTTGCAGAAACGTCACGAATAGCGCGGCCATGAAGAGCGCTTGCACGAAGCCGGGCAGTAGCCCGCCGATGTTTTGCGCGTACTTGAAGACCACGTAGCGGGTTGGATAGACGAGGTAGCGGGTTAGCGAGCCGTCGTAGATCTCGCGCGACAACCCCAGCCCCATGTCGACGCCGCGCACGAAGTTCGAGATCAAGATGACGATCACGTAGTACAGGATCATGCCGTCGCGCGATTTGCCGCCGATCGTGGCCTGCTCCGGGTTGGCTGAGAATATTGCGGTCCACAGGTAGTAGGGGATCGCGAACCCGGCGATGACTGCGACGATCGCCTGAATCCAGAACGCCAGCCGATAACTGATCGCCTTGCGCGCTTCGAGGCTGACGACGTTGAGAAACAGGCGCAGTGTCATGCGTCGGCGCCCGTCTGCGCGCGCGCCTTGATCAGCTGCTCGATGATCGTCCCAATGTCGACGTCCTCGATCGCCAGGTCCGCGACGGAGAGCCGTCGCAGTATGTGTGCGGCACCTTCCGCGACTTCGGCCCGCGGCATCCGGATCCGCACGCAACTGTCATCGTACTGCAGCACTTCACCGAGGCGTGCGAGTTCGACGGCCGAGGGGCGTTCATTGGCGCCGCGGCGTTGGAGGTGCGCGGTCACGACTTTGTGTTGCGCATACTTGGTCGCAATCTCAGCCAAGGGGCCGTCGTAGACGATGTCGCCGGTGCGAATGATCATGATGCGTTGGCAGAGGCGTTCGATGTCCTCCATGTAGTGGCTTGTCAGGATCATCGCGGGACGGTGCTCGCGCTGATACTCGAGCAGGAAGTCCCGTATCGTGCGCTGAGCCGTCAGGTCGAGGCCGATCGTTGGCTCGTCGAGGTAGACGATCTTCGGTTGATGCAACAGGGCGGCGATCAGCTCCATTTTCATGCGCTCGCCCAGTGACAGTCGCCGTACCTGGACCGTCAGCTCCTGCGTCACCTCGAGGCGCTCCGCCAGATCCTGCAGCGTCTTGTGGTAGCGCTCGTCAGGAATCTGGTAGATCTCCTTGAGTAACAGGAAGCAGTCGGCCGCAGGTAGGTCCCACCACAGCTGCGCTTTCTGCCCCATGATCAGCGCCATCTGCCGGCGGAGCCGATTGTCGCGCTGCCAAGGGCGGTGCCCAAGCACCTGAGCATCGCCTGAGGTCGGGTGGACGATGCCAGCGAGCATCTTGACGATCGTCGTCTTGCCAGCGCCGTTGGCACCGACCAGCCCCACGATCTCCCCTTCGCCGATCTGGAACGTCGCCTCGCGCACCGCCTCTTTGGCGATCGTCTCGCGCCGCAGCAGCGCTCGCACCGAGCCGAGGAGGCCGGGCTCCTTCTTGTGCACGTAGAAGGTTTTGGAGAGGCGCTGGACATCGACGAGCGGCATCTGGTGCTTTCTGGATCTCTTGTTCCACGGCGTGATCAGGGGGCCTTAGGGCGCCCGATCGCGGTAGCGTAGACGAAGCCCGGGGAGGCGTAAACGGCGCCCGCCGTCGCAATCTCTGCCGGCGGGCTGGGGCCCCTGATGGGCACAGGGAGGCAATGTTGTCTTTCTGCCCGATCCCCTTGCTCGTAGGGGTGGATGCTTCATACAATCCGCGTCCTTTTCTTTCAGGGTCCGGCGCCGCCGCGCCGGCTTTTTTGACAAACTATTGCCGGGTCTGCAGTTGCCACTGCTGCCGATCCCACCGGAGATCTACCATGGCTTTTCATGATGAACTGTCTCGGGTTGCCGTCATTGGCGGCGGGACGATGGGGAACGGCATCGCGCAGGTCTTTGCCCAGGCAGGCTGTGACGTAACGCTGATCGATCCGGTCGCGGAAGCCCGCGAGCGTGCCGAGGCCAGCATCGGCAAGAACCTTGCGCGGCTGCAGAAGAAGGAAGTCCTTTCCGCCGCGGACGCCGAGGCCGCGCTGGCCCGCGTCTCGTATGCCGCCGAGCTACAAGCTGCTGAAGGCGTGCAGCTTGCAGTCGAGGCCGTGCCTGAGAACGGTGACCTCAAGAAGAAGATCCATTCGGAGCTCGACCGCTTGGTAACCAGCGACGGGATCTTGGCCAGCAACACGTCCTCGATCTCGATCACCGAGATCGCGGCAGTCACGAATCGACCGGAGTCGTTCATCGGCCTGCACTTCATGAACCCGGTACCGATCATGAAGCTCGTGGAGGTCATTCGCGGCCACTCAACCAGTGATGCAACCTGCCAGGCGACTCTCGACGTCTCGCGGCGACTCGGCAAAGTGCCCGTTGAGGTCAACGATTACCCCGGGTTCGTTTCGAATCGAATCCTGATGCCTCTCCTGAACGAAGCGATGTATTGCGTGATGGAGGGGGTCGCAACGGCCGAAGCCGTCGACGAAGTCATGAAGCTCGGCATGGCCCACCCTATGGGGCCGTTGACGCTGTCGGACTTCATCGGATTGGATGTGTGCCTAAACATCATGGAAGTGCTCCATACCGGACTTGGGGATCCCAAGTATCGCCCTTGTCCACTCTTGCGTCGCATGGTGGCTGCGGGCTGCTTGGGGCGAAAGACCGGAAAGGGCTTCTATGACTACGAGTAGTGCAAAGGGGGTCAGAAGCTAATGTTGCTCGACCTGACCGACTCGCAGCGGCAACTGCGTGACACGGCCCGTGAATTCGCTGACAAGATTCTCATCCCCAGCGCCGATCGCTACGACCGGCTGGAGGAGTTCCCAGAAGAAAACATCAAGAAGCTCGCAGACCTCGGCTTCATGGGGATCTTGATCCCGGAAGAGTACGGCGGAGGTGGCCACGACAATGTGACGCTGGCCGTCGCGTTCGAGGAGATTCACCGCGGCTGCGCCTCCACTGGAGTCACGCTATCGGTACATAGCTCGTTGCTGTCGAGCCCGATTCTGAACTTCGGCACCGAAGCCACGAAGCAGAAGTACCTGCCGCAGCTGGCGACCGGCGAGAGTCTTGGGGCGTACGCGATCACCGAGCCGAACTTCGGTTCCGATGCAGCCCACATCGAGACCAGCTGTGTGCTCAAAGGCGATAAGTACATCGTCAACGGTACCAAGGCGTGGATCACCAACGGTGGCTATGCTGACGTCTTCGTGATCTTCGCCAGCCTCGACCCTGGTGCGGGCGCCAACAGCATGTGCGCGTTCGTTGTCGAGAAGTCGTTCCCGGGCCTCAAGGTGGGCAAGAAAGAAGAGAAGCTTGGCATTCGGGCGTCGGACACCGTGCAGCTGGTGTTCGAGGACCTCGAAGTGCCCGTCGAGAATCGACTCGGCGAAGAAGGACAAGGCTTCAAGGTGGCAATGCACACGCTCGACGGCGGGCGCATTGGCATCGCGACACAGTCGGTCGGGATTGCCCGCGCGTGTCTGGACGCAAGCACCAAGCACGCCAACGAGCGAGTGCAGTTCGGCAAGCTACTGCGCAAGTCGCAGACCGTTCAGTTCAAGATCGCTGATATGGCGACCGAGATCGACGCTGCACGGCTGTTGACGCTGCGCGCCGCGCGCCTGAAAGATCAGGGGCAGCCGCACACGAAGGCGGCCTCGATGGCGAAGCTGTTCGCGTCGGAAACCGCCAATCGCGCCGCGCGAGAGGCCATTCAGATTCATGGCGGCCCCGGCGTCTGTCGCGGGCTGCCGGTCGAACGCTTCTTTCGCGATGCGAAAATCACCGAAATCTACGAAGGCACCAGCGAGGTCCAGCGCCTGGTGATCTCCCGGCATGCGCTGGAAGAGGGGAGTGCGCCGTGATCCGCTTCACTGAAGAGCACCTCGACATTCGCGACATGGTCGCCTCGTTTTCCGACAACGAACTGCGCCCGATGGCAGCACGGGTCGACCACGGCCCGGAGTTCCCGCGGGAGGGGCTCAACAAACTCGCGGAGCTGGGCATTCTGGGGCTCGTTGCTCCGGAAGAGCATGGAGGCATCAACGGCGACTTGCGCATGGTGTCTCTGGTCCTCGAAGAGCTCGCTCGAGGCTGCGCGTCGACTGCGATGGTGCTCGGCACGCACCTAGCCGAAGTGACGCTGGCCCTCCGTGAGTTGGGGAGCGAGGCTCAGCAGAGTTCGCTGTTGCCACGACTCGCGTCAGGAGAACTCCTCGGTTCGTTTTGCATCGCCGAAGTCGACGCCGAGTGCGATGCCGGCGCGATTGCCTGCGTGGCGACCCGCGACGGGGACGACTGGGTTCTCGATGGCGTCAAGAAGTACGTCGTCGCCGGGAGTGCCGCGGGGTTGTACCTCGTCGTTGCTCGCGCCGCGGACGTACCAGGTACCGAAGGACTGCGCCTGTTTCTCGTCGACGGCGGTGCGCAAGCTGCTGGTGTGCGGATCGTCGGCGAAGAAGACATGCTTGGCATGCGTGGCTGCGGCATCGCCGAAGTCGCGTTCGAAGAGTGCCGCGTGCCGGCGTCCGCGCTCCTCGGGGAACGTGAGCAAGACTTCGATGCGATTCGCGGCATTTTGGCCGCCGGTCGCATTGGTGCAGCGGCGATCGCCGCCGGTGTTGCGCGCAGCTCGATCGACTACGCGTTGATCTATGCCGGTGAGCGCCGCGCTTTTGGTCGCTCGATCGATCAATTCGAAGCCATTCGCAACATGATTGCCGACGGCCGAATTGCCGCCGAGGCAGGGCGCCTGTTGACGTACAACGCTGCGGCTCTGCGGGACGCGGGGTCGTCGTATCACATGGAAGCATCGATGGCCAAGCTGCAGTCTTGTGAGGGTGCTTACAAGGCCACGAAGAGTGCGGTCCAGGTCCTCGGAGGAAATGGCTACTCCCGCGAGTATCCCGTCGAGCGTATGTATCGCGACGCGAAGACGCTCGAGGTTCTCGAGGCGCCCGCGGAGTTGCACCGACGTCTCGTCGCCCGTGCCCTGATCGGAGACAAGTCTTGAGCGTAGTCGTCTTGAACGCGCTGCGGACTCCGATTGGCAAATTCCTCGGGTCGTTCTCCAAGCTGTCCGCGGCGGATCTTGGGGTCCACGTGGTCGAGGGGCTACTGCAGCGCACGGGAGTCGCAGCTGCGGCCGTTGACGAGTTGATCTTCGGCGTGGGCCGGCAAGCCGGAGGCGGCCCCAATCCGGCGCGCCAGATTGCCGTGCGCGCCGGCGTGCCGGAATCTCGGACGGCCTACACGGTCAACATGGCCTGTGGTTCGGGCCTGCTGTCGATCATCCAGGGGGCCCAGAGCATCGAGCGTGGCGATGCCGACCTCGTTGTCGCCGGGGGCGCAGAAAGCATGTCTCGGCTGCCCTACTACCTAGAGAACGCACGCGATGGCTACCGGCTTGGGCACGGCGAACTCGTCGACGGTATGTACCGCGACGGCTTTCACTGTCCGCTCGCTGACCAGCTGATGGGACGTACGGCCGAGAACCTCGCCGAAGAGTTCGATATCAGTCGAACGGAGCAAGACGAATATGCGGTGCAGAGCCAGCACCGCTGTGAGACCGCACGTGCAGCGGGCCATTTCGAAGCGGAGATCTTGCCGGTCGAAGTCCGCGTTCGGCGCGAGATGAAAACCATCTCTGCTGACGAGCATCCGCGCGATGGTGCGACGCTAGAATCGATGGCGAAGCTCAGGCCAGTGTTCAAAGAAGACGGCACCGTCCATCCCGGCAACTCCTCGGGGATCACCGACGGTGCCGCCGCATTGATCCTGGCTTCAGAAAAGAAGGCTGCCGAGCTGGGGATGACACCGATCGGCCGTCTGGGCCGGGCGACGCGCGCCGGCGTCGAGCCGGCGCGGATGGGAATCGGACCCGTTCCAGCTGTTGACAAGTTACTCGCCCAGACTGGGCTCGAGCTGCACGACTTCGACCTGATCGAGCTCAACGAAGCGTTCGCGGCGCAAGTCATCGCCTGCGAGCGGGGGCTCGACCTGGATCGCGATCGCCTGAACGTCAATGGCGGCGCCATTGCGCTGGGACATCCGATCGGTGCCACTGGGGCCCGTATCGTCACCACGCTGCTGCACGAGATGGCGCGGCGCGATGTGGGACGCGGCTTGGCAACGTTGTGTATCTCGGGGGGAATGGGTCTCGCGCTCGAAGTTCAGCGCGGGTAGCCAGTCGTCTGCTACCGATACTTGCTCATCGACACGCTGGTGGTCTCTTTCGCGACGCGGTTGCCGGTCGCGACGTCGACGAGCTCCATCGTCACTTTGTACTCCGACGGGCCCACGCCAGGTCCTGACTTTTGCAGCCGCGAAATCTGAATGTACAGCAGGTAATCGGGGCACTGGCCTTCCTCCTCGAGCGCAAACAGCAGCGCATCGCGACCCCGGCTGGCGTACAGCTGATCGGGGCGTTGCTCGAGGTGTCGGAGCACATCGCGGACGAGCCGAGGGCTGACCCCGTCGAAGTTTGGGTGGTTCACGACGGTTCCGTCCGCGACCTCACAGACGGTCGAGAGATGCCCGAGGCTGGTCTCGCCGGTCGTGCCGACGACGGCGATCTGCTGTACTGGGGTCTCGTTGACGCCGGGAGGAGCAGGGATCGCGTCCAGGATCAGTGTCGTTGCGCTCTCCACGTTCCCCTCCAGCGTCGCAAGGCAGCCGGTCAGGGTCGAGCAGAAGACGATGGCGAGCAGCAAGCGAGGCGTCATAGGGTTCCTGTTCTGGTTGTCGGGCCTACGCGCATGAGAATAGCGAGGACCGGACCCGGAATCTCCCCGAATCGGGGGGCCCAGGCGACACCTTTCGCATGGGACAAGATCGTGAATCCGCCTTGGAGCCAGGGCGGGCGGTGGCTATAATGCCGCCTTTTCAATTTTTGTAAGCCAATCCAAATAGGGATTTTACGTTTTGACAACGCCGAGAGGTACACGATGACAACAGCACAGACACCGGGGCGCGCATCGCTGCAGCTACTGGCGGTCGCGTTCGTCCTCCTTGCAGGGGCCGAATGGGCACAGGCCCAGCGGTTCCAAGAGGTCGAAGCACGGCACCTCAGACACATTCTTGTGCGGACCGAAGCGCAAGCCGACGAAGTGGTCGCGGCACTAGAAAAAGGGGAGTCGTTTGTCGCTCTCGCGCGCAAGTACAGCTACGACGTCCGCACCAAGCGCCTCGGCGGTGACCTCGGCTGGGTCACTCGCGGTGCCGGTCTCGATCGCGATTTCGAGAACGCAGCGTTTGCGATCTCGGAGAAGGGGCAGTGGGCGAAGGCCAAAAGTGTCTTTGGTTGGTTCGTCGTGCTGCTGGTCGATGTGCGTAACGAGCAAGTGCAGTTGCGCCCTGGGCAGCAGCCGCCGCGTCCTCCGGTGACGACGACAAAGCCGGCTCGGACCTCGAAGCGGGACGACTACATTGAAGTGAAGTTCAAGTTCGAGAAGAAGTCGAGTGCGCCTGGTGACGATCTTTTCGTCAACATCTCGGTCCGCAACAACACCGAGGGTCGCGAAGGCGTAAGGCCACAGAGCCTCGACATCCCGCGCCCGATGTTC
Source organism: Planctomycetota bacterium (assembly GCA_039028735.1). Taxonomy (GTDB): domain Bacteria; phylum Planctomycetota; class UBA8108; order UBA1146; family JAJFFE01; genus JBCCHQ01. Next base: position 34,050 of record JBCCHQ010000009.1, on the reverse strand, counting down.
TGGCCGCTCGGCCTGACGTTGCGCATGCAGGGTCAGGGTGGTGGTCGCAATCGTGGTCTCAAACTGGCCGGCGAGGCGCCCGCCACTTGGGCGGAGTGTCTGCAGCGGCTCGAGCCGGGGCAGCAGGTGTCGCAGCGCTTTCGTATGCAGGACTACGTTCCCGACGGCGTCCTCGAGGCATGGCCGTTGGTGCGTGTCAACTGGCGTGGCAACATTCTGATGGCCAACATCGGTCGTCTCGTTTCGGGTGTCGGTGAAGACACTGCGTTTCAGAAGATGAGCCAACGCTGGCGCTTCTACTATGGGGGCGAACAGCACCTCAACATCCTGCCCGCGTACCCGAACGACGAGCGCTGGTTCGCGGTCATGGACGTCAATGGTGGCAAGGTCTGGATGGAGCTGCTCGATCCGGGTGTGCCTGGAGTGCTGGAGCACTGGATCAGCCTCGTGCGAGCGGAGCACTACGATCGCTTTCCGTTCATGAAGTACGAAGCGAACGAGTACATCTTGAGCGGCGGCGCGGGTGGCAACGAAGATGGCGACCCGGGTAAGTCGTTTCGACTGCCAGCCGGCTGGAAGAACTCAGTCCGCGGGCACGACCTCGATACCGTGTCGCTGCGTGTGCATGGCGATCGGCAAGGAGACATGGTCGGAAGTGCGATGTACTTCTGCCGCGAGCGTCCCCAGGGACTCAATCAGGCGGCAGTGCCGATCGGGCGCCTGATCGGTAGCGAACGAACGATTCAGCTGCTGATGCAGGCGATGGCAGAGATGCGCAAGACGTCTCTGACACGCATCGACCTCTATCCGGCCAGCCTGGTCCATCCGCGCATGCGGGAGGTCCTCGGGCTAGAAGCCAACGGAGAGGCGGCGACGACGAAACCCAAGGCCGCGCCGCAACAACCGTCGAAGGAGCAGGCGGTTGTGACGCCGAAAACTGCCGCCGACGAGGTTGGGTTGGCCGACGACCTACCCCGGATCATGGTCGCCACGGCGCAAGGCATCTTCCAAATCGAACTCTATGAAGACGACGCGCCGAACACGACGGCGCATTTCATCGAGTTGGTCGAGTCTGGCTTCTACGCCGGTTCGCAGTTCCACCGGCGCGAAGGCGGAGACGGCGAAGGGTTCATTCAGGGGGGCAGCCCCGATGGCACCAGTACGGGGGCTATCGACTATGCGGTGCAAGATGAGATCTCACGGCGCAAGCACGTACGCGGCGCCGTTGCACTCGCACGCTTGCCGAGCACTCGCAACTCCGGTAGCTCGCAGTTCTATATCTGTCTTGGGTCGATGCCTGAGCTCGACGGGGCCTGGACCGTCTTTGGTCGTGTCGTCGAGGGCCTCGATGTGGTCGACCGGCTGCAGGCCGGGGACTACATGAAGGGGATGCGGATCATGCACAAGCGACCGCATCCCTACAAGGCGAAGCGATTGCCGCATCCCAACGCCAAGAAGCCGCACCCCCAAAAGCCGAAGACACAGCAACCAAGGGGCCGCAAGCCAAACGTCAAGCCTGCGACTCGACGGGCTCCGGCAAAGCCCGCGACACGCAGACAGTAGTCGTCTTCTGCAAGACACACCCCTAGAAGTCACGGAGGACGAGGGTTTGGAGTATCGATTCGAACAGTTGGCCGTCGAGGTTGCTAGCAGCGGCATCGCTACGGTGACCGTCAACCGCCCCAAGGTGTTGAACGCACTCAACGATGCGACGATCGGTGAGATCGACCAGTGCTTTCGGCAGTTGCGTGACGATACGGCTGTACGCGCCGTGATCGTTACTGGCGCCGGAGATCGGTCGTTCGTCGCCGGTGCCGACATCAAGGAGCTCTCCGAGCAGGGGGTCTTCGATGGCCGCGCCCGGTCGCGCACTGGCCAGATCGCGTTTCAGTGCATCGAGAGTCTGGGCAAACCTGTGATCGCCGCGATCAACGGTTTCGCGTTGGGAGGGGGCTGTGAACTCGCACTCGCGTGTCATCTCCGCGTGGCCGCAGACTCTGCCAAGATCGGGCTGCCGGAAGTAGGGCTGGCCATCATCCCCGGCTATGGCGGCACGCAGCGACTGCAGCGTATCGTTGGCCGCGGTCGCGCTCTGGAGCTGGTGTTGATCGGAGATCCGATCGGTGCGGACGAAGCGCACCGAATCGGTCTCGTCAATCGGGTCTTCGCAGCCGACGAATTGATCGCTGGAGCCACGAAGATCGCCGAGAAACTACTGTCACGAGGTCCGTTGGCGCTGCAGCTGGCTCTCGACGCCGTGCTGCGCGGTGAAGACTCGGTGCAAGAAGAGGGGATGGCGCTGGAAGCCGACCTCTTTGGGTTGTTGAGCGCGACGCAAGACACTCGCGAGGGGATGAGTGCGTTCCTCGAGAAACGCCCGCCGGTCTATCGCGGCGAATAGAGAGCCGATCCTGTGCAACACGACATCAAAATCCTAGGCGGAGCCCGTACCGCAATGGCCGAGTACGTGGGCACGCCCGGCGGTGGTAAGTTCAAAGATCTGTCCGCGATCCAGCTGGGAGCACTGGCGACGACGGAAGCGCTACAGCGGGCGGCCGTGACACCGGATCGTGTCGACCACGTCGTGCTGGGTAACGTGCTGCAGACGAGCGTCGATGCGATCTACGGTGCGCGCCACGTGGCGTTGCACGCCGGAATCCCGATCGAAGTGCCGGCGCTGACGCTGAATCGCCTGTGTGGGTCGGGGTTACAGTCTGTCGTTACTGGCGCGCAATTGATCGCGCTCGGTGAAGCCAAGACTGTCGTTGCTAGCGGCGCCGAAAACATGAGTCAGGCACCGCACGTGATTCGCGGTGCTCGCGAGGGCTTTCCTCTAGGGCGTGGTGCTCTCGAGGACTCGCTGATGGCTTCGCTGAAGGATCCATACTGTGGGCTCTTCATGGCGGAGACAGCGGAGAAACTCGCGGGCCAGTACGAATTGGAACGGGCAGAGCAAGACGCGTACGCGATGCGATCGATCGATTGCGCTCGTGATGCGATCAAGAGCGGCCGCCTCAGTGATGAGATCTTCCCGGTCGAAGTGAAACGCCGCAAGGACAGTGTCGTCGTCGATGCAGACGACCACATTCGCCCGGACACGACCCTCGATGCGCTAGCGCGCTTGCGTCCGGCGTTCGGCAAGGACGGCACGGTCACGGCCGGGAACGCCAGTGGCATCGTCGACGGCGCTGCGGCGTTGATCCTCGGCGATGCCGGGCAGGCAGCCGATGCCCAGCTTGGCACGGTCCGGGCCTGGGATGTGGTCGGTGTGGATCCGTCGGTGATGGGCATTGGCCCCGCACCGGCCATCCGCGGCGTATTGAAGAAAGCGGGCTTGGCGCTAGGAGAGATCGATCTGTTCGAGATCAATGAGGCCTTTGCCGCGCAGTACCTCGCAGTCGAGAAGGAGTTGCAGCTCGACCGTGAGCGAGTGAACGTCAATGGTGGGGCGATTGCACTCGGACATCCCCTCGGGATGACCGGGACCCGTCTGATCCTGACACTTCTGCACGAACTCAAGCGCCGCAATGGGCGCTACGGAATCGCTTCCGCCTGTATCGGCGGCGGGCAAGGAATCGCAGTGCTCGTAGAAACAGCAAGCTAGACGACCTCAGGAGTCGAAATGTCGAAGTCCTACAAGATTGCAGTAGTCGCAGGAGACGGGATTGGTCCCGAAGTCGTAGCCGAGGGACTCAAGGTCCTGAAGGTTGCGTCAGAACTCGGTGGCTTTCAGTACGAGACGAAGGAGTTTCCGTACGGTTCCGAGCACTACCTCGCCACGGGTGAGTTGATGCCGGACGAGGCGTTCGACGAGATTCGCGGTTTCGACGCGATCTACCTCGGTGCCATCGGTGACCCGCGCGTCGAAGTCGGTCTGGTCGAGCGTGCGGTGATTGCCGGACTGCGTTTCAAGCTGGACCTGTTCGTGAACCTGCGCCCGATCAAACTCTGGTCCGAGAACGTCTGTCCCCTCAAGGGGAAGAAACCGGAGGACATCGACTTCATCGTCGTCCGCGAAAACACCGAGGATGCGTACGCCGGGATCGGTGGGCACCTGAAGAAGGGGACACCCGACGAGGTTGCCTTGCAGGAGATGATCTACACGCGCAAGGGTGTGGAGCGGGTCATTCGCTACTCGTTCGAACTTTGCCGCAAGCGCAACAAGCAGAAGAAGCTCACGCTCGTCGACAAAGCGAACGCGATCCGCGCCATGGACATCTGGACACGGACCTTCGAAGAAGTGGGCGCAGAGTACCCCGACATTGAACGCGACCACGCCTACGTCGACGCGGCCTGCATGTGGATGGTCAAGAGTCCGGAGGCGTTTGACACGGTTGTCACGGCCAACCTCTTTGGCGATATCATCACCGACCTCGGTGCCATGCTGCAGGGCGGGATGGGGGTCGCGGCCAGCGGCAACATTCACCCCGGCCAAGTGTCGATGTTCGAGCCGATTCACGGATCGGCCCCGAAGTACAAGGGGCAAGGAACGGCATGTCCAGTTGCTGCGATCAGTGCCGTGCAGATGATGCTCGACTACCTCGGAGAAAGTGACGTCGCCGACAAGATCGAGAACGCGATTGCTACCCTGACTCAGTCGGGGCGCATCAAGTCCTTCGACGCCCGCAGTGGTCTCTCTAGTGTCGAGTGCGGTGACATGATCGCCGAGCAACTCGCCGCGAGCAAGTGATCAGCAAGCACTTCGAGAGCGGCTGCGCGGTCGTGGATCTGACCGCGCAGCTGGCTCTGGTCCGTGTTACGGGCGCGGATGCATTCGACTACCTCCAACGAACCGTCTCCTCCGACTTGCGTCGGCTCGTGCCGGAGTGTGGGCAGCGCAGTACGTTGCTCACCCCCAAGGGGAAGATGATTGCAGCCTTCGAGGTCTTTCGCGTTTCCGAGGCGGACCTCGTGCTGACCGTCGAACGGTCCGCTGCCGCAGCTCTTGCCGAGACGATCGAGCGCTTCGTGATCCTCGAGTCCGTGTCGATCGCTGCCGAAGAGTGGTCGGTCCTCTCGTTGCAAGGCACGACTGCCCGGCAGGTGGCCGGTGCGCTCACCACGCTTGCTGAGCTGCCGCTCGCTGTCGCTGGCTCGCTGACCGAAGGCCCCTTTTTCGTCGCCAACGATCGCTGTGGCCGTGGCGGTTGCGATGTCTGGGTGCGTCCCGACGGACTGGCCGAGACGCAGCAACGAGTGACGGACGCCGGCGGTGTCGCGGTCTCGGTGGCGGCGCTCGAGGAAGAACGCATCGCCGCAGGGGTCCCACGCTTCGGAATCGATGCCACCGTCGACAACTTCCCCCCGGAATCAGGGTGGGGGGACGCCGTCAGCTACGACAAGGGGTGCTACACCGGCCAGGAGGTCGTGGCCCGGATTCGCACGTATGGACACGTCAATCGCCAACTGTGTCGGCTGCGATTTGCCGCGGCACCGTCAGCGGCGTTGTCAGCGGCGTTGGTAGGGGCCGAGGTCCGTGACGGTGACGGCAAGGTCGTGGGGCAAGTCACATCAGCGACGGCCGCCAGCGAGCTTCCTGCGGTCGCCCTGGCCTACGTGCGCAATCGCTGCGCGGACCCCGGGGCGAAAGTTCATGTGGAGGTAGCGGGCGGCCATTTGGAAGCGACCGTTGCGGCGCTGCCGAACGCTGGCGCGGACGCGGCCGACTAGTCGCCCTCAGCGACGGCCAACGCTGTCAACGAAGACAAAAAAACAGCCGGCGCGTCGTGCGACGCTCGGCTGTCTTGCGTTGCGGCGTGAAGTGTGGGTGCCGCAAAGCGATCCAGGGGAAGTGGTCGTTACTGGATCTGGGCGAAGGATCCGCCATTTGCCGCAGCGAGCTGCTGCATGCAGGCGATACCGTTGCCGTCGCTGCCGACGAAGACGGTGTCGATCGGAATCCGTTGCCAGTTGGCGTTTGTGATCTGGGGAACTTCACTGCCGCAACCGGGGCAGTTGGCGCCGCCGTCTGCCATGCAGATCATGCGCTTGTTGCGCTTGCGGCAGGCGTTGGCGATTTCGACGCAGGCGACGCCGGCGTCACCGAGGCAGGTCGCGCCGTCCGCCGTCAATGCGTTGATCCACCCGACGGCGTTGGCCTTCTGAGCGGGGGTCGCCTTGACCGGCATCGGCTGGTACTTCTGGAAACCGCTCGAGAAGTTGACCATCCCGAACTCGGCTTGCTTGCTGAGGGAGCTGACTGCGTTTTGCAGCTCAGCCTTCAGAACGACGATTGGGGGACCGTTGCCCCAAGCCATGCTGCACGAACGGTCGACACACCAGAAGAACGCGTCGGCCTCGTACTCTTGGCCGTAGAAGATGATCGACTCGGGGTCGTTCTCATCTTCGTCGTCCTTGACGTTCTTGCCGGCCGGAAGGTCGAGGGGCTGCGTACCGATGCTGTCCCCGCCATCTTGGGCGCTGATCCAGCTACCCATTCCGACCACAAGACCAAGGATCACAAGAAGAGCAATGTTGCGATGCACTTGCACTCTCTTTCCAGTTCTTGGGGATTCACAAGATAGGCGGACGCAATGCGGAACTCCCGCTCGGGGTGCACTGCGAGCCTATGACTTGCTAACCCAACCTTACCTTACCCTTACCCCTACAACTCGTTGCTCGTCGAGACGGTGCTTACCCGATTCCGTCTCGGACAGTTGGGAACTGTCGAAGCGCTGCACCCGGTGGGGCGGGAGAACGCTCGAGCTCCGAGAAAATACCCGCTGCGGTGTCCCGCGGCTAGGGGATTGACGCGCTTCGGGCGCGGAACACGTGCTCAAAAACGAGACATGTGAACCACATCTTTATCGACCCTCTAACGTCTGGACTCAGGCAATGTTTGAGTGTTGCTGTAAGCGCTTTTATTGTAAGAGTTTGGGGGGCAGCTCGAGGATCGAACTTTCGTGATTTTGTGGTGATTTACACCATTTGCTTTTATGCAATGCACAAAAAAAACCGCGCCGACGGCCGAAAAGGCCGTGGGCGCGGTGCGCTCCAGAGTGAGGTCTCTGGCTTCTTTGCTTAGCAGCTCTAGTTCGCGATGTGCGCGAACGTGCCGCCGTTGGCATTGGCCAGGTCCGTCATGCACTGCAGTCCGGTGCCGCTACCACCCACGAACAGGGTGTCGATCGGAATGCGTTGCCAGTTGGCATTCGTGATCTGTGGGACTTCGGTACCGCAGCCCGGGCAGTTGGCGCCGCCGTCTGCCATGCAGATCATACGCTTGTTGCGCTTGCGGCAGAGGTTGGCGATTTCGAGGGTCGCAACGCCTGCGGCGCCGAGGCATGTGGATCCGTCAGCTGACATGGCCTGCACCCAACCCATGGCACCGACCTTCTCGCCTGGCGTCGCTTTGACCGGCATCGGCTTGTACTTCTGGTAACCACTGGAGAAGTTGACGATGCCGAACTCAGCCTGCTTGCTGAGGGACTCGATCGAGGCTTGCAGCTCTGCCTTCAAGATCACGATGGGAGGGCCGGCTCCCCAATCCATGCTACAAGAGCGATCCACGCACCAGAAGAAGGCATCCGCCTCGTACTCCTGGCCGTAGAAGATGATCGACTCGGGATCATTCTCGTCCTCATCGTCCTTCACCACTTTGCCTGCTGGCAGATCGAGGGGACGCGCACCGTTTGTGTCGTTGCCGCCGTCTTGGGCGTCAATCCAGGTGCCAACCCCGAGGGTCAGGGCGACAATCACGAGAAGAGCGGAGATACGAACCATTTCGAACCCACCTTTCTAGGAAGAAGTCTCTCTCTAGTTTCTTGGCTGACGACCCTGCAGCGAAGAATCTCTACTACAGAGTAGCCCGCTGGGCACCTTGCCCGCCAATAGAGGAGACGGGACCCAGACCGGCGATCCCGCGCCAAAAGATGGCCTTTGCCCCCCGCGGCGCGACCGGTAATCGCGGCGCGGGTTCTTTCTGGGATGTAAGTTGTTTATCCGTGGCGACTTGCGCTTTTGCGATAGGCTTTTTCGGAGGGGCGAAATACTCGGAAAAAGCCGATTTGGGGAGCGATCGCGGCCCCAGGCGGCCGCGATCGGCGGTCTCGATCCGCAGCTAGGCGCGGGTGATGGCGAGGATCTCATCGTCGGTCAGCAGCCGGTTGCTGCGTTTGGCCGTGTCGAAGATCGACGCGACCAGCTCATCGGTCGCTTCGAGATTGCGGTGCTCTAGCCAGTAGATCACGTTGGATCGGCCACTCATCGGACCGATGCTGATCTTCTGCTCGAGGCCGAATTCGTCCGCAGGCACGCCTGAATAGACGCGGTTGGCGAGCCAAGTGTCGTCCTTCTTGAACGCTTTGATCACAGCCGCGGCGTGGACTCCGGTAGCCGTCTCGAATGCGTCGGCGCCAAACACCGGGTAGTGCTTCGGGATCGGGACGCCGCACGCCTCGCTGACGGTTTGCACGTAATCGGGCAGCTTGTGCAGATCGTTGTCGATCGCACCCAACAGCTTCAAGTTGACCAGCAACAGATCCATCGAAGTGTTGCCGCAACGCTCGCCGATTCCCAGCGCGGTACCGTGGATGCGGTGTACACCCGCCTCGGCCGCAGCGATCGAGTTGGCGATGTCTAGATCGCGGTCGCGGTGCCCGTGCCAGTCGATCTTCACGTCGGTGCGTCCCGTATCGCGGACGATCTCTTGAATGAACCGAATCAGGTTCTTGACGCCGAGCGGCGTGACATGGCCAACCGTGTCGCAAACACAGGCGCGGGCAGCGCCGTGTTCGATCGCGGCTGTGTACAGGGCTCGCAGCGTGTCGGGATGGGCACGTGTGGTGTCCTCCGTGACGTACATCTGCTCGAGCCCCTCGCGCGCGCAGAGTTTGCTGGCGTTGACCGTATGTTCGAGCATCTGCTCCAGCGTCCAGCCTTCGGTGTACTGCCGAATCGGACTCGAGCCAATGAACGTGCAGACTTCGATCGGCACGCCGGTCTTCTGCACGATCTCGGCGACGGCGTTGATGTCGTTCTCGTGCGTACGACCTGCGCAGTTCGCGCGGATGTTCATCCGGTTGTCGGCGATCTCTCGTACGAGGCGCGTCACGTCCTCGACGGCTCGCGGCCCTGCACCGGGGAGACCGACGTCGGCCGTCTGGATGCCGAGGTCCTCCATGAGGTGCAGGATCTCGATCTTCTTCTCGATCGGTGGGTCGATCACGGACGGCGACTGCAGGCCGTCCCGAAGCGTCTCGTCGTCGAATTCGATCTTCTGGGTGATCGGCTGGAAGTCGCGTACGACGTTCCAGTCGTGGATCAAATCGTCTGCGCGTTGCTGGTTCATTGGGGTCTCCTCTTCGAGGTTTGATCACGGCAATCTTAGGTCCAGGCCCGGCAGCGGTCAAGGAAGCTAGCTTCCACGTTTGCAAAGGGTTGCGGTAGCCGCGTCTGATCCTAGAATTCCGCCATGGAGCAGCGCGGCTTAGTGATGAAATTCGGCGGCACCTCTGTGCGCGACGCAGCGGCTATACGGGCTGCAGCCGCGCTGGTGATCGCGGCTGCCGGGCGCCGACCCGCCGTCGTTGTTTCGGCCGCAGCGGGTGTCACCGATTCGCTGGTCCGCATCGTTACGGCCGCGGTACTGCCCGCCGCCGAACGGCGCGTCGATCTTGCCCAAGAACTCCAGGAGCTACGTCGGCGGCATGAAGCCATTGCCGCGGATCTCGCCGTGGCTGCAGACATCGACGGACCGCTGGCACAGTTGGGAGACCTCGTTCGCGGACTCGAGCTGCTCGGCGAAGCGACGCGACGCACGCGCGACTTGTGCCTGTCATTCGGCGAGATCTTGTTGTCGCGAATCTTCGCTGCCTACCTCGAGCAACAGGGGCAGCCGTCGACCGCTTGGGTTGCCGGCGACTTGGGGCTGTTGACCGATGATCGTTTCGGACGTGCGCGTCCATTGCCAGAGTCGTTCGAACTCATCGCTGCGAAGTTGTCGGAGTGCACGATGATTCCCGTCATCACTGGATTCGTTGGTGCGACCCGTGACGGTCGCCGAACGACGCTCGGTCGGGGCGGCAGTGACTACTCGGCAAGTCTGGTAGCTCGAGCCGTGGGTGCCGAAGAGTTGCAGATATGGACCGATGTCGACGGCATCATGACGGCCGACCCGCGCGTCGTCGCGGACGCGCGCTGTATCCAACAGTTGAGCTTCGGTGAAGCCAGCGAGCTAGCGTACTCCGGCGCCCGCGTGCTGCATCCGTTTACGATCAGTCCTGCCATGGAAGCTGGCATTCCGGTGCGAGTCTTGAACACGACTGCACCTGAGCGCGCCGGCACGACGATCCTTGGTACGCCCGGCTCCGGGCAATCGAACCTGCGTTCGATCGCCCACAAGACCGGCGTGCAGGTGATCACAGTCGTCAGTCCCCGCATGCTCGACCGCCACGGCTTCGTGTCGCGCATCGCCGCCGCGTTCGATCGCAGCCACATTTCGATCGACATGATCTCGACGTCGGAAGTTTCCGTCTCATTGACGACCGACGAGCCCATCGGCGAACTCGACGACACGATCGAGGAGCTACAGTCGTTCGCTGAAGAGGTCGTCGTCGAAGGGGGACGCGGCATGGTCAGCGTCGTCGGTGTTGGTCTTGGAGAGAACTCCGACCTGGTCGGCAAGATCCTCGGGACCGTGGCCGAGAAGGCCGCAGACATCGAAATGGTCAGCTACGGCGCCACCCGCCTCAACCTGGCAGTCCTCATCCCCGAGGCCAGCGTCGAGCCCGTCGTGAAGCACTTGCACAACGAGTACTTCCAATAGGGGCGTCGGATCTCGCGCTCTGTCACAGGGCTGGCACTTCGTGCAACCCCTGCGCCAGAGCTCTCTCGAGATCCTCTTGTTGGTTGGCCTGTCGCCTGACGGCATCAGCTTCGGATCTCGCGCTCTGTCACAGGGCTGGCACTTCGTGCAACCCCAGCGCCAGAGCTCTCTCGAGATCCTCTTGTTTGTCGGCCTGTCGCCTGACGGCAGCTGCCGTCACCACGTCGTAGAGAGCAGACGCGACCCACACCCGCGCAAGACGACAAATGGACCTAGGATGGTCCCATTTGAAAAAACAATGAGATTCGGATCAGGGCGTTGGCACGGGGGTTCGCACGTCGGATCTCGCGCTCTGTCACAGGGCTGGCACTGCGTGCAACCCCTGCGCCAGAGCTCTCTCGAGATCCTCTTGTTGGTTGGCCTGTCGCCTGACGGCATCAGAGCGATGCCATCGCCACGTCGTCGAGAGCACACGCGACTGACATCCGCGCGAGACAGCAAATGGACCTAGGATGGTCCCATTTGAAAAGACAAAGCCCCGTGACAACGCCCCCGAATCTCACAGGCCTTGGTACTTGGGGCCGCCTGCATCCGATGGGACCGTCCAAGTGATGATCTCGTAGGGGTCCATGATGTCGCAGGTCTTGCAGTGGACGCAGTTCGAGAAGTTGATCTGCAGCCGCTTGCCGCCGGCATCGTCGGGGACCATCTCGTAGACGCTTGCCGGGCAGAAACTTTCGCACGGGTTGCCGTATTCCTCCGCGCATTTCGTCGCACAGATGTTGGGGTCGGCGACGTGCAGGTGCGTGGGTTGGTGTTCGTTGTGGATTGACCCCGCGTGGTAGACCCCAGTGACCTTGTCGATGAGATACTTGCCGTCGTACTCGAGTGGAGCTGGACGCTGGCCCGCTGCCGACAGCTTCTTCATCTCCTTGTGGTCTGGATGGGTATCGATGCGTTCTTTGCCGATCCCACCGAGGACGTACTTGAAGCCCGCTTTCAGTCCGCCACCCCAAAAACCGGACTGCTGAAACTCCTGTCGGAAGTTGCGCACGCGGTACAGCTCATCGCGCAGCCATGAGTCTTGGAAGCGATCTTCGTAACGCTGCAGGGTGGCGCTAGAGAAGTCGTCTTTCTCGATCGCTTCAAGGATCGTGTCCGATGCCATCATGCCGCTCTTGATCGCCGAGTGGATCCCTTTGAGGCGGCTGATGTTCAATAGCGAAGCACTGTCGCCGACAATCAAGAAACCGTCGCCAAACGACTTCGGGCGTGACCAGTAGCCACCTTCGGGTACGACTTTGGCGCCGGCTTTGAGGATCTCGCCACCTTCGAGAATCTCGCGGATCTTCGGGTGGGTCTTCCAACGTTGGAAGGTCTCCCACGGATCGAGCCATGGCTTGCCGCCATCGAGCGCGGTGACGAAACCGATGGAGACACGGTTGTTCGGCAGGCCGTAGATCCACGAACCGCCGTACTCTTCGCTCGGCAGCGGCCACCCAGCGGTGTGAAAGACCTGACCCGCCGGGAAGCGACCGTCGGGCAGCTGCCACAGTTCTTTGCAGCCAGTGCCGTAGATCTGCGGGTTCGGTCCGTGCAGGTTGTTGCTGTCGACGAGTGCTTTGGTCAGCGACCCGCGCACGCCTTCACCCAACACCGTGACCTTGGCTTCAATATCGGCACCCGGTTCGAACGCCGGACCTGGTTCGCCGTCGGCGTTGAGGCCCTTGTCCATCGTTCGCACGCCCCGGACTTTGTCGCCGTCCATGATCAGTTCGTTGCCGGGAAAGCCTTCAAAGACCATCACTTCGAGTTCTTCGAGTTTGTCTTTCAACCAGACGACGATGTCTGACAGCGTGACGATGTGATAGCCGTGGTTCTTCAAGAACGGCGGGATCGGCAACGAGCGAGCCTTGTGCTCTGATAGCAGCAGGACCTTTTCGCCAGTGACCTCTGCTTCGACGGGGCAGCCAGCTTCTTGCCAGCCATCTGGGAACAGCTCTGCCAGCGCGCGAGGGTCCATGACCGCTCCGGAAAGGGTGTGCGAGCCGACGCTCTGCCCCTTCTCGATGACGGCGATCTCGACGTCATCCTTGCCGAGCTCCTTCAGCGATCGGGCCAGGTGATACGCGCCAGCTAGGTTGGCGGGACCGGCGCCAACGAAGAGGATGTCAACGGGGAGTGTTTCTCGTTCCATGCTCATGTTCTCCTGATTCAAGCCGTGTATCCTGCCGCGTTGTAGGGAACTGTCAATGCACGGAGAGGGCGTTTTCGCGGGTCGTTGGACAGGATTTCGAGCGCGCACTGGCTACAATGCCGGCGAATGGCACGCAATTCGCGGTCGCGAGGGCTCGGGGCGCCGGCGAAAGGCGTCTCAGCAGGCCGATCGTCAGCAATCGACCCATCGGCGACACGTGCACAGAGGGGCAATCGCACACAGCATCAACAGGGGGCGGAGGTGAGACCCATGGCTCAGCAGCATTTGACTTCGACAAGGTCGCAAGTAGCGGCTCTTCGTTCTTTGTCGCGCGTCCAGGCAACGGCCCTTGGTGAACGCAGAGGGGCAGAGACCAGCGTGGCAGAGACCAGCGTGGCAGAGACCAGCGTGGCAGAGGCAGGCATGACCGCCTGGAGGCCCAACGCACCACCACGACAGAGCGGCCGGGTGGCGATCATCGCTGCTCTGGTGATCGCGGTCCTGTGTGCGATTGGCGTGTTGCTGGTCGGGTACCTGGCGCAGACCAAGCCGGAACCCGAGGCGGATTCGACCACGATGGGGGCTGAGGCAACCGCACCCGCCGAAACCGCCGGCACCCCGGCGAAAGCGTCGGGCGTGACCGGCCCAGGCGTCGCCGAGAAGCCGACAGCTAGCGACGAGGGGATCGCATTCCATGGGCTGGTTGCCGACGCAAGTGGGCAGCCGATTGCGGACGCACAAGTCGATTGGCACCCCGGAGCTGCCACCGATTCGGGATTCGGGGACGCGGCGCTGTCGGTGACGACGAACGCCGCCGGCCAGTACCGCGTCGCTGCGGCCGCCGAGAACGCCGCAGGTTTGCTGGTTGCCAGCCACGGACGCTACGTCGGCGCGTCGCGCGCCGTCACCGCTGCCGACGCGACCACCGCGATCGATTTCACGTTGTCACTCGGGGGCGCGATCTCGGGGCAGGTCACAGACAGCAGTAGCGGTCTTGGTGCCGTTGGCATCACGGTCCACGCGTTTGCGGGGCGCGCGACAGGTGGCGCCGCTTGGGTGTTGACCGCCAGTGGACCCGGAGACTCTGTCGAAACCACAGATGGCGGCGCGTACCGCTTGGAAGGTTTGGTGCCGGGGGACTACACGCTGCGTGTAACGACCGGGGACACGAACTTCTCCGTGACGGCGGCCAGTAGTCGGACGACATCTGTGGCAGCAGGAGAAGAAGTCACCGGCTTCGACTTCGAAGTTGCCCCGGGGGGTACGATCCGTGGACGTGTCCTTCTTGCGGATGGTGCAGCGGCTGCCGATGCGAAGGTGCACGTATTTCCGCAAGACATCATGCAGCGGCAGATGAGTGGCGACACCAGTATTGTTTCATTCGAAGACAAGCGAGCGACAACCGACGACAAGGGTTGGTTCGCCGTGCGCGGGCTGCCGCTCGGCGACACTTACAACGTCTTGGGGAACCACGATTCTGCGTGTCCCACCGCGCACAACGGCGTGGTGCTTACCGAAGAAGAACCCGAAGCCACTGTCGAGTTGCAGCTCAAGCGTGGCTCGACGATCTACGGCGTCGTTACCAACGAAACAGGTGCGGTCGCAACCGATGCCACTGTGCACCTGATGCCGGACATGGCGGCGCTGCTCGCCGGAGCGATGCACTTGGCCGAGGCCGGTGGTAGCGAGACGCCCGACGAAGACGGGCGCTACTCGTTTGCGCAGCGCCCTCCAGGTCGTTATCGCGTCTATGTCACGGCGGAAGGGGAAGAGGGGGCCAACTTCGCCGATTGGTCTGGCGTTTGGGGAGGCAACCGCGGCGAAGAGGTGGAACTCGATGGCGAAAGCGACGTCGAGGTCGACCTCGTGGCGGGATTGGCGCCGTCGATCGATGCCGTGACCGTAACCGGACGCGTTGTCGACGACCGCGGCACGGCGATTGTCGGTGCGACCGTTGCGGGCGAAGAAGCGAACACGGAGACCGATGAAGATGGCAACTTCGCACTGACGCTGGCAGCGACGAACGCGATCCGACTGACCGCGTCGGCCGCGTCGCACGACAGCGCAACTACACGCGTGGTCCCGGCCAGTCCGCAGGCAGTGTTGACGTTGCAGCGTTTGTCACGGATCTCAGGCCGTGTTGTCTTGCAAAGTGGCGACTCGCCAAGCGGTAGCTTCAAGGTGCGCGCACGCGTTCCCGATACCGGCATGCTGTCTGAGTTTCAGGCGCTCGCGATGGGGGACGACGGCACGAGTGGCAACAGTGACGGTACCTTCGTGTTAGATGAGGTGAAGCCAGGGGCGGTGGAAGTCATCGCCACACTGTCGGGTCACCCCGAAGGTAGCTCTGGCACGCTGGTCGTCAGCCCCGGCGCCGAGCTGACCGATGTCGTCGTCGAGATACCGGCGGGTGCGACGATCACCGGTCAGGTACTCACCCCCGATGGCGATCCTGCTGCGGGCGCGACGGTTGTTGCCGTTCCTGCCGATGCCAGCGAGTCCGAGAAGATGCAGTATTACTACATGGGCGCGATCTTGGGCTACCAAGGGCAGTCGAAGACCGATTCGGACGGCTACTACGCGATTGAGCAGCTGAGTCCTGGTCGTTATGAGGTGCGCGCGACCCACACGACGTTTGCTCCGTCGGAGATTGCTCGCGCGTCCCTGACCGGCGGGGCCGAGCAAGAGATGCGCGTGTTGCAACTCTCCAATGGTGCGACGATCGAAGGTCGTGTCATGCGTGGCGAGGAGCCGGTGGCTGGTGCGATCGTGCAGGCGAGTGGCGGCCCCGGGGGGATGCGGCAGGCATCGGCAAAGCCCGACGGGACGTTTGTCTTTGGTGGGCTCGGGCTGGGCGACTACGCCGTGACGGTGACCGACATGTCCGGAATGCTGACCGGCAAGGGGATGGGGATGAAGTTTCGCTCCGTCTCGATCACCGCCGAGCAGGTCTACGAGATCGACATCGACTTTGCCGGCGGGCACACGCTGTCTGGCAAGATCGAAGGCGTCGTGGGTCCAATGGCGATGATCCAAGTGCGGCGTCCTGGTGGCCCTCTTCCGGAAGAAACCGACATCATGAATGTCAGTGAACAGGTTGAGGCGTCGCGCTTCATTGCTGGCATGGCCATGGTGCAGCGCGATGGCGAGTATGCCGTCTCGGGGCTGGAGCCTGGCGAATACATGCTCGAGGTGCCGTGGATGCCGGACAATCCTATGGACTTCGGCGCCTACGAGACCGAAGATCGGACCCCTCTGTTCCGCGAGAAGATCCGCATCAAGGACGAGGATCTCCAGCGTGACATCAAGATCGAGGTGCCCTAGCGACGCGCGACAGGCACCGTAGGGGATGCCTTGACCGACAAGCGTACGTTAGAACTGGATGGGCGCGGCCTCGACCTCGCCAGCCTCAGTCAGATCGCAGCCGGGACCGTGAAGCTCGCGCTCGCCGAGTCTGCGTTGCCAGGTGTGGCGGCATCACGCGATGTCGTCGACGGCTTCTTGGCGGGCGACGAAACCGCGTACGGAGTCAACACTGGCTTTGGCCGCTTCTGCCAGGTGCGTATCTCTGCCGACCAAGTGCGGGACTTGCAGCGCAACCTGGTACTGAGCCATGGCGCAGGTGTTGGGCAGCCGTTGCCTGACGACGTTGTACGACTGTCCGTCGCGCTGCGCGCCAATACGTTGGCGCGTGGCAATAGCGGGATCCGTCGCGAAACCATCGAGCTGCTGTTGTCGATCTACAACGAAGGCATCGTGCCGTGGATCCCAGCGCAAGGATCGGTCGGGGCGTGCGGTGACCTGGCGCCGTTGGCGCACCTCGCGCAGGTCTTGATCGGCGAAGGGCGCGCGCACCTCGGGGACGGCATTTGGCAATCAGCGGCTGCGGCGCTCCAGGCTCGCAAGCTGCAGCCCGTCGAGCTGCAGGCCAAGGAAGGTCTATCGCTGATCAACGGCGTGCAGGTGTCGTGCGCGTGGTTGGCGCAGGCACTGCTACAAGCGCAGCAACTCCTCAGCGCTGCCAACTTCAACGCCGCAGCCACTGTCGATGCGTTGCTGGGCTCGGCGACGCCGTTCGACGCACGGATTCAAGAAGTGCGCCCGCACCCTGGGCAGGGGACGGTGGCTGCGACGCTGCGCGACCTCTTGCACGGCAGCGAGATCCTTGCGTCACATGTAGATTGCGGTCGCGTTCAGGATGCGTACTCGTTGCGCTGCGTGCCGCAGGTGCATGGCGCCGTGCTCGATTCGATGAATCACGTACAAGACGTCCTCCTGCGCGAATGCAACTCCTCAACGGACAATCCTCTGATCTTCGCCGACGACACTGCGATCTTGTCGGGGGGGAACTTTCACGGTGCCCCGATCGCCTACGCGGCTGACCTACTCAGCATCGTGCTCACCGACCTGGGGTCGATCTCCGAGCGTCGAATTGAACGTTTGGTCAACCCGGACCTCAGTGGACTCCCGGCATTCTTGAGCGCGGATGAGGGGCTGCAGTCGGGCTACATGATGGCGCAAGTCACAGCCGCCGCCCTGGTTTCTGAGTGTAAGGTGCTTGCGCACCCCGCGTCTGTGGACAGCGTGCCGACGTCGGCCGGAACCGAGGACCACGTGAGCATGTCGACGCATGCTGCGCGCAAGGCCTGCGAGGTTGCCGCAAACGTAGCTAACATACTGGCGATCGAGCTGTTGGTTGCTCGCGAAGCGGTGGAGTTGCGTCGCCCGCTGCGCTCGAGTGAGAAGGTCGAGGCTGGGTTGACGCGCTTTCAGAAGGTGGTTCCCCGCGTGGCTACGGACCGACCGTTGACCCCGGAGATCGAGGCCACGGCGGAGTTTCTTTTTCGTGGTGGGCCGGCGGGTGAGTAGTCCAGGCGCGGGCGCGGCGCTGACCTAGCCGGGCAGTGTGCCACGGAGCACGATCAAGCGCTCGTAGTGCACGCCGTCGCGCACGGTGTAGGCGCCCGGGATCGCTGCCATCTCTTTGAGGTAGGCCGCATCATCGAAGTAGTAGTTGCGAAACGGACCGTCTGTTTCCCCGAGCACTTCAACTGTCATGCCGCACTCTTCCATCAACAGGATCGATCGGGGCACGTTGGCCATACTCGACTGCACGAACATCAGCTGTCCGCCTGGCTTGACCAGTTTGTGCGCATTCAGAATCAGCGTATCAATGAAGTAGCGACGGTAGCGTTTGCCACTCTTGGTGAAGGGCGGGTTCGTGATCAGCAAGTCGTGGTTGCTGTCGGGGAGGTGAGTCCAGTCGGCGACCAACCCCTCGATCGAGATGTGGACACCGTTGCGCTCGAGGTTGTGGCGGGCGTTGTCGAGCGTCGGCTGATCGATCTCGGTCAGCGTGAGGTGTTGAGCTCCGCGGTGTGCCAGCAAGATCGCATGGATACCGCACCCGGTGCCTAGTTCGAGAATGCTCTGCCCATGGAAGTCCAACTTGGCCAGTACGTTGCCGAGGTGCACGCCGTGCGGAGTTGGGTTCCAGACGCCGCTGGGGACGTCCAAGTGGATCTCGTACTCGGCAAAAGTCTCGGTGAACGCGACGGGGTATAGGTTGTCGCCGACGCGTTCTTGGGGCGCTTCCATAATGTCTCCCACAACTCTGTGTCTCTCACAACTCTTCGGAGGTACGACGAGCCAGTCTTTTGCTCATCTTTGTTCAGTTTGCTGCGTGCTGAAGCCGTACACCCTAGTCACTGCGACGGAGATTTCAACAGCTACGCCCGGACTCGGAGGTCAGGGCCAGCTCCACGCCGTTTCAGCAACTCCTTGCGCCGTTCTCGTTCTACGAAGTCACAAAGCATGTCGAAGCCGTCGACTCCGGCCGCCTGCGAGACATCGTCGCGATAGACCGACGTGGCGTTGATGTCGTAGTAGCAGCGGTCGCCGGATCGGGTCTCGATGAACTCGACACCACCGACATCGAGGCGCGCCTCACGAATGATCTCGCGGGCCTGGGCAATTGCGTCTGCACCAATGTCAGCGAAGTGCGCGAACTCCACTTTGGGAGCTGCCCCCGTAGTCGTATTTGCTGGGCGTCGTACACACGTGTTGGCCGGGCAGAGGTTGTAGGTGTTTGTCGGTTGCACCTGCATCGCGTAGACCAGTTCTCCATCGACGAACTCCAGGCGCGTGACCGTACCTTGTTCAGAATCGATGTATTCCTGAAGCAGCAGCAAGTGTCCCGGGCCAAAGAGGTCTTCATCGCTGTCGAGGAGCTGCGCCAGTTCTTCGCGGTTCTCGACCCGGCGGATCAATGCGCCGCTGCCACCGGTGTCGGGTTTCAAGATCGCCGGGAACGGAAAGCTGCGACTCAACTCCAAGATCGAGTCTCGGTTGTTGAAGACGATCGTTGCTGGTGTGCGCACGCCGAGGCGCCGTAGTAGCAGGTGCTGCGAGCTCTTGCTGACTTCGAGGCGAAATGACGAGGCACCGTTGATCACACGCACGCGGTGGGCATCGAGTGCTTCGAGGAACGTCGATGCAAAACCGATCGCCGGTCCATTCCCGCGAAGATACGAGCTTGGGCTGACGCGATTCAGGTAGATCGGGCAGCGATCCGGTTCGTCGAGCAGGAACGCGGCATCGCGAAGCTCGATGGCTTCATACGGAATGCCGCGACGTTCGAAGTGGTCGAGCAGATCTGTTTGCCAATCGCGGTTCTCGAACAGGATTCCCAGCGGGGCACCTGGCTGGTAGGACGCGGCGGCTTGCGGTGGCGTAGAGCGGGGCAATCTCATGATGAACCTCGTACAAGGTGGTTGGATTCGTCAGTTCGGAATTGGGAAGCTGCGGTTGCTACGCGTACAGCGCGGCATTTCGGGGTCGCTCGAGCCGAGGCTGGAGGGACCCTAGGTACAGGTGCAGCAGTAGGAGGTGCGGCAACAGCACAGACCGGGAGCGTGAAGGCGACTCATGGCACCGCAAGTGGTGAGTTTGAGTTGTCTCGAGTTCACGGCGACCCCGTTCGGGAACATGTTCTGGCGTGCTGAGCGCTCAGGTGGCGACTGACCATGCCGGGCCGCTCTCGAGCGGCTGAGCCTAACGTAGGCAGTCGTAAGACCCCATCTTAGCGCAGGTCCTGACAGAGTCAATTCGCAGGGCTTGTGGGCACTCCGGGCGGCTCGTATGATCGTCCTCTTACCCGCCGCAAACAGCGCAGCGAGGTGTCTCCCAAAGCCCACTCCAACGCGAGGATACGCGTGGCGAACGAAGCGGATAGTAGCACCGATCTCGAGACGCGACGCGCGCTCTACGGAGGGACGATTGCGCTCGAGATGCCAGACATCCTCGAGATTCTGCCACATCGAGGCCCAGTGCTCTTGGTCGACCGCGTCTACAGCCTCGTGCCAGGGCAGCACGCAGTTGGGTGCAAAGTGGTCACCGGGAATGAGTACGGCTTGTCGCGGCCGCGACGTGGTTTCGTCTTCCCGTCGACGTTGGCCTTTGAAGCGATTGGGCAGCTCGCCGCGCTGGCGCTGTTGTTCGGGCAGGCGCGCGCTGCCGACGACGAGCCCAACCTTGCACTCGCGGCAGTGCAGGAACTCACCGTGCACCGGGAGATGCTCGAGAGTGGCGTGATCCACTTGTCTGTCGATGTCCAGCGCCGGCGCCGTGGGATTGCCCGGATCGAAGGGCACGCGACACTCGAGGGGCAGCCGTACCTGGACGCACTCTTCGATCTCGCCGTGGGCTAATCACCCCGCACGTTCGGTCGAGGTTCACTCCTTCTCACTCGATACGACGCCACAGCAACGAGGCTCGCAAAACGAAGCTGCGTCGCGTTCGCTCGTGCCCGAAAATCTTGTGTGGGTGAGTACCAAAAGAAAGAACCCCTCCCGGGGGGGCGGGGGAGGGGCTCTGTTGGGATGAGCAAGTTAAGAGGTGCCGCGTGACCAGGGTCTCTTCAGGAGCGGGCAAGTTTCCTTCGAATTGGGCTCGAATCTCAAATCGCCACAGCGAGAAGGGGGCATTACCCTGGTCACGCGAACTTGGAGGAGTGTGTAAAAGAGTGTGTGTTCTTTCTTTTGTTCGACTAGAAGGCGTCCAAGAAACCCTCGAGCGCACGAGACCGGATTGGGTGCTTCAGCTTCTTCAGCGCCCGAATCTCGATCTGGCGAATTCGCTCTCGCGTCACTTTGAACTTCTTGCCGAGTTCTTCCAATGTGTACGTTTCATCGCGGTCGATCCCGAAGCGCATCTTGATCACTTCGCGTTCGCGAAGGCTGAGCGTTTCGAGGACCGATTGCAGGCGGTCACGGAGCGCTTCGAACGAAATGCGCGCATCCGGCGACTCTTCCCGCGTGTCTTCGAGGAACTCTCCGAACGTCGAGTCTTCGTCTCGCCCCAGAGGGTTCGAGAGGCTGACCGGGTTGCGAGAGAGTCGAACGATCTTTTGTAGCTCCAAGGCCGGTACGTCGAGCTGCTTCGAGATCTCCTCGAGGCTCGGCTTCGAGCCCTTCGTGTGGATATGCTCGCGGGTCAGCGAGTGCAGCTTCGACATCGTCTCGGACATATATACCGGGAGGCGAACCATGCGCGACTTCTCTGCAATCGCGCGTGATATCGCCTGCCGGATCCACCAGGTTGCATAGGTACTGAATTTGTAACCCTTGCGGTGCTCATACTTCTCACAGGCACGCATGAGCCCGGTGTTTCCTTCCTGAATCAAGTCGAGGAAGGTCAAGCCACGACCGCGATACTTCTTCGCCACGCTCACGACGAGGCGCAAGTTCCCGGTGGAGAGCTTGCCCTTGGCGCGTTCGTAACGTCGGAACTGGCGGCCAGTCTCGCGAGCGCGCTCGACGAAACCCGGATACGGCTCGAGCGTCGCTACGTTGATATCTTCGAGTTCGGGAGTCCACGACAGCTTGTTCTTCAACCGCAGCGCCGGCAGTTGTGCTTCGAGACGACGTCCAAGGTGGACGATCTCGCGCTGCCATTGGCTAATGAACTTCAGCTTCACTTCGTAGGACTCGAGGAGCTTCACGTTGCGCGCGACGCGTCGTGTGAGGCGTCGCTCGACGCGCGGACGATCCGCTTCGTCGTTGAGCGCGAGTCCCTGCAGCTCCAGGAAATCCTTCCGGTTCTCCGAAAGGTTCCGGTTCAGGGTCGGGATCTCTTTCTTCAGGCGATCGTAGAAGATCTGGCGATCCCCCTTGCGCGTGAACGTGAGGTCGAGAGATTTTTCGACGAACTCGGTGCCGTTGAGGATTTGCTCCATCAACTCGACGGCGAGTTCCTGCCCGATTGCCGTTTGGTAGATCAGGCGTTTCGTCTTGATGCGGGAGTCTTCGATCTCCTTGGCGTAGTGAATCTCTTCTTCGCGCTTGAGGAGCGGGATCGTCGACATCTGCGAGAAGTACATGCGGATGGGATCATCCAGCTTGCGGATCGCGTTCTCGTCTTCTTCCTTGACCTTCGCCGCGTCCTTGCCGAGCGGCGAGTCCGCTTCATCAAGGATTTGGAGGCCGACGGATTCGAGCTGGGCGAGTACCGTCGCAAACATCCCCTGCTGTGTCGCGATCTCCGGCACAGCCTTCAGGACGTCCTCATACGGGACTTGCTTGGATCCTTTGAAGGAGCGAACCAGTTTCTGGACTCGGTCTTCTAGGGTCTTCAAAGCTACCTCTCTCAGTTTGATGCAGCTGTCCGGAGTTCCGCCCGATCCGGACGGGAGGCCCGGTGCAAACGGATCGCCAAAACGACCGGCCAGCGAGATACTGCATAAGTCGTATTCTTGTATAGGTTAGTGTCAGCAGTCGGCGGCGGGACAGGTACGGTGTGATGTTTCGGATGTGTATCCTGGTAGGTACACTGTTTCCCGGAAGATACCGATGGAGTCCCCGCCACAGCGGTCGCACCCTGGCCAAAGGGCAACTCCGGGGCCGGCTCCAAGGCCCCTGGAGCCTTCTTGCCGACCGTTCCGATTCCGGAAATTGTCAGGCAGCGTCCAACGGTTGGGCATTTCTTGGGTGCCGCCTGCGGCGATCTCACGTGGCTACGGTAAGTGACGGCGAATGGCTGGCGTAGCTTCACTGTCGCGGCCAAGATCTGTGGCTTCAGGCGGTCGATGAGGGATACAGAAGGAGCGCGGAGTGACGTTACGGGTCGTCGTTGTCGGGATCGTTGTTGCCGCGCTCGCCGGCGGCGCCTGGTTCTTCGTCGGGGTGGGGGCAGACCGAGCGGATAAAACGGCCGGCGAGACCCGCGCAGCCGATTATTCCGACGCATCCGACGAGTCCGAGAAGCGCCCTCGTGGTCGCCGCAGCCTGCGGGGCAATCGCGGGGGCAACCGCGCCCGCGACGTACGCCCTGCTAGTGCGACCTCCGACATGTCCGGTACGGCCTCGAGTGCGGCGCGAGACGAGGCGAGTGCCGATGGGTCGCCAGGCGATGACCCGCAGGGCGCTGCGCCCGCAGAGGCTGGGTCGGCATCACAAGCGGCAGGCGGACGGCGCAGCAGCCGGTCGGGGCGCCGGGCGGCGAGCTCGACGGGGCGCGGAGGCTCTGCGGCCTTGTCAACGGATGTCGACGCACAGGCCAACGCCAAGGGAACGCTGGTCGTGAAGGTCGTTGCGGCAGATACGACCTATCCGGTCCGCGGCGCCCTGGTCCAGGTGCTCAGTCGCAGTCGAATCCCCAAGGTGGGTGCGCGACCCATGAGCCAGGGCACCGACGCGCGCGGGTTGGCGTACTTCGAGCTACCGATCGGGCGCTACACGGCCAGCGTTGCCACCGGGCAAGGCCGGTCCGAGGAAGTCCTCGCGGATGCCGAAAGCGAGGTCCGCATCGAAGTCGCCGGGGGCGCACTCCGTCGCGGTCGCGTTGTCACCTACTCTGGTGCCAGCGTGCCAGGAGCATCGGTCTGGTTGTCGTTTGGGGATTCTCCAAGTGCTGGCGGCGGTATCGCCGTCGAAACGTCGCCGAATGGTACGTTCGAGTTGCCCAATGTGCTGACGACGCAATGGGTCGGAGCCCAGAAGGACGGGTTCGTGCCGACGCGATTGCAGCGGGTGGGGGACAAGGCTGAGATCTTGTTGCAACTGTCGCCTGCCAGCTTCGCCTCGACAGTCACGGTCGGTAGCGCAACTGGGCCTGTCGCCGGAGCCGAAGTCCTGGCGTACCCGGTGGAGATCGATACGCCTGAGCTAGCGCTGCACGAGTTGCCGCCTGCACCGGTACGACGCTACACCGACGAGAAGGGGGAGGCGCACTTTCACATGGCGCCGGAAGCTGATGGTGTTCGCTACGCTGCTCATGCACTCGGCTACTTCGGCAGCACCCAAAAACCGGACGATGAGTCCGTCCAGCTGACCCTTCATGAGCAGTTCTACACTTACGTGACAGTCGTCGATGGCGCTGGGAATCCAATGACGCAGGTCAGCGTCGCGGTGTTGCGGCCGACCCAAGTGACAAACGAGTATTGGCTAGACATGCCGCAACGATCGGGGACCAACAAGTCGGGGCGGCGCACGGTCGCGATGATGGCGGGCTGCCGGCTGCTGCTGATCTCGTACAAGACCGGTGCAACGCTTGTGACGGCACCGATCGCAAGTGGCCAAAGGCTGACGCTGACGTTAGAGGGGCGAGGTACGATCCACTATGCCCTCGCGAACCAGGACGGGCAGAAGATCCCCGATTGGCGCATCGTTCAGGATTTCCCGATCCCCGATGGCGTGATCCATGTCGCGTCCGTATCCGACAATCACGGCGGGTTTCGCGCCTTCCTCGGCGCCGCGGACGCAGAGAGCGGACCCGGCGGCATCTTTGGGGCGCCTGCAAGCCTGGCGCCTTTCGGTTGGCCACTCGATCCGGTCGAGGAGTTGGTCCGAACAAGCCGGCAGCGCTACGACATGCCACCCCCGCAGTAGCGCGGTGTGCGGCCCAGCTCGCCGCGCCGTTAGATTTCCCCGAGGCAGCTGGGGAAGCGGGCTTCGAGGAGTTCGATGAGCCCGGGATCCATGAACCGATACTGATCTGCGATCTCGAGAACATGAAGCGGTGTATCACCCAAGGCGTCGCGATGTTTCTGCTTCAGCCTTCGAGCATGCTCACGTTCCATAACGCAGACAGCATCGGCCCAGCCAACATCGGCATCGGAAAGCACACGAGCCGACTTCGAACTGAAGCCGCAGGCGCGACACTGAAACCGAGGGTCGCGCCCGAAGATCCGCTCCGCGGTCGGGCTGCGCCACTTGTTGCGTGCGCACACAAACAAGATTCGGACCTGTTCCACCAGAGTATCCCATCGAACCAGTTATGGCGTGCGTTCGTGCGGCGGTGTGAACGCACGCGGGTTCACTGCCTCAGCACGATTTGCCGCACCCACGAAGAGTTGAGCTTCTGAGCCTTCTCAATCGCCGGTCCAGCGTCGTTTCGTTGGATCGGAACGTAGGTGCCGGCCAACAGTACGACTTCCTCGAGATGCAGTGCTGTGTTCATGAAGACCAACGGCGCTCCATCAGCGAACACGATCGTGCAAGCCGAGATGGTTTTCGGTGCCGTGCTTCCAAGCCAAAGTAACAGAGGAAACTCGACCGGAGGGACTCGATTTCCGAGTGCCCCGGCGAGGCAGTCGCTGAGGTCGTCGCGCTCGACCGCCGCAAGATCGTCGAACAGCGCGCTCCCTGCGTCGCGCCGAAACTCGACAACGAATCGCCGCCAACCTGCATGCCCAGGCCGGTGCGTTGCGGGCGTCGAGTAGCACAGCAAGTGGGACTCGGCCAGCAACAGGCGGGGGGGGCTTGGCAGGCCTCCCTCGATCAAGCCCTCTACCGATGACCGGGCGTAACACGTGACAAACCTGACGCCGTTTGCACTGGCCATTCGCCGGATCTTGTCTCGGTGCATCGATCTTGCGTGCGCGTCACCCGCGCGTAGTGGGTAGCAACGATCCGGGCGCGGGACGACAATATGCGCACGGTTGGCCCAGAAGTGATCGTCGCGTTGCCAAGAGTGTGGGCCGCTGTTCGGTGCAACGTCCCGATGTTGCACCGCCTGGGTTACGCGGTGGACCATTGCTGACGGGTAGAGTTTGAAGAGCATGAGCCCGGCACGCGCCACGATCGCGTCCCCCAAGCGCTGCCCCAGTCGCAGCGCTGCGGGCCGACTCGCCAGCTGTCTCTCGATGCCGGGCGTGTTTCGATCGCCGACGCCTGCCGCCAGTATCGCGCGCGCGGCGAGGTCGTTGCTCTCAGAGATGAGTCGATCGAACTCGTCCAAGCTGAGACGGCCCGCCAAGACTGACCCTGCGACATAGACAGCGATCTCGTGCTCGGCAGCCAGCTCAGGCCAGCCGCAGCGATACGCCAGCTCGCCTAGCTGTCGGTGAGCGGTGCTGGAGCGTCGTAGGCTGTCGGTCAACGCGTCCGGGTCGTCCTGCGCTTGATCGGTTTGGACCGTTGCGTGTGCGATCCAGCGTTCTCTGGCCAACAAGACGGCAAGTCTCTTGCCGAGAGTGTCCAGGCGCCCGAAAGCGCGATCGACTGCGGTCCAATCGATGTGGCCGCGCGTGCCAGCCACCACCACGTCGACGTCATGCTGCCCCAGGTTGCGGCCTCGCGGAGCAACCGGGTTGCGTTCTCGCGGAGCAATCGGGTTGCGTTCTCGCGGAGTAACCGGGTTGCGTCCTCGCGGAGCAGCGGCGTCGTGCTCTCGCTGAGCAGCCGCGGTCTCGAGGTCCTTGCGGGGGCCAGCGCTCTCGAACAACGAGACGACACCAAAGAGCCCCAGCACGACACCCACACCGACAGCGAACCAAATCACAAGTTCGGACCTGGATCGTCTGTGCGGTGCTGGCACGTTGGCCGTCCGGCTGTTCGGCGTCGAAGACGCGGTTGGGTTACTCGGCACTCTCCGCTTGGCCCGGCACACGCAGGCGATGTGCAAGGAAGAGTGCACAAGCAGAGCAGGTCAGTGGTGTGGTCAGCAGGGCAAGGCTTTGCGCGGACTCGATCCCACTGATCACGATACTGATCGAGATCATGAATTGTGCGGCCAGCGCCACCGCCGCGAACACTGCGCCCACTTTGAGTGAGATCGCGGACGTGAGAGCCTGACCGACGTGATGAATCGTCACGAGGACCATGAGCATCCCATGGCTGCTGGAGCCGATGCTTGCGACCGATGTATCAAAAACGACCAAGCAAAGACCCCAGACCAATGCGCCTGCTGCAGACACCCACGCAACGCAGCGCGATGCTTCCAGCGGAGTGGTGGAACAGTGCGGCGTTGTCGAAACAGGGAACGCGTCGGAGTTCGAGCTCGTGGTCATCTATGGCTCCGTTTCGGTGCTTCTTGCTGGGGGGCGTTGGCCACCAACTAGGATACGTGCGCAATCAGTCGGTGGAAAGCGTCTTGTTCGGGTCGACAATCCCGCGGTTTCAGACGCGAGCATCGAGATGCACTCTTCTGCAGGGGCCCACGGCACGTCTCGTCGCACCTGAAGCCCGTCACTTCTGGATTCACCGGGCTTGCTCGCTGGCGTCCGTCCAGTCGTTGCGCGTCTGGCGGTAGAAGATCGTATCCAATCCTTCCAGCAGCTCACGCCGATCGCGCACCATGCCGAGTGCTTCCAGGACACGGACCGACGCGGTGTTGGCAGCATCAGTGCTGGCGTCGACACGTTGAAAGTCGAGCTGCTCGAAACCATAGCGGATCACACACCGGCTGCTTTCTGAGGCGATGCCGCGACTCCATTGTTCCGCCGCGACACCGAAGAGTAGTTCCAACGATGGGGGAGTGCGGAAGTGCCAGTACCCTGTGAAGCCCAGCAAGGCGTCGGAGCCGTGCTCGCGGACACCCCAGATCCCGAAGCCAGCCTGCTCAAACAGCTCGCAGTTTTTCTCGAGGATCTCGCGGGTCTGCTCCAGCGGAATCACTTCTCCATCCCACAGGTACCGGCGCACGTTCTCCGCGGTCCAAAGCGAGTGGAGCGCTGCCAGGCTGTCCAGGCGCAGTGGGCGCAGCGACAGGCGTTGCGTGGAGAGCTCGAGCTGCAATGGAATATCCTTCCGTTCCTTGAACGCGATCGCATTCTGCCGGTGCAGGCGTCGCAGAGGATGGTGTTTTCGGTAGGGTACTCGCCGCGCCAAGGTCGCACTAGGGCACGTAGATCATCTGAAGTTCAACGACGTGGCCGTTCGCCGACTCGTGCACTCGGGCCCCAAGAACGAGATCGCTTGCCCCTTCGCCCGCGGTCCACAGATCGACGAGCACCTCCCAATGCGTGCCCATCCACTGCGCGACCGAGGTTGCCCAGGTGTCGTCTGGTAACTCGACCAGCGTCTCTCCGTAGTCTGCGAGGTAGTCTTCCATTTGAGTTGCGGTCTCAGGAGCGATCGGCACAACACCTGGCACGCCGGAGCTCAGTTGGAAGTCTCCCTGCGCCAAGGCTGTAACAACTTCCTTGAGAACGGGTCGCCACGAGGAGGCAATCGGGTGCTCTCGGGTCTCGTCCTTCAGCGCAGGTACCTCCATTGTTTCGTCCAATCTGTCTCCGCTTCGGTCGACGCGTTCATCCCCTGGCGAAACGGTCGACAGCGGTGATACGCGGGCTACGTGGACACGACGTGCCCCAGCCACTGCTCGGCCACGGTGCACACCCAGTCACGCAACGTAGTGATGCCGTCTAGCTGGTACAGGGTGTATTCGGGACAACCGGCCAGCGGCACAACGAAATCAAAGGAGTGATCCGGCGCAAACAAGATGATGTTTCCTGTCTCGCAGTGGCAGAGCGTGGTGTTGCCGTTCGCTTCACGAGAGATCGAATAGTATTCGGTTGGGTCAATCGGTAACTCGAGTCCGGCCTCGTCGAATGCCCAGCTATAGTCGGCAAGAAAACGAGCGTCCTGGGATGCCTCCCGTACCGTCAGCGACTCGTTGGTGTTGAGGAGCCATGTATCTTCGGGTTCGTTGAATCGCTCGATGATTCCCCCAAACGACCGAAGTAGGTCGACGTGAAGACGCTGCAGCTGATCAGGAGGGTTCTTGACCGGCGGCAAGCAGAGCCAGCCAGTGCGGCAACCGTCTCTGGATTGCCAAGAATAGAGTTGGTAGCAGGCACCGGCAACGCATACGGGCGTCACCCGGGCCTTGGCTAGCAAGCTCGATAGCGGCGCGAACGTGCTATCCAGATCCGACGGCAAGCGTTGCCCCTGACGAGGCTCAGAGATCTGAACATCAGCACCAGGATCGACAAACCAAGGCACTGATTCGATGAACGCCAACCAGTCACTCATAGCTTACGTGCGCCTAACGGTGATCGCTTGTACCGACGCGCACTCCGCGTCGGGTATCCGGCAGGATACGCGTCATCGCGATCGGTAGAAAGCGCTTGTTAGGGCGCCGCGTGCCGATCCAGAAACTCAGAGAGTTGAATCTGGATGGTGTCTGGGTCTCCGTGGTAGCCGCCCTCTGCAAGATCCAGAGCATCGTCGACCCAGAACATGAACGCCTCTGCTTCCTTGTCGGGTGCGTCGCCAGCCACGGCCATGTGAAACAGAGCGCGCGTAATGCGCTGCCTCGTATCCGGATCCTCAGCTAACGCGTGACTCATGTGGGCGAACAGCAGCCGCTATGCCTGAGAGTGATCGCGGACACCAGGCACTTCGCGCAGCTTGGCAAGCATGCGGGACGTGTCTGCGGACAGCAGCGATACGTCGATGACTGTGTGATGCGGGTGCTCTTGCTCGGCAACCCGTGAGTCCGCCCAGGCGACGATGTCGTCGGGGGAAACCAGCCCACGCTCGAGCGCGAGCGCAAATCCTTCCGCCATGGTCGCGTCTGGCAGCATGTTGCCCCAAAGGTTCTGGTTCAGCAAGTGCGCCCACCGCACCGCGTGACCGATTGTACGTTCAATCGCACCTGCAGAAAGCCGTTGTTGGGCGGCCTTACTCCCTCAAAGCCGTGAGAACAAGAGTCGCAAAGCGCATCCCGTTCTCCCAGGCACATTGCGGGATGCCAGGCAGATAGTCTGCTACATAGTCGGGAATCGAGCTGCTTTGGGCACATGCAACGATGTCTACCACAGAGTAGCCTCCCACAGCGACTTCGTGTCTGCCGTTCTCGGCCACGCTCGTAGTCAGAGATTCGCAGAGTGCCAGGTTGCACTCCGTCTCCGAGCCGACAACGAGCACGGCATTCCGCAAAGCAGCGAGGCAGGCTTCCCGCTCGACCTCGTCGAAATCGCGGGGAAGCGCGCTGACCCTGCGCGCGGCCTCTATGAAGTCGCGGGCCTGCTGCAGCCAGGGCCCGCAGTTCTGCAGCGAAGAGAGGACAAGAGTTGCAAAGCGCGTTGCGTCCTGCCACTGCCGTTGAGTGACGCCGGGCAGCTCAGTCGAAATGTTCTCCGGAATCGTGCTGCTCTCTGCGCAATTCATGACTTCGGCAACGCAGAAGTTTTCGACGGTGATCTCACGCTCGTCGTCGTCAGACCACCAAACGCCGAAGGATTCGCTAAGGGCCAAGTTCTCGGGTGTCTTGGAGCCGTAAGCCAACACCGCGCGACTCAAAGCGTCAAGGCCGGCGTTCCATTCCGCTTCGTCCTCAGCGGTGAAGTCATCGTTGTCACTCTTGCGGAGCATGCTGATGTTTCGGGCGGCGCGGAATAGCTCGCGAACCAATCCCTGTTTGTCGTCTTCGTAGTCAGGCATGCGCCATAGCCCGCCTCATGTTTGTAGCTGTGCCGATTAGCCCACGCTACGTGGTTGATTGTACGTTCAATCGTGCAGAAAGCCGTTGTCGGGCGGTAGCTACCGCTAGTCCGGATAGTAGCCCCAGCCCGACGTTGAGTCATACCAATGAGAGATGTGGGAATCGACGACCCAGAAAGAGACGTAGTAGTGCCTGCCACCCCTCGCGTAGTATCGAACGTGATCTTGTAGGTCGGGCGACGCAAAAGTGTATTTCGATAGATCCTTCGGCGCCGCACCGTCTGATGCGACGGCGTTGTCGAGGTGATCAACGATTGCGCGGACTTCGGCTTTGAGACGGTAGAGACGTACCCCGAGTTGCACCTGTACCGGAAGCAACGTCACGGTGAACAGTAGCGTGACAACTGCAGCAAAGACCGCGCTCTGCCTGGGAAGAGGCAAGATTAGCATCGCGGACACCATAAGAAGCACGACGAAAAAGAAGTACGGAAACTGCCGGACCTCGCCAACCGTGTGAAACGCCAAGGCTGTAGCTGGCAGCACAACCGCGACGCACAGAGCCAGCAGCCCAAACGGAACCAAATAGCGTTTCAGAACGAGCGGAGTCTTGTACTTTGCAAAGTCGAGCAACTTGTCCGCCCAACGGTTCTAGCTTCTGCCGACGCGCCAGTCGCGCCGCGCGTAAGCCAGGATACGGGTAACCGCGCACGGCACAAAGCGGTTGAGGGGCGGCATTTCGCTAGTCATACGAGCGCTCGGTTTTTGGCGAGCGATCCCAGCGTGTGACCGGGAGGCGCCAACCGTCTTTGCGCCCAACCTGGTGACGAAACTGGTCAGGGTTGTCGCCGTGCGCAAACTCACCCGTGAATGCTGGAATACACCAGTACGTCACGCGGTTCAGGGACTCCGACTGATGTTCGAAGCGATTTGCCGCTGAGGGTGGCGCAACAACCACAGTGTCGAACTGCCATGGTGTGGGAAACTTGCTCGTATGGACAGTCAGTGTGGTCGAGTCAGGGGCCTCGGCGAGGCCAGCACACTGATCGAGTAGAAACTCCGCGAGTCGACCGTCGAAACTGTCACGCGCGATGAGTTGGACAACGGTGCCAGACCGAAGGGGCATCAAGACTGACTCGAACGTGAATGCGGGCACTGAGAGCGTATATCGCACGACACGATGAGAGCCGATCTGCAGCTCGCTGCACTCCTGATCAAACGTGGCGAGTCCGTTGGCGATTGCGTCGAGATCCATTGTCCGCCCAACGTTTCTAGCTTCTGTGGCGCGCTCACCACACCGCGTAGCTGATTGTACGTCCCATCGCACCTGCAGAGAGCGATTGTTGAGTGGGCTAGTTCGCAACTTCAGTGGCAATCCCGTAAACGGCACTCGGCCCAACCCAACCGTTGATGCCACCACGATTGTTGCCGATCTGGAAGCGCTTCCCGTCGATCGCCTTGACCAGGTGGAGGTAGTCGTTGCCAGACACTCGGACCAAGACGATGTCGCCAACCTTGAGGGTGGCCGGATCGCAGGGGGCAAGGGTCACAGTTGCGCCGTCGTTGACCTTGCCCTTCATCGAGTGACCACGCGGACGGACCTGCACGGTCTCGCCGCGACGCAGCCCCTCCTTCGCGTACTTGGCCCAGCTCATTCGATCCGCCCAAATGGTTCTAGCTTGTGCCGACGCGCCAGTCGCGTCGCGCATAACCAGGATAGAGCCCCCAGCGTTCGGTAGAAAGCGGTTGTTGGGGGGGCTGCGCTAGCGTGGCCTGTCGAACACCCCCGCTGCGTCCAATTGGCGGGTGAGCTGAGAGAAGATCGGGTTCGCGCCGGCGTCACCATTGTGCCGCTGCCAAGCAGCGATGATCTGCTTTGCTAGCTTCTGCTTCTCTTGCGAGTCCAAGTTTCCAGCCCAGGTGAGCATGTCGAACTCTTGAATCTGGCTGAGAGCGCTGTGGAAACGGTAGTGGGGAGAGTTTGGCCGCCGGCCATCAAAGAGGTTGGCGCGACGCCACGCCGACGGGTCGGGCAGACTGCTGTTCAGCGCCGTTGATAGGGCAGTTTCCTCGATGCGCTCGGACACCACGATGTACCACCAGCTCCGCGAGTAACGCGCGTGTCCGCTCACGATGTTGACGTCTTCGTACCTGCAGTTGATGGCAGACCACGGAACGTAGATCGGCACGATGAGCGGCAATACAACGAGGATAGCGATGACTGCTGCGAAAGAGACGACGCCCCACAGCATCTTGCGCTTCACTTGTGCCGCCCAACGGTTCTAGCTTCTGCAGTGCGCCAGTCGCACTAGCGTAGATGACAGTGTACGTGCAATCGCGTCTGCAGACAGCGGTTGCTAGCTGGAGCCTGCCGCGAAGGGGTGATCCTTGGCAGCAGCGGCGAGCTCGTCCGAACTAAGAAACGGCCAGACGTTGACATCGCCGCTACGTTCCCAGGCGGCAACACGCTCCCGCTCGCGGCGTTCCCACCAACCCAGCGTGAGCAGATTGAGAGGCCAGTCGATGAGAGGACAGCGGAAGTTGTTTCCCGGGGGCCACGAGTACTCGAGGTCGCTGTGAAGAAACAGGACCCACCTTGCGACCTCGGGTCGCCACGCGTCACACACCTGGCGGTCGAGTCTCTCGGGTCGGCCATCACTGTAGAGCGTCCAAACGCAGTTGAGCATGTATTGAACAGCCGGGTCTTGCCACGAGACGGCGTAGGCAACCTCTTCGAACTGGTTCTGGGTGGTGAGACGCGCAAAGAACTTTCGCAGGGCTATGGCAAATGTTCGTCGAGCCTCGCGATCCATTGGAATCTGCTTCCAGCTAACGGTTCTAGCTTCTGCAGCGCGCCAGTCGCGCGGCGTAGAAACAGTGTACGTCCAATCGCGCGTGTTGTTAGGCGCCACCGTCGCCCAGCTGTTGCCATTCGTTCAAGACGCGCCTGGCCAAAGATGCCACAAGCGGCGTGCAATTCTGGCCATGGTAGCGAAGCCAGCTCACTACCGCCTGATTCTGAGCGCTGTCGAGCAAGTCGAGGTTCGATCGAGATTCGAGGCTGATGCATGCCGAGCTAACGAACCCTTCGCCGTGGTCACTCAGGCCGGCGATTAGGTACGCAGGCAGATAGTGGGCGAACGCTTCGTCCTCCAGAAGGCAGAGATCTGCAGCATGTCGGCGCAGAAGCGCTGCGGGCAGGTCTGTCCAGCGCTGGCCGACGAAGTCGAAGCTGACACTGTGACAATCTTCGCAGGTGCAGGTAGTGACAACTTTCGGAGGTTGTGCGTGCTCGAAGGCCGAGCGAATTGCCCTATGCAAGCTCTCGGCCTCTGTGGACATTGTGCGCCTAACGGTTCTAGCTTCTGCAGTGCGCCCACCGCACTGCGTACCTGATTGTACGTCCAACCGCACCTGCAGGAAGC